>CAZXSD010000006.1:0-39308 GCA_964642985.1 uncultured Sulfurimonas sp.
CAGATGTACCTGCAGCTGAACCAGCACCTGTTAAAGGCTCAATAATCATAGTATATTCACCATATTTAGAAAGAGCAGCTGGAGTATCTATAGCTAAATCTACAGTTGCACTATCATCTGTATTTCCAATATCTGAAGGATCAGCAACTGTATAAGGCTTTGCTCCTGTTAAAGTAGTTACAGCACCTACTGAATCTAGTGTTATTTCATCTATCATAAAACGTTTATTTGAAATAAGAACTATTTGTGTTGTACTAATTGGAAAAGCTTTTAAGTCAAATGTAGCAGGCATTTTACCTTCTAGTTTTGCTTGTTTAACTGCTTGGTTAATTGATAAACATGAAGTAGAAACTTTAGCTACATCAGAACCTCTAACATGCGCAGCACTTACAGATTGATTTCCTGATGAATCCCAAATTTTCAAACCACCATCTGCATCTTTTAATGTCAAAATAAGACCTGTTGATGATTTTCTAACAGTAGAGTTCTCAGCACTAAATGACACTAAGTTCCAACCAGCTGTTATACCTGCAGCTTGATACTCAAGAGAGGAGATAGATGAACTTCCAAGAACAAGACCCGCTTGTTTATCTCCATCTTCATCCATTTTACCCCAGTAAGCTTTCCCTTTTTTAAGCTCAGTAAAATCATTTACAGCATCACTATTTCGTGTATCAAATAGATCCCATTTTGTATTTGCAGTATCATAAGAGTAAACTCTTAAATATTCTGTTCCTGCAGCTATCGATTGATGTGATGTTTTGCTATATGATGAAGATGATGGAGGATTATCTGTAAAATCATAATCAACCATATCTGCTAATGCACTTAAAGAAGAACCACCTGCACCCGCTGCTGTTTGGATTAATGCTCCAAACCCTGGGTTTGAGTAAGTTTTTGCTGAGTCAAGAGTTATAGTATGTGCATTTGAACCATCTGAAGAGATACTATACTCCATAGTTCTTCCTTCAAGAGCTGCATCATAAGTTACTGCAAATGCTGGACCACCATTTTCCTCCATAGTTACATACATAGTATGAACAGGTTCAGTCTCTTTTCCTACAAAATCATCAGTATTTATACGTACTTGTACATAAGAAACAGTATATGTTTTAGCTTTTCCTAAATAGGCTGAATCTACAAGTAAACCCTTTGTAAATTTTTCATCTTTTGTGCTATCTATAATAGTATATTTTGTATCATCAGAGATAGAGAATGTACCCTCTGTTGTACCCCCACCTGTTCCACTTGAAAGTAAACCTGTTACACCAAATAGAACCCATTGTTTATCAAGGTTTGCCCCAGCTCCTGTTAATGGAATATACCCAGCCGTAGCAGATGTAGTCGAAAGTGCCATAACTGTAGCTAGACTCAATAAACTTTTTTTATAATTAATCATTTTTAAATCCTTTATTTAATTTTCTTATCGAAATACTTTAGTGCTAGTAATAGTTCCAGCATCTAAAGAGTTTAACTCAAAACGGTAACAACCGTAATAGAGTGCTTTACCCTTAGGGGGTCGAACATAAATAGTGTTGTCACCATTTTCTAACCAAGCTTTATCGAAAGCAAAACGATAATACTCAGTAGCATATACATTTACAAACTGCCCTATCAAACTTTTTGTAAAAGTTGGATAAAAGAGTGCAACTTTAGTCGCCTCTAAATCAGCTGTATAGGGATATGCTGAGTTTATCTCAACACCATTTTCTATATCTGCTGTTGAGACGGGGTCAAAGCTACTATCTGCTATCGCATGGTAGCCTGTAGCTAAACTACAAGCATTTTTGTCAAATAGCGCATCTTGTGTGTCAAAACCGCTATTGCTCCCTGTGGGAGTTATAGTTGGTATACTCCCTGTTCCATTGTTATTATCACTAGTGTTATTGTCATTGGTATCATTATTGTCTGATGTACCACCTGTTCCAGTAGTGTTTGTAGTTTTAGAGCTAGAGTCTGTTTCAACTCCACAACCACTAAAACTAATAATTAAAAAGAACACAAGAACGAAATTTTTCATTCTTAACACTATACACCAGTTTCCAAAATCTTATTCGTTAGGAATATCTGGAATCGAAGGTAGTCCATCTTGTAAAGCTGCAGTGTTTGCACTATTTGAACTACTAACATTAATAGATGGTGTACTTGTATCTACATCGACACTATCAGCACTTCCACCAACACTACCTTCACTCCCGCCACAACCTACTAGCATAAGTGAAACTAAACCAGCTATAATAAAACTAACTTTTTTCATTTTTCATCCTTTAAATTTAGACTAACATCGGCACTTAAAAATAATTCTTTAACTAAATCGCTAAAGTTTCGTCAAATAGCTATAAAATAACTATTTAATAAAACTTTAGCAACCAAATCAATGATTTAAGTCTTTGTAATTGTAATACATAGCAATTAGTGTTCCTAAATTGAGATTTTGGATAATTTTATTTATCTCAAGGGTAAAATAGTCGCTATTCTAATACTTTTTCAAACTATTACGAACATCACTTGCTAATATAAGCTTTCTACCCTTTCCAAAATAGGGCTTTTTCTTAATCTTTCCAAAATAGGAGGTATCTCCTCCTAACTTTATCCCTAAAACCAAAGCCATAGCAGTTATAGGGTGTCCAGCATTTGGACTTTCATGTTTTTGACCATTTTTATAAAAACTAAAAATATCTTTTTGACCACCTATAAACATTATAAGAACTGCTGTAAGTCGTGAGGGAATATAGTTTACCACATCATCTAACTTTGCAGCTACCTTTCCATATCTTTCATATTTTTTATTTCGATACCCAACCATAGAGTCCATAGTATTGATAGCCTTATAGATGATAATCCCTGGAAGATTGAAAAGTAAAAGATAAAAGATAGGAGCAACAACACCATCACTCAAATTTTCAGCATAAGTTTCTATAGAAGCTTTATAAATATCACTACTACTCATATCTTTTGTATCACGACTCACTAACATTGAAATAGCTTGATGTTTATCCTCTGCATCTAACACCCCTTGAACTGCATCTCTTAGCATTTTATGGGCTATAAATATAGAAGCTATAATAGAAGTTATAAAAATATTAAGAGATGTTGAAAAAACTTTTAGATAGTCATAGATAGCTATTGAAAAGATTGAAACTATTGTAAGTATGAAAATAACTAACAACAGACCTCTGAAAATAGTATCTTTATAAAATTTATCTTCAAAAAAAGTTATAAGTTCTCCTATATAGATTATAGGGTGTTTTATAAAACTGAATTCTCCGAAAAACTTGTCTATGAAGTAGGCTAGGATAGCTGTTAGGATATTACTTAACAAGAGCTTTTTCTATTAAGTCAATATCCACACTATTTTCAATATGCTCTGCAAAATCTCTAATGGCATCTTTTTTAAACTCTTTAAAATTATAACCCTTATACTCTTCATTGAGTTCTGAAAATATTGAATACCTCAACGCATCACTATCAAACAAACCGTGAACAAAAGTTCCATAGATATTTTTCTTCTTTTTTGCTCGTTTTTTTGTAGTTCCATTATGGATTTCATAACCATCTACCATAGTTCCAAAAAGATTGTAACACCCTTTTTGTACTATCTTCTCTTTTTGAAAAATAACCTCTCCCTTTAATCTTGCAAAACCAATAACCTCTTTATACTCTGATTCTATATTAAAAGGGTCTAAAATCTTTTCAAACATCATCTCATAACCACCACAAATAGCGATAACTTTAGTCATTTTATTTTGTAAAAGAGTCTCAAACCCTCTCTCTCTTAACCACTCTAAATCATCAACAACTCTTTTAGTTCCAGGTATTACTACTATGTCACAACTTTCTATATCATTTGCATTAGAGATAAAACTAAGGTCTATCTCACTATCTACAACTAATGGTTCAAAATCTGTAAAATTACTTATATAAGGAAGTTTAATAACCCCTACTTTTATAATAGCCTTTGAGCTGTCTTGTATATAATTCATAATCGACTGAGAGTCTTCAAATCCAAGATTAAAAGGACGAAAGGGAACAACACCTAAAACAGGGATTTTAAATTTTTGTTCTATAATTTTTACACCCTCATCAAAAAGTGTTAAATCTCCTCTAAATTTATTAACTATTACACCTATAACATTTGTACGAAGCTTTTTAGGAAGAAGATTATACACCCCATAGATAGAAGCAAAAACTCCCCCTCTCTCTATATCTGCTACTAAGATAATTTTTGTATTAAATTCATCGGCTACATAGATATTTGAAAGGTCTTTATCCATTAAGTTTAACTCAACAGGACTTCCTGCACCCTCTGCTACGATAAGCTCATACTCTTGTTGCAATGCTTTAAATGCTCTTTTAACATAAGGTTTAAGAGTTTCAATATCTCGATAATAGCTCCAAACATCTTTATCCCCAACACTTTTCCCATCTATAATAATATGAGCTTGAGATTTTCCACCAGACTTTAACAAAATAGGGTTCATATTAGGAGAGGTTTTTAATCCTATCGCTTCTGCTGTAAAGTATTGAGGTATAGCTATCTCTCCACCTTTATCTGTTACTTGAGAGTTATTAGATACATTTTGCGCTTTAAAGGGAGCTACTTTTATCCCTCTATGGTGTAGTAAATAAGTAATGGCAAAAGAGAGAGTAGATTTTCCTGCATCACTACTTGTGCCGAATATGCTTAGGGAGGTCATTTTTTATCCATAATATAACTCTTTCCACTACTAGGTTTTCCAACAAAAACAGTTATATCTTTTATCTTGGCAAAATTTTTTAAATTTAAATTTGACATTTTCCTACTTCTTGTTAAATGATTTTAATGTGGTATAATTTTATACGGTTCTACTGTGGCTTTATGCAACAGTTAGAGCTGACGCATAAAGTTTAGTAAATCATAACCGTGAAAGGTGTTGATTTTCATGTTAAGAATTATTGTTGTAATTATTGAAGTTGTTAGAGATATGCAAATTATACATCAACAAATTAAACAACCACCTTACTAGCCAACAACATCCGAGAATACCCACCACAATTTTCCCCAACATAAACAGTAGGGTACATAGAGATTAAAATATCATCTTCAATAGGCATACCATTCACAAACAAAAATCCACTACTATTTACAAAATCTTTTAACTCTTTAAAATAATCTGTTGATATAGTCCCTATCTCATCTAATATACAGTGACTTACTATCGGGTTATCTTTTACGATATTTTTACTCACTAACTGTAAAATAGCGATATTTATAATACTTTTTACTAATGTTGATGTACCATTTGAGCCAACATCATTGAGAGTTTGACGCCATTTTAGGTCATTACCTTTCTCTATCACTTTAAATTCTAATACAAATCCACTCTCTAAGTTCATATACTCTTTTGTAGTGATTAAAAGCGCAACTAAATCTACTATTTTGGTACTCAGTTCATTTTGTATTTTCTTGTTATCACTCTCTTCATTAAATAAACCACTTAAAAATTTATCGTTATGTTCACTATAAAAAGTTGATATATCTTGAAGCATCTCTAATACCTCACTATTAGCATTTTGAAAACGTATCTCAATGGAATCTATTACATTAAAAGATTCAACTGCTTTACGCACTCGGTTTCTAAGGTTCATAACCTCACTTTCAATATCTAAAATAGCCTCATCAAAGATACTAAGCTCTTTTCTTACAAAAACTAAACTACTTTTAAACATCTCAGATGATGTCTCTTTTAAAATCTTAATTTTGTCTTTTTCTATATATTCCACTAACTCTTTCGCTATTTTTATATAGTGAGATATTTCAGGTTCAAGAAAATCATCTAAAATCTCTATCTTGAAAATATTATCACTATTTAAACCTTTTAATACACGTTGTGTTTGAATCTCTATCTGAGAAGAATATTTCTCTATCTCTTGAACACTATCACTAATTTTTTGGATAATAGTAGATATAAACTCCTCATTATCAAAAATAGTTACATCACTTTCTATATATTCTAAATTTAACACATTATCTATATCTTTTTCTATCCTCTTTTCACTTATCTCTTTTTTATAATTATCGGTAAATCTATTAAGAGTTATTTTAATTTTTTTAAGTTTAGAGATACTTTCAACTATCACACTCTTTTTAAGCTGATTTTCTTTTATAATAAATGCTAATTTCTGTTCAAGGTTTTCAAAAATAACTCTATTATCATTAAGAGTTTGTTGCATCAATGGGATTTTTGAAATTTTATCTTGATACTCTCCAATATATATAGTGACATAACTACGATTTGTATCAATACTTGTAAGTTTTTTACCCAACTCCTCTATCTCAACAATAATATTTTTTAAAAGAGTATCATCTATCCCCTTCTCTTTTAAAAGTTCAAAGAGTTCTGTTTTAATCTTCTCTGATTCTAAAAGATACTCATTTTGAACTATTTGAATATCACTTAACTCTTTAGCATTCAAAGTTATTAAACTATTATCTATTTTTAAAATATCATTGCTAATCTCTTTATTTATAGACTCTATAATAAGGGCTATCTCTTTTTCCACATTTTGAAACTTCTCTTTTAATATATCAAGAAGAGCATTTTTCTCTATATACTGTTTATTTAACTCTTTTGTTTTTTCATCTCTTAGTTTTATCGCTTGAGTTTTGGCATTTTCAAGATTTAAAAGTGCTGTATCTCTATTTTTTATATAAACTCTTTGGTTTTCATCTAGCTCTTTTTTGAGTGCATAGAGTGTTGAGCGTTCTCTATTTTTTGTTTTTGTATCTGTTAAAGCGATACTTTCCAGTTTCTCACTCTCAACGACCGCTTTTTTATTTAACTCTTTAACTCTTTTTTTGACATTGTCTAGTTGATTTAAAAGCTCTACCTGTTTATAATCATTTGAAAATTCTTCCTCAAAATTTATCTCCAAACCAAATATAGAGGTATCGCTCTCAACTTCCCTAGCACGAAACTCTTTCTCTGAAAATAAAATATCATCTTTGAGATAAGTTACTATTTTTTCTCTATTTTTCACTCTATTTTTATTCAAATACCCATAAAGATTTGAGCTATTAAAATCAAGTTTACGTTCTAACTCTTTTTTTTCCTCTTGTAACTTCTCTTTTTCTCTATTTATTTGGCTAGAGAGTTTCTCTTTTTGTGTTTTTAATATTTGAGAGATATTAAATATATCTTTATCTATATTTTCAATATCGTGTTGGTTTTTAATCTTTTTTGGTTCTATTTTAAAAAGTTCATCTTTATATTTTTCAACATCTACACTATATTTTTCAATATTTTCACGATTAAAACTATAATTTTCAACACGTCCCTGCTGAATTTTTATCTCATTAAAACTGTTGAGAGAGTTTTTTAATTCATTCTCTAAAGCTAACTTATCACTTTTAAGTTTAAGTGTCGCATCATCAATCTTTTGCTCTTTATTTTGAATAAGTTTTATTTTTGAATTATTTATCTCTTTCTCATTGCTATTTTTAAGAGTTTTGATATTAAAAACTGTATATTCTTTCTCTTTTTCTAGCTTCTGTAAGATTTTATTGTAATCTGCATTTATATTTTTAACATTTGATGTTAGAGCTTGGTACTTTATACTAAGATTTTGTTTTGCATTTTTATATTTTTCTTCACTATTATACTCTGTAACAAGAACCTCTATACTCTTTGTTTTATACTCTAACTCCTTTTTTTGAAGTATGAGGATGTTATTAGACTCTATTGTTATCTCTTCACGTTTACCTGCTATTTTTTCATTGACTATCTCTTGAGATATAAGAAATTTTTGCTCTATCTCCTCAATCTCTCGATTTAGATTTTCAAATTTTTGTGTTATATCTTCTCTTTTAATAGCTATATGAGTTTTTAACTTATGAATCTGATTTGCTCTTTTTTTAAACTCAATTTTAGAACTATTATAATGCGTTAATATCGTCGAAAGTTTTTGAATAGTGGGTATCTTTTTCTCAAAATTTTCTATCTCTTTTTTATTCTCAACATAATCGTTTAAATCATCTTTTATCTTTTTAAGATTTATAGTTGCATTAGAATCTTCTATAAGTGAAACAATAGTTTTTTTAAGAGTATCGGAGTGAACTTTTGAGCTTGTAAAGATATTTGAGAGTGTTTTAGCAAACTCTTTACGAGAATTAATATCTTCAAAGAGAGTAAAATTTGTTTCAGACTCCTGTTTTATCTTTCTATTATCACTATCTTTTTTATGAAATGCATTGATATACTTCTCTTTTTTTGATGTAGTATAATTTGCTAAGTTATGTGTTTGAATAGTTTCATTAAGTTCTTGAAGATTTTTTGGAAGATTTTTATCTAAAAAAAGCTCCTTTGTCGTTAATTGGCTATTAGTCATATCTATAAAAGTATAATGAAGATGTCCTCCATTACTCACCACAAATAAAAATCTATTTTCATCTTTTGTATATTCATACACTATATGAGAGTTAGGTTCTTGAAAGTACCATTTATTAAAAGATTTTTTTGTATCAGAATTAATATTTAAAATACCATCAGAATAATCCATAGTATAAAAGAAAAGTATCGCTCTCATAAGAGTAGTTTTTCCTACTCCACTCTCTCCTAGTAGAAGAGTATTATCTGTTAGGTCTATATCTGCATATTGGTAGTCTGCACTTTTTATTAGGGTTATTTTTTTTAGGCCGTCTGTTTTACTCATAAATCTCCACCTCACTCAAAAATAGTTCAATATAATCATAAGAGTTTAACACTATATACTCAGCATTTAGACTACTCAACTCTTCCACAAAACCATCTTTTTTTAATTTTTCTATTATCTTTTGCACAAATTCACGATGATTTTTTGAACCAATACCACGCATTTTTTTAGCTAACTCTTGAAGTTCCATACTACTGTTTAACTGACTTTCAATAGAACTAAGTTTAAATCTATGACCAATACTAAAGTTATTATCAACAGTTTTTAAAAAGTTTACAATATCTATATAATCAACTATTTTTTCCAAAGCACTAGCCCCATCAGATGCCTCATCGTGAGCAAAATAATAATACCCAGCTCTTTTCATAAGAATATATCCAATAGGAAGAAAGTAGGCTCGTATCTCTAGCTCTTTTTTTGTGATGGCATTATAAATCTCAGAATGAGCATTTTTACTACTATTTTCATTTATAAAACCACCTTTTAAGATGATGGCATATATCTTTTGCATATATTGTGGGAGTAACTCTGTTGTTTCTATTAACATTAATTTTTTTCCTCTTTTTTAAGACTAAATATTTCTGCATAACTTCTATTATCAAATGTAATAAACTTATCACTATCCATACTATACTGTGATGAATAATTTTTCAACATTCTTACAAAAACACCCAATAACCTTTCATCTTCGATATTATTCATCTTTAAAAATGAGATTAAATCTTTTTCTTGATATAAAAACTCTTTATTTAATTTTGGATAATCATAAAGAGTTTTTTTGACACTAACTCTTTCATCAATATCATAATTTATAGGGGTACTTACCTTTAGATTTTTAAGTTCTATCGCTCGTGAACTGATTATTCTTCGCATAGTATCTATATAATCGTGGATTTTATCATCAGGATGAAGACGTTTCTCTTTTGTAGCTTTTATAATAGGTGTTAAAGCCTTTATCTTTTCATCTATATCTGTTTTTTCAAAAAGAGTGTTATCATCTTTTAACTCTTTTAACTTTTTAATTCTTTTTATAAATGCACCATCTTTAATAGCTTGATTGATAAAGTTTTTAATCTCACTAAAAAGTATTCTAAAAGAGCTTTCAAGTTGTACGCTATTGTGCTTGAGTTTTAATATAACAGATGTTATTTTTCTATCGTTCATAGATTTAAAAAAATGATGCTCCTCTTGTAAAAAATCATCTACACTTTTTGAACTCTCTATAAGTTGTGCTATCTCATCTTTAGAGGTCGTAAGATTTAAAATTTTTATCTCAAAATTTGGTTCATTTTTAAATGCAAAAAGAGAGTTTGAAGAGATAGCTTGAAGGTTATGATTTAAAAGAGGCGCTATCTGAACTAATATCTGATAGATAGATTTTAAATCTTTCTCTACATCTTCACTCCTCTTTTTTCTAATATTATATGTTTGCAGTAATCTTTTTAATTTTACTATTTTTTCACCAATAAGACCGATATTTGTCTCATCATCTTGTCCTAATCGTGCTTTATAATAATTGTGAGTATCAGAGGAGAGAACAAAGGTATCATCATAACTATCATATTCTAATATCTCTAGTCGAAGTGCATCATCTATTTTTGCTTTTTTATAGTTAGCTCTTATAGTTTCGCTTGAACGTGAATTATAAGTGTAAAGTTCTTGTATTATCTCTTTACAGGAGTTTTGAATAGTTATAATATCGGTTATATTTTTAGTTATTGTCATTATCACTCTTTTAATTTAGTATCTAATGGTATCTAAAAATAGAGTATCTTGCTATATAAAAGCAAGATACAAAAAAAATTTATACGTTGTGGATAGTATCTTTAAAAATATGAAAATCAGTAATACCTAATTTTTCAGATATTTTTCTATTATCACATACAGAAGCTAATATATCTCCTGTTCTTCCCTCTTTATATATTGGTTCACCAGTAACATTATATCTAGCTGCAAAAGCTGTAAAAACATCATATATAGATGTTTTTTGACCTGTTCCTACACAAAATAGTTCATAAGAAACATCTTTCATATCCATAGCAGCGATATTTGCACGTGCAACATCTTTTACATATACAAAATCTCTATACTGTTTTCCATCTCCAAAAATCATAGGCATTTGTGCCTCTTTCAATTTATCATTAAAAATAGAGATAACACCTGAATAATCACTTGCTGGATCTTGTCTTTCACCATAAACATTAAAATATCTAAATACTACACACTCTAAACCATATACTTCATTATAGATTTTCATATATTGTTCACCTATTGATTTTTCAAGTCCATAAGGAGAGATAGGTTTCACTAAAGAGTTTTCATTTTTAGGCAATGTTGGTTCATCACCATATACAGCTGCACTACTTGAAAAGATTACACGTTTGATATTTAATACTCTTGCTAACTCTAATACATTATGAGTCCCTTGAATATTTATAGAGCCACTTTTCATAGGGTCATCCATACTCTCTTGAACAGAAACTAAAGCTGCTAAATGATAAATCGTATCTATTTTTTCATCTTTTAAAATCTCTTTCATCCCTTCAAAATCTCTAATATCTGCTTTATGAAATGTAAATTTATTGTTAGTATCTAAAGAATTTAATAGATCAAGATTTGATTGTAGTCCACTTGTAATATTATCAAGACCTATAATCTCTATATCATCTCTTTTTAATAACTCTTGAGCGATATGAGAACCTATAAAACCTGCAACACCTGTAATTAACACTTTTTTCATCAAAAACTCACTTTATTTAATTTATTTTAATTTTACTCTTATTTACATTTAATATCTATAACAGCACTCTTTATATTTCTATACGATAATTTTGTACTATAACTATCTCGTTTAATCTTTCTTGCTCTTGGCTTTGAATATATTTTACACCCATCGGCTATATGAAAATCTAATTTTAACTCTACATACCCTTTAAATGATATTCTTTTATTTTTACCATTATTTTTATATACAACAGTTTTTGCATTTGATGATATAAGATAACTTTCATCTTTATAGTCATCATTATTACTTGTTGTAAAATAATGCTTTGTTGAATTATCTAAACTAAGATATGTATGATTCTCAAAATGTTGAATACCTGTAACTGATTTAGACTTAGAAAAATCAACTGATGCACCCTCCTTTTCTATTCTAATAGTAGTTAAGTCATTCATCCCATCTACTAACCAATCATTTTTATTATTAGCCATTGAAACCACATAATAATCCATCACTTTAAGAATATATTCTGATATAAAAATTGGCATTACATCCTGTTTAATAGCCCAATTAAAAACATATTTAAGTGCCTTTAGTGATGCCATCTTTGAACCTGAATATATATGATAATATATATCTATAGGTTTTAATCTTCTTGGTGAATTTGTCAATTTAAAAGTTTGTACAACTTTTTTAAATCCCCAAAATGGTCCTAACCAATCATTTGTGTATATATTTTCATTTTGAGCACCTGTATATATTTGATAATAATCTCCTCTTTCCACTCCTAATGGTGCAATATAACTTAACCATGGATTATTTATTGTAATAGAAGTATCACCACCATTCATATTTAAAATACCATTTTTATATATATGCTCTAAAGCATTTATTCGTGGCATACAGTTTCCACTCCAAAAAACTGTTTTGGCTAATAACTTATTTTTTGGAATAAGATTTTTATTTATATCTCTAATACTTTGTGACAACTCTCTTTCTAATGAAAATTTATAATTCTGTACTTTTAATCTATACTTTTTATCTAAATTATCATTTATAATTTTATCCCATCTGAAGGGATGAGTAAATGTATGTGTTGCTGCTTCAACATTATCTAATTTATATATATCTTTAGCTATTCGTGTCATTTTTTCAGATATTTCAGGATATAAACCATCTGCATCAATTTCTGCCCCAATAAAAGAGATAGAGTGTGGAATTTTATAAGGTTTTAAAATCTGATTTAAAATTACTTCACCTGAAAAACGATTTTGATTACCCTCTACTCTATTTATCATTCCATCACCATCTACATGAGCAAATAGTAATCTTTTCCCATTTTCTGTTGTTACATCAGGAACTATAAGAGTTTTTAATCTCAAAGTTTGTTTAAAAAATTCAAATGGATTAACTACCCATAAATTATCTTGATTTAATTCAATTATAAAAGATTCATTAACAGCATAACCACCCCATTGTGTTATCCCTGCAATAGTAGAAGATTTACCATCTTCTAATTTATATTTTAATAATGGCTTAACTAAATTTTTAACTTTAATTCTATTATTAGTTCTTGATAATGATGGTTCTACCTCATAAGCCATCATTTTATCTTGTACTAAGATTTTTATTTTTTCTTGAGCTTTAGATATAATTTTTATACCTAACTTTTTTAAATATTTACTATTTTCTAATCCACTAAAATTATACGCAAATACTATTTTTATTCCAAGTAGTTCTACTTTTTTTAACCATTCAAATAAAATTTTTGGTGTATGATAATATCTTTCTAGCCATATAATAACACCAGAATAATGTCTCATAGTATCCATCTCTGGTAAACCTTGATTTACATCATATAATTTTTGTATATATCCTAAATATTCTAAAACTAATGCACCTTGTCTATGTGAAAATAAGTCCATTCTATCTGTAGCAGTCTCATCAATCAAGGTAAACACTTCTCTTTTAACAGCATTTTTAGAAGATTTACCATAAATAGTTAATGCTCTATTTGATACATAAGGTATCATTTTTCTTTGTTTTATTTTATCTATAATTTTTTGTGATTTATTCTTTAAATCATTAGCATCCATATACTCTAAACTAATAATATCAATATTATATTTCTTAATTTTATCTAAATAAATATCTAACCACTCTCTATCTGAATCACTTATTTTTTTATACCCTGTATGGTCTGTGGCTATTCCAGTATAATAAGATTCAAATAATACCGCTTCAAGAGAATTATGTACATCATCTATAACCTCAAATCCACGATTTATAATCAATTTAGAAGTTGGATAACGTTTATGAAATTCATTTATAAAATGTACTAATTCTAACCTACTTGCCTCTTTTTCCTCTTTCGTTTTTGCCACTAAATGATAAGAGTCTAATGTATCAAAGAAAAAGTTCTGAAATCCATCTTTTATACGTGGCTCTATCAATCTTTTAAATATAAACTCTTGATAATCTCTATTTTTTATATCTAATACTTTGGAACCCCAATCTTTATTTTCACTCACTATCCAACTTTCATCTACATACTGATACTCTTTTATATTTTCATCAATCTCATTGATACTTACATAAGCATACATCTTCTCTTTGTAGATTTTAAAACCATGACTATATACATTAATAAGTTCTGGTTGTACTATTATATAATCATGAATCCCAACCATTGAATAGGAGATATTTTCTCCATAATATACCATTGCGCTTTTATCTTTTAAAGCTCCAAACAGTGTTGATATTAATAATATTTGAACTATTAATATTTTATATAAAAAAATCATTTTTAATATACCTTGTTTTAAATTTTTGGATGTTTATACAGAAACTTATAATTTAAATAAATTTCATAAGATTTTCCACTTATACCATTGAGTGATTCTGTATAAGAAAAACCAACAGTAACATGGTCTTGATGAAAAACTTTACCTCCATACCCTGTAAGTAAACTATAACTATAAGCATCTGATACACTGTTATAAGATGGAGAAAATTCAAAATATGGTCTCCAAACTCTTGTATAATCACTACTATTCGCCATACCATAAGAAAAAATAGCTCCTAAATTATAAAAATTTTCTGGTAAAATATTTCCTATTTTTGGTAAAAGAGTATCTATAACTCCACGTGTTCCCTCTGTCTCACGATATGAACCAAAATCAATAAATGTTCCAATAGCTAAATCTGGATAACCATTTCGTATTTTTTGATTTACAGAAATTCGACTATAGTTTCCTTTTCCTAAATATATATTATCTTGTGAGTTATATCTATTTTCTTTATACAAGAAATTTATCATTGTAGAGTTCAGTATTGTCCAAGAAATATTTAAAGATAACATATCTTTTTTACCACCTAAAAGAAGCTGTGTTCCCTCTACTGCTGTTATATCTTTACTTAATGTAAGTGTTGAATATAGGTCTGTACTCAATTGAAGATTTCCGATAAGTGAATAACTAATATACTGCTTTAAAGCATCTGAAATTCCTATATCTGCTTTAATATAACCTCTATCATATATTCTTTTTAAACCTAACTTTGAATATATAGTATTTTTTGGTACAGTAACTATACTTGATCTATTTAATGTTTGATTTTTAAAATAATCTAGTTCAGTATAAAAATAATAGGCTCTACTTAAATATAAGGAGTTTTTTAATTTTAAATATTTTTGAAGTAAAGGATTTCTATTATAATAGGATACTTTTATATCTAAACTATCTGAACGCTGTTTACTTAAATCTAAATGCTGTATATAAGCGTTTTGGTTTGCATCATTTTTTAATAATCCTTCAAAAGCGATAGATTGTGATAAAGATTTTTGACCATCTTTATTTGCAGCTTGAGAAGCATCACCCATAGATAAACTTTGTAAATTTTCATTTAATAAGTTTTCAATAGTTGAATGATTTTTAAAAATCAAACTATTACTAAAACGTAACCATAATGCTTTTTTCTTAATTTTATGATAAATTTTAAGACTCTTTTCATCAGCACTATTTTTAATTGCCCAAGAATAAGATATCTCTCTATAGTTAGCTTTTGTTAAATATTTTTTTGCTGCTTTAAGTTTTTTTTCAAATTTCTCTGCATCTAATATATCCATAGATGCTCTAAGATAATTAGAGAGATAAAGATCCTGTTTTGCTAAATATGGATTTTTTTTAAGCTGTTGTTTTAAACTAGAAACTATCTCTCTCATCAAACCTATAAAAGCAGAATGATTATTTTGTGCTTGATAAATATAAGCTTGCATAAATTTAAAACTCATTAATGTCGTTGCTGCATCATTCAAAGCTATCAATTTATCTGTATAATAGGATGCTTTATTAATATTATTCAAATAAAAGTAAGCAGATGCCATAGGAAGAAAGAAAGTAGAACTTAACTCCTCATTTTCATCCATATCCATTAAAATTAATTTCAATCTTTTATTATTATTTGTATCTATATAATAATAGATAAGCATTAACTTAATTCCATAATCATTTGGACTTAGCTGAAGTGCTTTTTGAAGTGCATCTTCAGCAAGTTCCATCTCATTAGAAGATCTATATAGTTTAGATTTTATAATCCAATATTTCGAATCCTGCATTAAAGATGAATTTTCTTTCTCTAAATTTATAATGATTTTATATAAATCATCATAGGCTTTATTATTCAAGGCGGTCGTTGCATAAGTAAAAAAAAGATAATTTATCTTATACTTTAGAAAAGCACCTTTCTCCACTTCTACTACTAATTTAGGGTCTGTTTTTTTATAAACATAAGAGATTCTTTCATAATCTACCAAACGTGCCTTATCTAAATCTAAAAGTATTTTTGAAGCTTTTACAGAAGAAAGATTATCTTGAAGGTACCATCCTAAATCACTCTTTAACTCATAATATTTTATATTATCTTTTTCATCTGTAATATTAAAAGTATCAATATATTTCAAACTTTTATAAGCCTTTACCACATGATGATTTATATAATAATAATGAGCTATTAAAGCTCCATCTTTTTGAGAATATGGTTTTTTTGCTTCTATTATATTTACATATTTCTTTGCAAGCATTAAATCACCTATCTCTAAACTTAATCTCAAAGCTTTTGTAATAAGCATTCTATTAGTAGTATCTCTGTAATACTCTTTTTCTAAAATCTTAACAACTTTTTCAGGTTCACCTATTTTTTTATAAATAAGAATCATTAAATTTATATTTTTTTCTGTTGGATTATGAAGAGCTTTACTTACAACAAGTTCTTCAATATCTTCATACTGATATGATGCTGAACCAAAGTCAATTAACTCTTGCTCAATTTTTTTATCATATTTTAGTGAATAAATATACCGTAAATGTTTCATAGCCCTTGCTGAACGATTTGTCCATTTACATATTTCAGCCATCTTTTGATTCCAATAATATGATTTTTTATATTTTTCATAACCGATAGTAGCTACTTTATAGGCAGACTCCAAGTCCCCTTTATATAAAAAAACTTGTAAAATCAGCCGAAGTTCTCCATCATCTTCATCAAATTTATTTATATCAATCTGCTTATTTTTTACTTTTTGTTTAACTTCATTATCATCAAATCTATACTTATATGTACTCATAACTATTGCATTTTTATACTTACTTTTCAGCTCTTTTAAATCTATTTCAGCATCTTTTTTTGCATTAAAACATCCACATCTAACAGCTAGCTTTTTTCCAATAATCATAGATTTACAACCTACAGGATAGTTATCTATATTTATACTATTTTTTATACTAGCCTTACTTAAAAGCTGAACGGTGTAACAAGTTTCTTTAGAATTTGCAAAAAGACTACTTATAAAAAATAAAAATAAAAATAAAACTTTCATTATCTAACCATATTCTTTAATATTTTTTTAGAAAGTTTTGCACCATACTCTAAGTTACCCGTAGCAATATAAAGTTTAAGTAAAAATTTACGAACCTCTCTATCTTTAATATAATAATTTTCATATTTAGAAGCAAAAGTTGCACTCTCTTTTACAAATCCTCCAGCTTGTAAAGCAACAATAACTTTAAAAAAATAGTTCTTTTTCTCCTTATACTTAGTAGTATTATTAAATAGGTTTATATATTCATCTGCTGATTTTTGGAATTTTTTTCTATATAAATAAAATTCTGCTAACTTATTATTCCATTTTAGTGATCTTAAAGCTTGACCCTTTAAAAGTAATTCTGCTTTTTGAAACTCTTTATTTGAAGTTAATAAATAGTAATAAGATTCGAGCCATTTTTCATAATTTTTTTTGTCATACTGTAATAATATTTTAAGATATTTTTTAGCCTCTACTTTATACCCTAAATCAGAGGCTAAATAATATGCACTTTCAATTAAATTTAAGTCTCTTTCTTTATTTTTTACAATTTTTATTTTTATATAAAAATATATAGCCTCTTTATTTTGATTAAAAACTGCTTCTAAATACCATCTATTGTAATCCTCTTTATCATCCAATCTTTCACTATAAATTGTAGTAAATAACTTCAATAATATAACACTTAAAGCTTCTCTATAATTTTCATCAGTTGAATCATTATAATTTAATTTATAAAGTTCATAAGCAAGAAGAACTGATTTTTTCTTAATTTTAATATTTTTACTATTTTGTAAAAAACTTAAAAGCTCTAATGCTTTATCCCTATTACCACTTCTCAAACTCTGTTCCGCTAAAATAAGTTGTAAAGATTCATCATGTGGATCATGTAAAAGTAAATTTTTAAGATAAAGCATACTTAAATTATAATTTGATGTTTCTGCCATAATCTGCTGTTTTAAAAGATTTTTAGGGTATAAAAACAATAATATAGATATAAAAATTACTAATATGAATATAAGTTCTTTATATGTTATAACATATACTACTTCACTATGTTCACTATCTACATGATACATCAATAACTACTTTTTTATTATTTTTATATTCTAAATAAATATGTTCTTTATCTTTTATTATATTATTTGCTTTTGGAGAAGAAAGAAGTGAACAATCATTTCTAATATGAAAATGAAGCTTTAAATCAACTTCTCCATCAAAATCAAATCTTTTACTCTTTTTAGTTTGTTTATAATTAATAATTTTAGCATTTGAAGATATTAAGTAACTCTCTTTTTTATAACTTTTCTTTTTATCTAAAGTAATTAAATGTTTTTGAGAATTGTCTAAACTTATATAAGTATGATTTTCAAAATGTTTTAAACCAATAGATGTTTTAGATTTTTGAAACTTTATAGATGCCTTTTCCTTCTCTATGCGTAAAGTTTTTAAACTTTTCATACCATCAAATAACCATTTATCTTTATTATTTGCCATCGAAACTATAAAATAATCCATTGCTTTTGGTATATATGTTGATGTATAAATTGGCATAACATTTTGTTTCATAGACCAATCAAAAACATATTTCAGGGCATTTAACGAAGCTATTTTTGAACCTGAGTATATATGGTAATAGACATCTATAGGTTTTAATCTTCGTGGTGAATTTGTTAACTTAAATGTTTGAACAACCCTTTTAAATCCCCAAAATGGTCCTAACCAATCGTGTGTGTACACATTCTCATTTTGTGCACCTGTATATATTTGATAATACTCATCTCTTTCTAATCCAATAGGTGCAATATTTGTTAGCCATGGAGCAGAGTTAGTTATTACTGTATCTCCACCATTTATATTTAGAATATTATTTTTATAAATATGTTCTAATGCATTTTCCTGAGGCATACAGTTTCCTGACCAAAAAACAGTCTTTGCTTTTGGTCTATATTTAGGTACTAAATTATTTATCTCATCAATACTTTGTGAAAGTTCCCTTTCTAAAGTGAAATCATAATTTTTTACTTTAAGTCGATATTTTTTATCTAAACTATTATTAATAATTTTATCCCACTTAAATGGATGAGTAAAAGTATGTGTTGCAGCTTCAACATTATCCAATTTATACATATCTCGAACAATGTTAGTTAATCTTTCTGAAAGTGCAGGAAATAAACCATCAGGATTAATTTCAGCTCCAATAATAGATACAGAATGAGGAATTTTATATACTTTTAAAATTTTTTCTAATATTATATCTCCAGAAACTAACTCTGGATTTGATTCAACACGGTTCATAATTCCATCACCATCTATATGTGTAAATAAAAATCTATTTCCATTTTCAGTTGTTGTATCTGGAACAAGTAATGTTTTTAAACGTAAAGCCTTTTTAAAAAATTTAAAGGGATCTATTACCCACATATTCTGATCATTAAACTCTAATAAAAGAGATTCAGCCATAACATATCCACCCCATTGAGTAATTGCAGAAGGAACAGAATATAATTTATTTTTATCTTCATAAGTATAAAGTGCTTGTGCATTCTCTGGAACAAAATATAGACCACCAGCTCCATTTAATGGAGGTTCAACTTCAAAACCTATCATAGGGTCTCTTTGTATGATTGTTTTAACATTACTAGCACTTGTATCTGCATCTATCATCGTAATATCAAGTTGTTTCAATAATAATCCATTAACTGCTGCACCAAAACTACTAACAAAAGCAACTTTAATTCCTTGATTAGATAAAGATTTTACCCATTGAATTAGCTTTTGAGGCGAATGATAGTTTGTTCTTAACCAAATTAATACACCTGCATAATGCCTCATAGATTCCATACTAGGTAAGCCATTATTAATATCATATAGTTTTTGAATATAACCCAAATATTCTATAGGCAATGCTCCATGCTGATGTGGAGATTGTACCATTCTATCCAGACCTTTTTCGTCAATAAGTGTTAAAATTTCTCTTTTAATAGCATTTTTTGAAGAGTTACCATATATTTTAAATCCATCAGTAGAGATATATGGAATCATCCCTTTAGACTCTATCTTTTTAATATTTTTTTTTGAATTATCTATCTCGTTTAAAGTTACAAGCTCTATATCTATAATATCTATGTCATACAAAAGTAGTTCTTCTATATTTTTATTTATAGAATTTTTTAATACTATACTATTTATAGAATTTTTTAATTTCTTAATTACATTAACTTGACTATGTAACATAAATTTAAAATTAGGATATACTTTTTTTAATGAAAAAACAAAACTTATAAATTCATCATCATAGCCATCAAGCTTATCTGCATCAAAGAAAAAATTCTTAAATCCTCGCTTTATTAAGATTTCTAAATTCTCTTCAAGTTCACTTTCTAAACTATATTCACTTTGAACAAGTTTATTAACATTAATCCTAGCATACATTTTATCTTTATACACAGAAAAACCATGTGTATATATATTTGTATTATCTGGTTCTACAATAATATAATTATGAATTCCAACCATTGAATATGATATTTCTTTACCATAATAAAAAACTGCACTCTTATCTTGTAAACCTGCAACTAATGAACTTACAAAAAAAACTACTAAAAATAAAAACTTACTGCAACATAAATGTTTCATAATCCAACCTATCCATCTCATTTCTAATTACAAGTAAACTTGTTAAAAATGCTATTAAAAGAGATACTGTATATCCATAACCAAAAAATGTAGGACCCATATTTATAGATATTAGAGTTAAAACAGCATTTCCAACAAAAAACAATATACAAAGCCACATAGCAACTTTTTTTCTATCTAAATAATATAATATAGCAAGAACAGACATAAATCCAACTTGTAATAAAGCACCAACTGTTAATATATATAAAAGTCCTAAATAAAGCTGTGGTATATTTAACATATCAAATACATAGGGGGCGGTCAAGAATAGAAAAATATCAATAATAGCTTGTAGCATCAATATTTCACGAATAGCATGACGAATAATCTCTACCATTTCAGCTCTATATCCACGAATGGTTCCTAATGTTCCTCCACTTCTTACTGAATCATAATAGAGTTCATATTTCTCTGCAAAATCAGCTTCTAATCTAAAAAAAAAGATTGCCATACCAGGTAAAATTGACATATATGCTAAAAAAATAGGCATATCATACACAATCGATGCATGAAACTTTCCAAGAACAACTTGTCCTGTTGCTGGATGAAACCAAAATATAAATTTATCTACCCAAGAACCAAGATTATAGGTAAGTCCAGCTATCGCTAATGTCCAATAAAAATTTGGTGCTAAAAAAAACTCTATTTTTATAAAAATAGAAGAATCATAACTCTTAACAATAAAGGTCATCAAAATTGTAAATAGCATCGCATTTCCAACAAAGAAAATCAGAAGTAACATCTCTAAATTATCACCATTAAAGAATGTAAATCCAACAATAAAAGCGTAAGAGAGAAAATATGCCCAGATAACTCCATGATAATATTTTAAACTTGCAGCTAAAACACTAGAGATCCAAACACCACACAAAACAAGAAAAGTTGCAGCAGCAGTTGTTATAAAAAAAGCACTTTGATTAGGAAAAGCCCATAAATAGCTTGGAACAATAAAAGGAAGTCCTAACAGCCATGATAAAAGTATAGCCCCAAAATAGGAGGGTAAAATCTCACCCTCTCTATTTTTATAAACTAAATCTGCTATATAACGGGTAAAGGGAAGCTGTAATAAACCTGTAATAACTAAACTTGAAGCTAAAGCGATAGAATATGTAATAACAACTTGTAACTTAAATGCTTCTGCTTGTTCTCCATAGTTTATTACATTAAGCAATCCAACAACTGCAATAGCTAAAATAGATAATACCCATGAACCAGAACTTAAAATTGCTGAATAACCATATACTTTTGCTAAAGAAAGCAATCTATCTGCTTTTAATACCTTTCTAAGTTCAAATCCTATACCAGCCACTATTTTTCCTTATTTGGATTGAGTATAAAAAAACTCTTTATCTCAAATCGTTTTAACATAATTTTTGGATAAGGGACACTTTTTGGTAAATAATAGGGAAAAACTCTGACCTTTAACTCATCCCATGTTAGCTCTAATGCTTCATCATAAAGATCTTTATAATCTTGTAAAAACATCTCCTGTCTATAATATTTTTCAACTCTAGTCATTGCTGCATTTTGTGCTCTTTGCCAATCACCATTTTCAAAATCTAAAAGTCTTATATATTGGTCTGCTAATGCTTGTGGGTCTGCAATACCACAAACAGCACCAGCTAACCCTATCGCTATATCCTCTTCATTAATAGCACCCTCTATCAACTCTCTACAACTCCCTACGGATGTTGCAACACAAGGAACTCCAGCAGCATATCCTTCCAATATAACAAGTGGCATACCCTCACTAATAGAAGAAAGTGCTTGAAGTGCTGATTTTGGTAAAATATCTTTAATATTACTAAATCCATAAAGTTTAAGTGTATCTGGAAGAGCCTCTATCTCTGCAGGAGTTAAATTACTATGATTCCCATTAAATATCTGCATCTCTTTTTTTAGACCTAAAGATATAGCCATCTGCTGACACTCTTTTACATACTCCTCATCTTCATCAACAGGACCTACTAACCATGCCTCAACATTTGGTATTTTTTCTGATGTAATTTTGATAGCACGAATAAATGTTTTTATATCTTTAATAGGAACAACTCTTCCAATAAGAGTAATAATTGGACGCAATACTTTCTCTCTATTAACCATAGTAGCCCTTAAAGCATCAACATCTACACCATTTGGAATAACCATTGTACGATTTTCATCAGCGCCAAAATTTATCTGTATATTTTGAGCCCCAGAAAAAAGAGAAAGTATATGATTTGAACGGTTATAACAAAAAGTACCCACTTTATCAAAAAAATTCACCCACATTCTTTTGATATAGTTATACTCCTCTGGTTGTTGTAGTAAACTTGGTTTTTTATACTCAACCCAATCAGCTGAAAGCATATCTATCTTTCTCTCTCTTGTATAGATACCATGCTCTGTAAGAAAGAATGGTCTATCTCTTGTATAGGAGGCTAAAGCACCAAGAAAACCTGCATAACCAGTTGATGGAGCATGAAAAATTTTTGTCTTTGGCATACCCTCTACAATTTTTGCTAAAACCCAAATAGGCTTATGAATATTTCTTAAAGTCCAAAAATAATCAACAAAAGGTACATCTGGACAATTTTCCATATATGATTTATTAATAAACTCCCAAGAGCGTTCAGAGTATAGAAAATCTGCAAATGTTACATCTTTCATATAAAAATCTATTTTTTGTAACATCTCTGGAATATCTCTACTTCCAGATTTAAAAGATTCATAAAGAGTTTCTATCGATTCAAAACCCTCCTTATTTCCTTCAATCCTTTTAGCTTCTGTCCCAGCCTTAAAATCAAATAGATAATGTTCTTCTATATGGACAAGATTTTCAGGTAAAACATATCCTATTTCCATCTTTTTACCATCTTCATCATACTCTGAAGCACCAACAAAGACAACTCCAAATGTATATTCAGGAACACCTTGAATCAATTGTAAAATCCATGAAGAAACACCACCCTTAACATAAGGAAAAGTTCCCTCTGAAAAAAGCATAATATCTATATTTTCACTCTTTCTACTTTGTAACTCTTTTTGTTTTTCATCTTCTTCTAATGTTTTCCATATTTTATTAGTTTCTTTTATCTGTTGAATTCTTGCATCATCATAGTGCATTTATTATCCTTTCCATTGTTTAACTATTGGATAGAGAGTTGCATTAAACTCTAAATCTTTAGCTTCATGCATTATTGAATGTACAGTATGATAATTTCCAAGTAAAAAATTCACTTCTGCTAGATAAGGAAGTACAAATGACGATTCTGCTGTATCAACTTCTTGAGCAATGGTAAACTCTGTTGATGCTTTATCATATTTTTTACCATACATATAAACACGTCCCATTAAAACATATAATCTTGTACAAATGTCATTATAGTTATCATAATCCCGTTTTTCTAACTCTAAAGTATCGTATCTTTTTTGATACTCTAAAATATCTTCCTTCTCATCAACCTCTTGTAATATTTGTTCATATTTTACAACTCTTTCATAAATTTTATGTACTTCATCTGTATAAAACTCTTTTGCAATAGCAATATATTTTGTAACTTCTTGTAAAAAATTATCTTTTAAACTATCATGGGCAAGTTCAATATACACCATCTCCCAATATAAAAATCCTAATTCTTTAGCAGCATACGCTAAACGTTCTTCATCTTTCTCTTCATCTTCATCTTTAGAGTTCTCTTCATTAAATACCTCTAAATGAACATTCATTCTTGCACTCAATTTTTGTTCTGCTTTGTTGATAATTGCATATCCAAACATACGAATTTCATCATCCGTACTAAAAAGTGTATTTTTGATAATTTTAAGGTTTGCAGGAGATAAGTTTGCAGATAAAGAGGATAATGCCATCAATTTTTTAGATTTTGGAGCGTATTCACTTGTCATTAAATCAGATAACGACCCCTCTCCAAACATCCTTTCTACTTTTAAAAAAGACATACCAAATTCATCAAGATTTAAAATATTTGTATTTTCCACTTTTTTAGAGTAGGTAATATGCATTAAATACCATGCTAACCAACTTGATACAAACACTCCAAAAAGGGGAATTGTAAAATTTAGAAAAAAGATAAAGACTTTAGTTGTTTTATCATTATATTTATGTAATGATACTTCAAAAAATAACTTAAAAATAGGACTCTCTTGTTCTACTAATTGTATTCTTGCTGCATCTTGCATTTTAACCTTTTTAGAATCCTTTACAAAACGTTTTTTCATAAATTTATATAAAATATTTGCAGCACTTGCACTAATAACAATATGTACAAAAAAAAGTATTAAAAAATTATGTTCAACAAATAAAATAAAACTAGCGATCATAATCTTCTCTTAAATATTTATTTAAAAGTTCATTCTGACTCATACTAAATGTCATAAATTCAAGTTTTTTATCTTCTCCTTTTAGTAAAAACATTAAACGATTGTAATAACCCTCTGCAGCAGCTTTATCATGTAATGGAAATAAAAGAACAATATAATGAAATCCATTTTCCTCTACTAAAGTTACTTTATCTAATGAACGTAACATTTTTTTGACTCTCTCATAAACACGTGCAGACTGCAATATATTATCAATTTTTAAAATTAAAATTATTGAATCAACTTTATATTTTAAAAACATAAATCGTAATCGTGCATACTCAAATCGAAAATCTCTATCTGAAACTATTGTAATAGTATCAGAGTTTTCTAAAAGATCTTTTTTTCCTACTTCTATTGAAAAATATTCTAATAGTATAGATATAGATGTTAAAATTTCTCTATTAAAAGACATAAAAGGCATTCTTTTAATCGCTAATATAGCAACCATTTCATTTTCAATAATAGCAGGAATAGCAGCAATATAATCACTATCAGTATCTAATGTTGCTGTTGGTTCTCCAAATTCATCACTTACATAAACAGGAATTCCATAAGCTAATGTTTTATCAACTAAATAATCTTGAAAGACTATTGAAACATCTACTTCTTCAGTATAAGAACCAAAGACAATATTTGCTGTTTTAGAACTAAACAGATCATCTTTATGATTCTCTTTTTTATAGATTAAAATAGCACTATTTACATTAAAAGATTTTTCTAAAAGACCAAGAAAATTTTCATAATAGATATGATTCTTATCTATTATTTTTTCATCATTATCACTTTCTATATTCATAATTATAATCTCTTCAATAGAACTCCTAATACTCATCGGCTTTACAACATAATTTTTTTCAAGTTGATCATGTGAAATCTTTAATGCATAAAAAGCTTTAGAGAGCTCATCTAATTTTGCTGCTTTATAGTTAGAATCTATCTCCGCTTTATCTATCTTTTTTGTCCAATAATAGTGAAACTCTCCATTTATCATTGTCATCATTAATGCTATTAAAAAATCTAGATAGGGTAAAATATCGTAAAAAGCCCACATTGCAAAAGCTATTATACCGATAGCTAATATACCATTTTCAAATCCATGAAAAAGTGTAATAATTGCTAATACAATTAAGATATAGGAAACTTCACCATTTACTAAACAGATGTCTTCAGGGTCAATAAGATACCCAGAAGTAAGATAAAGAGCCATAATAATAAGTGTTTCAGCATAAGCATTATCATGTAAAAGTTTTAGAAAATGATCTAATTTTGATTTAATATCTGTACGTGTTGCTTTAATAACATTGCTTTTAGATTGTATATCCAAGTTTATACCTACTATTTAATTAATTAATATAAGAACATCTCATCAATAAGGTTTTGAGCTGTTGTTCCTATAGAAGCATTTCCCCAGTCACTATCTGATCCCGTTGCACTCCACTCTTTTTTAGCATTTTTTGTTTTGTATAGTGTTATCTGTAAACTAACAGCAGGTTCACCATCTATACCTGTTTTATAACGCCATTCACTTACACCACCATACATAAAATATTTTGATTTATCCGATTTAGCAATTTTTTTTGCTTTTTTTAATGATGGAGTTTTTTCATCAATATGTGCAGTTACATTATAACCCTTTGTTATTAATATCCCCTCTAAAATATTAGAAGCTCGTAAACCTGCTCTTGGTGTATCTGTATAGTTGTTTAACCTAAAAAGTGTTACTTTAATAGAGTTCTTCTTATCATGAGTAGCATTATGATCCTCATATACTTTTGGTAATGATTTATATGTTGTTGATATTACAGCAGTAGAACAACCACTCACAAATAAACTCACCATTACAAACACTATTTTCATTGTAATATTCATTGAAATATTCCTTCTATATTTTAAAAAGCAAATAACACTCTTGCTTGTATTAACTGTAATAAACCATCATACTCATCAGTACCTTTAGGTTGTCCAACAACATAATTCAATGTAAATTTAAGCTCTTTGTTTAAATACCAATTTAATCCATAGTTATAATCTATCTGTGAACCACCATTTTCAGGATTTGAACCTATTTGACCATCATCATTTAAGTCAATAGAAGAGTATCTAAAAGCTATCTCTAATGCTCCCTCTCTTGTTGGCTTTACATTTGCAAGAGTAGATGTAAGAAACTTATATCTTTTTCCTCTTCCAATTACAAAATAGCTTCCTTCAATATAATAAGCATCAAAGCTATATTTATCTTTTTTTGCATCTACTAATACTTTTACATACTCTGCTTGTAATGAAAATTTATTATTTATATAAAGAAATTCTATATTATTTTTTTTCAAACTATACACATTTTTTACTTTAGTTGAAACATATTTTTCTTTTATAAAATCTGATTCACTACCTTGCTTAAACTTTATACTTTCTTTATTGAGATCTTGATACATAAAAGCTCCACCTATTGAAAAAAGATGTGTTTTATTAAATTTATAGCTATATGTTCCTCTAGCTGAAAATCCAGGCATATTAACTTCATTATCCGTTCTTTCATTTATAGAGTTAGAAAAAAATGCTCCAAAGAGATTAATTCTATTATTATCAAATTTTGTCGAAAGTAATAATTCTCCCCCTAATTTACGCCCTATAGAAAAAGAGTCTGTTAAAGCTCTCTCCATAAATGTTATATATTTTGAACTTGTATATGTTTCCAATGAAAATGGTATTTTAATATTTCCAAATTTCACTCTATACTCTGTATTAATAGATTTAATTCTATCCGTATAGCCAACTAAAACATCTTTATAAGCACCCTCGCCAAGAAAACTATACTCTATCTCATAAAATAGTCTCTCATTAAAAAAACTTCCTTTATGAAAAACCCTTATTCTACGCCAATCTTCCTCTTGATAATCTATATTAGCTTCACTAACTGAAACAAAATCATAACTAAATTGTGCACCTATCTCATAATTATATCGATATGGTCCGATAGCTCTTTGACTCTTTAAATTTTGTAAATATTTATCATAAAAATATCTTTTTGGACGTTTTTTTACATATTTAACTTTTTTTAACTTTTTCTTTTTTTCTTCTACTTGAATATCTATATTCTCCTCAAAAGGTTCAATTATCTCTTCAAGAGATTCAATTTTTTTAACTTTTTTCTTTTTCTTTTTAGGTTTCTTTTTCTTCTTTTCTTCTATTACTATCTCTTCGTTAAGAGGTTCAGCCTTTTTAACTTTTTTCTTTTTCTTCGGTTTCTTCTTTTTTTTGCTTATCTTTTTTTCAATAATCTTAGAAATATTTTTTTCAGTTGTTGTATTTAATTCTGTAGACTCTATCTCTTCTTCAACTGTCTCTTCTTCTAGCTCAATTACTTTCACTATTTTTGGAGTTGATATAACCTCTACAATTTTTTCTTTAGGCATATCTTTAAATCGATAACTATATGTTTTCATTATTAAAGCTTGTTTATATTCATTATTAACTCTATTAAGTATATCTTTAGCTTTCTCTTTTTCTTGAAAACATCCACATCTAACAGTAATCATCTTTCCTACCTCTAATACCCGACAACTTTCATCATAAGTACGTTTATTAAAAAGTTCCTTCTTCGCTGGTGTATTATAACTACTTATGAGTTGAACAGTATAACAAGTTTCTTTTGATGGTGTCTTTCCATAAAGTGTGAATACTAAAAAAAATATTACTAATAATCTCATAAACTATCTCTATCTATTATTATATAATTTGCAGATTTATTTGGTTTTTTCCCATTATCTTCTACTATCAATAGAGCAACATCTGTAGAATCCCTATTAATTACAGTAATCCCTTCCCCATAGCCTATATCTGGATGGTTTTTAACATGTATAATTTTAGAATTTTTTCTATCCCAAAACCATAACTGAAAATTACTACTCCTCTCTCCACTTGTACCTGCAATAATCCAATATCCTTTTTTTTGTGTATCAAATGTAATATCTCTAATACCCAATCCATTCATATCTAATTCAAAAAGTTGGGAAAATTTTGGTTTCTCTTTTTTCAAAAACATCTCTTGTGGATTTTCAATACTAATTAAAAGTGCTTTTCCATTTATAATAGGAGCTCTAAAAGCAATTAATAAACTTTTAGTTGTAGCATTAAAAGATAAACCCTCAATATTCATAGCATTCCTTGAAAATAAGGTATTTTTAAATATTTTAGGAAAACTTTTTTGAAGCTCCTCTCTTAAATTACCATAAAAATATAAATTTTCTATAGCACCATCGTTATAATCAAACATTATTATCTGTTCACGAGCTTTTTTAAATTTATGACTTTTTGTTAAGCTAAAAGATGTAATTGCATATACAATATTATTATCTGATGTTATCGCTTCTAAATCTTCAACCTCTTTTTTCAATTTCTTTTTAATCTTTTTTGTCATGTAGAGATTTCCTATCTCTACAATTTTATTCTTATCTTCTATCTCTAATAATTTTAAGGTATGAGCGCTACTTTCATCCTCTACAATCAATACTTTACCATCTGGCATAGTTGTTGCACCTGAGGGTTCAAAAACATTATAAAACTTCTCTTTTTTATAAATAACATCACCTTGTGATAGATTATATATAGATTCCTCTTCAACATAAAGAAGTGCATATATCATTAATGTAGCACTTATAACTAAACCTATAGAAAAAAATGTATATGCTTGAGTTAGCCAAAAATATTTTTTCTTAATCTCTGAACCTAATATATGAAGATGCATTATCATCTCTTCTGTTGATTTTTCTGAACTAAAAAGAACGTTATTCATCTCTATAGAATATTCTTGAGGAGTATGATCAGCCATATCTTGATAATAAAGTAAACTATTATAACCATCTAAATATTGTTCTTTAACTAAACGATTTTTTCGTCTAGGTTTTACAGCTAAAACAGCTAAAATTATAGAACCTAAAGATGTTAAAATAATAGCAATAAAAGCATAAGTCATAGCATTATTATGTATAGCAAGACCAGCAGCAGTTACACTCACAGTTAAAATAAAACCGTTTATAGAGATTAAAATACCAGCTTTAGTATCTGCTAAAGCAGTTAAATCTAAATTAGAACGTAGAGCATTTTTAAAAAATGTTCCTGCTAGGTTTGAAAGTTTTAGTTTTTTTAGTTTCTTTTTTTCAATCACATCCAATATATTAGACTCCATTATTTAATATTCATAACTAATTACACCATTCGAATCTACAAAAAATGCCAAAACACCATGTTGTGTTTTATCATTAACTCTTGTTCTATCAAAAGATTCTTGATAACTATTTAGATTATTTTTATCTTGAGAAATAACTTTTAAATAATATTTACCCTCTTTTAATAATAAATTTTGAGTATAAGTTGTTGTTGCTATGTTTGAAACCGATAATATTTTATCTGAAAAATTTTCATCATATAATGAAAGATCATATATTATTTCATCACCTTCTAAATCAACTGATTCATCCCACGAAAAAGTTAAAGTTGAAGTTGAAGCAGTATATTCAATATACTGTCTAAATGGCATAGGATCTCCAATAACACTTTTATATAAATCTACATTATTTTGAATACCAGTTACTAAATCTTCTATTGCCCCAAGCCAAGTACTATCTGAATTATGTACTGAGTCTGGTAATCTTGAAACAAATGGTCGGACACTCTCTTCATATCCATCTAAATATCCTCTTAAAATCTCATCTGACATATATTTAGTTCTTATTTCTTCAGCCATTTTATAAACATCATCTGCATTTTTTTTAATAGTTAAAAATTTTTTATGCAGTGGTGATTCTAACCAAACAGATATACCATACTCACTTTTACCCAAATTCTTTGCTTTTGCCCATGCTCCATCATAATCCCATGGTAAAAAATAAAAAGTATTACTGTAGACAGGATTATAGAGATAAAAATTATGATAAGTTGTATCTTTATTTCCTATCACTAAATTTATAGCTAACCATTTAATATAATTATCTCGATTAAAATATTTATTGATAACTTCATCAATAGGCATCTCTGAATTAATTGCAGAAACCATCTTATAAACTAGTGAGTGTTCCTCTCCATTTTTAATCTCTAGAACCGTACTAAAAGCTTCCTCATCTAATACTTGCCCTTGCTCATCTGTTTTAAGAGCTTCACTCAAATTAAATTGAAAATTTTCTGCATTATATAAATTATCATCCTTATTCCATCCTCTATTCACTAAATACTCTTCTCGAGGTGCTTCTACATGAGTAAATAATCCATAATCAATATCATTAATAAATAGATGTATGAATTGTGTTTTTAGACTTGTAATATTAGGAATTTTTCTAAAAAGATCAAAAGCTAATTTATTTTTAACACGAGACCTATCAGCCTCCTGTTTTGCTAATAAAAACTTTCTCTGTTTTAACCATAAGTTTGTATCAGAATCAAGTTTAATAGAATATGATTTTTGATCTGCTTTTCTTGTGTAATTTCCTTTGATTTTAAATATTGCATTCTCTACTGCACCTTCTATTCCAAAATTCTCAGTAGACATATTAACATGCAGTATAGGTTTATACTCATCACTAGGATTCGAATCACCATCAATATCTACAAGGGTACAAGGTCTTTCCGTTCCAAAAGGATTATCATAAGGTGCACATTTATATTCATTTGGTTCAGGAATTATAACATTCATTTTATAGACATTATTATTTGCATCATCATACCAACTTTCAGTATCAACTATATCAGCGCTAAATGTTGGCTCATGTTTAATATCATTATAGCTACTACATCCAAAAAAAGCAACTAAAATAAACGAAGAAAAAGTCAATCTATTTATCATAAGAAAACACCCTTATTTTTTTTGGTATTATAGCAATAATTAATGAGTTTTTTTCATTTATTTATTAATTTCTTCATTAGCTAGTATTGAATATAATACTGAAACATAAAAGAAGGATTCTTAAATGATAAAAATCTTATTACTATTTTTTATAACAACAAATATACTGTTTAGTGCTATTAATATTAATACTGCTACATTACAAGAGTTAATAACTCTTGAAGATATTGATGAAAAAAAAGCAAAGAAAATTATAAAGCATAGAAAGAAAAAATGTTTTAGAACAGTTAAAGAGCTTACAAAAATAAAATGTATCTGTAAAAGCACTCTCAAAAAAAATAGTGGTAAAATATCGGCTACGGGTTGTGATCGTCCAAAAAAGAAAAAGAAAGACAAGAAGAAAAAAAAGAACAAGAAAAAAAACAAAAATTAAACTAAAAGGTTTTTATACAAATGATGAGATTAAACAAATATATTGCACACCACTCAAGCTATTCACGTCGTGAAGCTGATAAGGCTATTCAAGATGGTTATGTTCGAGTAGATGGTGAGATAGAAGAAAATCCTGCTACACAAGTTGATGAAAAAGAGGTTGATGTTTATGTAAGTGGTAAACAAGTAACTGCTAGAGATAAATATACAGTGATTGTTTACAATAAACCCAAGGGTGAACTTGTAACCAAAAATGACCCACGTGGACGTAAGACTATCTATGATGGATTAGATGCTAAATATAAACATTTTATCCCTGTTGGACGTTTAGATTATGCTACGGAGGGTGTTTTACTTTTAACAGATGCTTCTAAAGTTGCTACTGCATTAATGGGTTCTGGGCTTGAACGTATATATAAAGTAAAGATAAAAGGTGAAGTAACTAAAGAGATTGAAGATGCTATGATGAACGGTTTAGAGTTAGCTGATGCTACTGCAGGTGGGCATTCTCACTCTAAAGTTACATCTATGACTTTTGCACCTTTTTTAGGGTATAAAATCCAAAAAAGTGAGCATAACTACTCTATCTTAAAAATAGCTATCTCTGAAGGTAAAAATCGTGAAATTAGACGATTTTTTGCTCACTTTGGTACTGATGTTGCGGACCTTAAACGTATAAGTTTTGCAGAGATTGAACTGAATAATCTTCCAACTGGAAAAACTCGATTTTTAACTAGAAGTGAATACTCAGCTCTTTTCACATTTCTAAAAGCTGATGAAAAACTTGCTCGTGAACAAGCTGGAAATAAAAAGAAAGTTCACTAACAATAATGGACTTTACACATCTACTTCGACCTACTTTATTTGATGATTTAGTAGGACAGGAACATCTATCTAATAAAGATGCTCCTTTACGAATTTTATGTGAAAAAGGTGTTTTAGGACATAGCTTTTTTTATGGTCCTGCTGGAAGTGGTAAAACATCTCTCGCTAGAATTATTGCTAAAGTGATGAATTTTCCATTTTATGAATTAAATGCTACAAGTTTAAAAGTAGAAAATCTTCGTAAAATATTTGACCAATATAAAAATGCACTTCAAAAACCCCTTATATTTATAGATGAAGTTCATCGTCTTTCCAAAAACCAGCAAGAAGTTTTACTCCCTGTTATGGAAAATAACTCTGTTTTAATTATAGGTGCATCTACTGAAAATCCTTTTTTTTCCCTTACCTCTGCTATTCGTTCTCGTTCAATGTTATTTGAGATAAAAAGTATATCAAACAAAGCACTCTTTGAACTATCAGATAAAGCGATAGAAAAAGCTTCTCTTCTTTGTGATAAAGAAGCTCAAGAGTATTTAGTAGCAAGTAGTGGAGGTGATGCAAGAGCTATGCTAAAACTCTTAGAATTTGCCTTAAATTTAGATACGACTATCTCCCTCCAAAATTTAAAAGCACTTCGTCCAAATGCACTTCAAGCTGGAAGTAGTGAAGCTGGTGTTCATTATGATTTAACTTCGGCTATGATTAAATCTATCCGTGGGTCAGATATTGATGCTAGTGTCTATTATTTAGCTCGTTTAATTGATGGTGGGGAGAGTGCTGATTTTATCGCCAGAAGATTAGTAATACTCGCAAGTGAAGATATAGGAAATGCTAATCCTCAAGCACTTACACTATCCACTTCAGCTATGACAAGTGTCAATAAAATAGGCTACCCAGAAGCAAGAATAATTCTCTCTCAAGTGGTAGTCTATCTTTGTGCTTCTCCTAAATCTAATTCATCTTATTTAGCTATAAACTCTGCACTTAATGCTGTTCAAAATGGTTTAAATTTAGATATTCCAACGACTATTAAACAAGAAAACAAGAATTATCTAAATCCCCATAACTATGGAGGTTTTGTAAAACAAGACTATCTTTCAAAAAGATTCAAATTTATTGAACTAAAAAGTATAGGTTATGAGAGAAAAATGAAAGAATGGATAGATAATCTAAGCAAATTTAGTTAATCTTAATTATCTTCCTACTACACTATTAGTAATAATTATATCAAAGGTAAACAATGGAAATTACAACTTCTTCAAATATCATCACAATAACAGGTAACATCAAAAGTGTTAAAGATTTTCAAGAGATTAAAACAACTGCTGATGCTATAAAAACATCTCACAAAAGTATCACAATTAACATTATAGATTCTCTTTCTATTACATCTTCAGTTATTGGTTATTTTAATAAATTAATTTTAAAAGATAAAATTAATATTCAGATGAGAATAGGAAATAGTAAACTTATGGAACTTTTAAGTGACCTAAATTTAACTTCTGTTTTCAAGGCTAGAAAGGCTTAATAATGACGATTAAGTATAAATTAAACATAATACTTTTTTTAGTTGTAACTTTCTCTCTTGTTATTCTCGCTTTAACAATAGACAAGGCTTATAATGAAAGAGATACAATTGAAAAAGCTCAAAAGTTAAATATACTTTCTCAAAAACTTAGTCTTCTTATTCATGAAACTCAAAAAGAACGAGGGGCTAGTGCTGGATTTTTAGGCTCTAAAGGGAAAAAATTTATAGAAATTTTACCTAAACAAAGACTCTTAACAGATAAAAGAAATAGTGAACTAAATTTATATCTTAATACCCTAGATTTAGCTCTATTTTCAAAAGAACTTAAAATAAAAATTTCCTCATTTAAAACTAATATAGATAAAATAACTGCTATCCGTTCTCATGTTAGCAACCTTACTATTAGTGTAAAAGAGGAAGTAAACTACTATACTTCAATGAATAAAAAAATTCTTAATATCGTTTCTTTGACAGCAAAACTTGCAGAAACTCCTGAACTAGTAAAAGCTCTTGATACCTATACAAACTTTTTAAAGTCAAAAGAGAGAGCTGGAATAGAAAGAGCGGTTTTAAGTGCTACATTTGCTGCTAATAAATTTGGCTCTGGAATGTTTGCTAAATGGATAACTTTAGTTGCTGAACAGAATGCATTTTTAAATTCATCTTTAGCGATGGCAAACTCTAGTGTAAAATCTTTTTATAAAACAACGATGGAAGCACCATCCGTTAATGAAGTTAATAAGATGAGAGATATTGCAACAAAAAAAGCGATAACTGGTAACTTCAATATTGATAGTGTTGTATGGTTTAAAACAATAACAAAAAAGATAAACCTTCTTAAAAAAGTTGATGATGAGATCTCTCATCAAAACACAATACTTCTTAATCAAATTGCCTCTGATTCAAAATTAGATGCATGGAGTAGAATTTTAGCTTATCTTATTTTTACAATATTAATATTTATAATTATTTTTACTATTAGTAAAGGTGTTAATAAAAGTGTTACAAGCTCATTAGAAAAAATTAATTGTGTTTCAAGCTCATTAGATTTAACTTGTAATGTAATCGTTGAGGGGAAAGATGAAATTTCTCAAATTTCTCAAGCCTTATATACCATGATAATAGCTTTTCAAGCTACTGTTCATCATGCAAAAGATGTTTCATCAAAAACATCAAAAGAGAGTGAAAAATTAGGAAGTATAGTACTCAAACTTGAAAAAAATAGTGAAAATTCTGAAGAAAAAATATCTGATATTAATATTTTAGTTGATGAAATCGGATCAAAACTAGATAATGTTGAAGAATCATCTATTACCGTAACTGAAGATTTAGAAAATACTTTCAATGTACTCGATGATTTTGTAAATAAGCTTAACTTAGTAATTCAAGATATTAATACAAATACTATGTATCAAAATGATTTAACAGAAAAAGTTTCAGCATTAACAGAACAGGCTAAAAATATAAAAGATGTTTTAAGTATTATCTCTGATATTTCAGAGCAAACAAACCTTCTTGCTTTAAATGCAGCTATTGAAGCAGCTCGTGCAGGTGAGCATGGTCGTGGTTTTGCTGTTGTTGCTGATGAAGTTAGAAAACTTGCTGAAAGGACTCAAAAATCATTGAGTGAAATTAGTTCTAATGTAAATCTTATTACTCAAAATGTTGTTGAAATTGCAGAGGGTACAGATTTAACTTCAAAAAATATTAATCATATTTCAATATCTGCACAAGAACTCATTGCATCATCACAAGAAACAAAAGATAATCTTGAAATAACACAAATAAAATCTACCCAAGTGATGCATCAAAGTACATATATTGCAACAAAAACAAAAAAATTAATTAAAAATATGGATGAAATTATTCATCTCTCCTCTAAAAATACTCAATTAAGAACTTTAGTAAACAATACTGTTTCTACTCTCTCCTCTGATGCGCAGAAACTTCAAAATGAATTAAATAAGTTTAAAGTATGACAAATAATTTTTTAGAGGAAAACTCTTCCGCTTTAGAGTATATTAAATCCTTAAATCTGCTAATTGTTGAAGACAATTTAACAACACAGATGATATATGATATGATTTTTGAAGATTTAGTTGGTACACTTGTTTTTGCTAATGATGGTGCCGATGGTTATAGTAAATTTATAGATAATGATATAGATATAATTATTAGTGATTATGATATGCCTATTCTTAATGGCTTAGAGATGATAGAAAAGATACGTGCAAAAAATAAAGATATTCCTATTATCTTAGTATCTGCTATCGAAGAGATTACTGTTATTATTAAAGCTCTACATCTTAATGTAAATAACTTCATTAAAAAACCGATTAAAAACAATGAAGTGATAGAAACCGTTATAAAAGCTTCCAAACTTTTAATAGCAAATAATTTTTTAGAAGAGCAAAGAAATAAAAAATTAAAAGAGTTTCAAGAAAAAGAGGAATACAGCTCTTATCAAGAAGATTTAGCTTTTGCTAAAGAGATAAATATTATCAGAAATGATTTTTATTATCAGATGATAGGAACAGATGAACAAACATTTGTTGATTTTTTATATAAACCTTTAGATGTAATGAGTGGAGATGCTTATAGTGCTAGAATTATTAATGATAATATCACTTTTTATCTTGTGGTTGATGGAATGGGAAAAGGATTATCAGCTTCATTAAGTGCTATGCTTATGACCGCTTTTACAAATCATATTATAGATAAAATGTTATTTCTTGATGCTTTTGACTTTAGTATATTAATTCATGAAACTATGGAATATATTAAACCTATTCTATTAGAAGAGGAAGCTTTAGCTATCGATTATGTTTTGATTGATAAAGATGATGAGATGATTTATTATTCTAAATTTGCAATGCCTGTAACGTTAATGGAAGATACAAAGGGTAACATCATAAGAATAAAGTCAAACAATCCTCCTCTTTGTAAATGGCAACCTACTTTTAATGTAGGAAGTCATAATATTAGAGATATAAGAAAGTTTTTAATATATAGCGATGGTATTCCAGAAAATAATACTATTTATAAAGATAAGCCTTATGCTGATTTTATAGAAGATGATTTTAAAAATAGCTTCACTAAAAATGATTTTAAAAATAGCTTTTTTGGAAAAGTAAGTGGTCAAGAAGATGATTTGACTCTTATCTTTATTCATACACCTAGCTATACTAATACAAAATCAGTTACCAAAGTTTTTGATACATCTTTAGATGAAATAGATAATGCAAATGATTGGTACCTAAATATATGGCATGAATTTACACAAGATGAAGAACCTATCAACTCCTCTTCGGTTGTTTTTACAGAACTATTTATGAATGCTTATGAACATGGTAACTTGGGTATAACGACAGATATTAAACATAATTTACTTGAAGAAGATATATATTTTGAAACATTATTAGAAAAAGAAAATAACTGTTCTAAGAAAATAACTGTTAAAATAGATAGAATTGCTCATGCGTCAGGATGTTATGTTTCTACTCAAATTTCAGATGAAGGTGAAGGGTTTGATACAGAAATATTAAAAGAAACATTTAAACATACACAAAGTTTTAATGGTCGAGGTGTTTTTGTATCGAGAAAGAATTCATTAGGAATATATTATAACTCAAAAGGTAATATAGTTTTATATCTAAACAAAATTTCTAAAGAGCAGGTTTAAAAGAGAGAAGATAATTTCAAAAGACCTTTAAAAAAAGGTCTTTTAAACTTATTTAGCTAATGCCGCTTTAGAAGCGTCAACAACAGCAGTAAATGCAGCTGAATCGTTCATAGCCATATCAGCAAGAATTTTACGGTCAAGTTCGATACCTGATTTATGAAGACCATTCATAAACGTTGAGTAGTTCATTCCATTTAAACGAGTAGCAGCATTGATACGAACAATCCATAATTTACGGAAATCACGTTTCTTTTGCTTACGATCTCTATGAGCATAAACCCATGAACGTTCAATTTGTTCCTTAGCTTTTCTAAAGTGTTTACGACGACCACTATAGAAACCTTTTGCTAATTTTAATATCTTTTTGTGTCTTCTTCTACGAACAACACCAGTTTTTACTCTTGGCATACTTTTCCTTTTTCTTTACCCAGATACTATATACTATATACTATATTCAGGGTGCCATATTCTTGTATGGACTTGCCCAACTAATCTAATAATTGGAGATTTATAATTATCTTAAAACTTTAAAAAAAGTCTTAGTTAATCATAGCCTTGATGTTTGCAGCATCTGCATCAGAAACAACAGCTGGGCTGTTTTGATCACGACGAGTTGCAGCATCTTGTTTAGTTAGAATATGGCTTCTAAACGCTTTACCACGTTTAATTTGACCATTTTTCTTAACTTTA
>CAZXSD010000007.1:0-22185 GCA_964642985.1 uncultured Sulfurimonas sp.
ATTGTAGCGTATTGTTAAGTATATATTTATTTTTATTAGGTATCTTTCTATAGTAATTAAAGATAAACTATATCAAGGTTATTAGATGGATATATTAGATGGACATATAAAAGATTATGAGAAAAAAAGAGTTCGTTCTCTTAAAGCTGTTTTATTAAATCCATTATTTAGAATTAAATTAACTCATTTTATGGCAATATTTGTTTTGCTTATGAATGCTCTTATTTTTACAGATAATATTATCTCCATTGTGATACAAATAATGTTAGCAACTATTATAATATTTCACGATATGGATGATAAATATTTAAAAACAAGCTTATCTAAAAAAATAAAAGATTTAGAAAAAAATAAAATTGAGTTAATAAAAGCAAAAAATGTGGCAGAAAACAGTGTTATAGCAAAAGATGAATTTTTAGCAAATATGTCTCATGAAATTAGGACACCATTAAATGCTATTCTTGGTTTTGTAAAAATTATTCAAAAACAGATGAAAAATGAAAAGATTTTGAATTATCTTAATATTATAAATTCAAGTGGAAAATCTTTACTTACTATAATAAATGATATTCTAGACTTTTCAAAAATTCAGAGTGGACATTTTATTATAGATAGGCATAAAACAGAAACTCTTGAAGAGTTTAGTAATGCTATTTTACTTTTTGCTTCAAAAGCGTATGAGAAGCATTTAGTGTATGTTTCTTATATTAACCCAAATATGGCACAAAGTATAAATATAGACTCTGTAAGAGTAAAACAGATCTTATCAAATTTATTGAGTAATGCTATTAAGTTTACACCTCAAAATGGGCAGATAAATGTAACTATTTCTATCAAGAAATCAAATTTTATACTCACTGTTAAAGATACAGGAATAGGTATATCAAAAGAGAATAAAGAGAAAGTTTTTTCAGCCTTTGAACAAGCGGATGGTTCTACAACTAGGAAATATGGTGGAACAGGTTTAGGTTTATCCATATCTTCAAAACTAGCTAGTCTCATGGATGGTACTTTAATATTAGAGAGTGAAGAGGGGAAAGGTTCAACATTTAGATTAAGTATACCGATTGAAATAGTAGATAATACACATAAAAAACTTATAAATCCTGAAAATTTTTCAAATTTAAGATTTGCACTTCTTAATAGTTGTGCTGAGTGTAAAGAGAATCTAAAAATTATGAAAAAATATCTGCAAGATTTTGGAATAGAGGTCATATTAGAGTTAGACACATACCAAAAAGATGGTTATGATATTTTACTTTTTACTCCAGATGATCTCTATAATCTGGATATTATAGAGGCTAAAGTACCAGCAATAGCTATACTTCGTTCTAACTCTGTAAAAATAGCTAATAGTAATCATATTGTACCTCTTTACTCTCCTTTTGTTCCAAAGTCTATTGTAGAAGCGATAAATGATACTGGAATAAATAATATTAAAGCACCTAATAAAAAGACAAAAGAGTTAGATGAGACAGTTGAGTTTCAAGGTTCAGTATTAGTAGCTGAAGATAATAAAACTAATCAGATGCTAATAGGAATAATTCTTGATGATTATGGGATAGACTATACAATAGCAGATGATGGTTTAGAAGCGGTAAAAATATTTAAAAAAGAGAAGTTTGATATGGTGCTTTTAGATGAAAATATGCCAAATCTAAATGGATTAGAAGCGATGAAACAGATGAAAGAGTTTGAGCAAGATAAAGACCTCGTATTAACACCTATGATAGCTTTAACTGCAAATGCGTTAGATAGAGATAGGGAAAGATTTTTAAATGCAGGTATGAATGGATTTGTTGCTAAACCGATAGATATAAAAATACTTGAAAATGAGTTTTATAAATATCTAGTGCATAAAAATTAAGGAGAGAGAAAAATGTTTAAAATATTATTATTAGGAAGTTTACTTTTTACAAGTTCTTTATATGCTGGAAATATAAGTATAGCAGTCGCTGCAAATGTAAGTTATGCGATAGATGAGTTAAAAAAAGAGTTTCATAAACAAAATCCAGATATAAAAGTAAGAGTGACGTTAGGAAGTAGTGGAAAACTTACCGCTCAAATAAGATATGGCGCTCCCTACCAGCTTTTTATGTCGGCAAATATGAAATATCCAGAGGCTCTTTATGCCAAAGGTATAGCTATCACAAAACCTCTTGTATATGCTCAAGGGAGTTTGGCTTATTTAAGTAGTAAAAAGAGAGATTTTACTCAAGGTATAGAGATAGTTAAAAATTCAAAAATCAAACGTATAGCAGTAGCAAATCCTAAAACAGCACCCTATGGTATAGCAACGGCTGAGGCACTTAAAAATGCTGGAGTATATAATGATATTAAAAAGAAGTTTATATATGGAGAGTCTATCTCTCAAACAGTTTCTTATACTGTAACTGCTTCAGATTTAGGTTTTATCGCAAAATCTTCACTTTTTTCTCCTAGAATGAAACATTTTAAAAAAAATATTCATTGGGCGGAGGTAGATAGTAAGCTCTACACACCTATTAGTCAAGGAATAGTGCTTTTAAAAAGAGCAAAAGGTAATCGTGATGTTTTAGCCTTTTATAATTTTATGTTAAGTGATAAAGCTCAAAAGATATTAAAAGATTTTGGGTATCTAATACCGTGAGTATTTTTTTAGCAACTGTAACGAGTATTGAGAGTTGTGATAGTTTACATATCGTAAAATTTAATGCTTATGGAACAACACTTTCTATGATGAGTTTAGATTTAGCTCAAAACATAAAGATAGGAACAAAAGTAAAATTAATAGTAAAACCATCTCATATAGCCATAGCTAAAAACTTTAGTGGAGATGTAAGCTACTCTAATAAATTAAGTTCTACAATCATTGCTATCGAAAATGGGCAACTTCTGAGTAGTATAGAGCTTCGTTTTTTTGATACTGTTTTAGAGTCTATAATTACAGTAGCATCATCAAAAAAAATGAATTTACAAGTAGATGATAGAGTAGAGGCTTTTATAAAAGCGAGTGAGTTGTCTATTGCTGAGGTTTTAGATGATTGATACTATTTTAAATTTAGATTATCAACCTTTTTTACTCTCTTTTAAATTAGCATCACTTACTACGATAATACTTTTTTTTATAAGTGTTCCTCTTGCTTGGTGGTTATCACAAACTACCTCTAAAGCAAAACCTTTGTTTGAAGCATTAACTGCTCTTCCAATAGTCTTACCACCATCAGTTTTAGGTTTTTATATTCTTGTATCTCTTTCCAATAATTCCCCTATCGGTCTGTTTTTTGAAGATGTTTTTGGTATTACTTTAGTGTTTAATTTTACAGGTTTAGTAGTTGCTAGTTGTTTTTACTCTCTTCCTTTTATGGTTCAACCTCTTCAAGGTGGATTTGAGTCTATAAATAAAAATATGTTAGAAGCAAGTTACATCGCAGGAAAAAGTAAATTTGAAACGATAGTTAAAGTCGCCTTACCAAACATAAAACCAGCAGTTTTAACAGCTATAATCATCACTTTTGCGCATACAGTCGGAGAGTTTGGAGTGGTGTTGATGGTTGGAGGGAGTATTCCTGAAGAAACAAAGGTCGCTTCGGTCGCTATATATGAGATGGTGGAGATTATGAATTATGAGTCTGCACATATTTATAGTGGGATTATGGTTATTATAAGTTTTCTTGTTTTGTTGAGTGTTTATAGTTTTAATGGGCGTGAGAGTAAGAAGTTTGGGGTTTAGGGGATAAAGATGAGTATAAAAATAAACATAAACAAAAAACTTCACGGTTCAAACGGCTTAATGAACTTAAACATAAATCTAAATATAAAAGAAAATGATTTTATAGCTCTAGCTGGTCAAAGTGGAAGTGGAAAAACAACATTACTTCGTATCTTAGCAGGGCTTGAAGATGCTGAGGGTAAGATAGAGATAGGGGATGAAACTTGGCTTGATGCAAAGACTGTTCTTCCTCCTCAAAAAAGGGGTATCGGTTTTGTGTTTCAAGACTATGCTCTGTTTCCAAATATGTCAGTTGAAGAAAATCTACTTTTTGTCAATAAAGATAAAACTTTAGCAAATCATCTTTTAAAGATAACAGAGCTAAGTGAACTCAAAAAGCGTTTGCCAAATACTCTGAGTGGAGGACAGAAACAGCGTGTGAGTTTGTGTCGAGCTTTGATGAATAGACCTAAGCTTTTACTGATGGATGAACCACTCTCTGCACTTGACCCCTCTATGAGAATAAAACTTCAAAATGAGATACTTACTCTTCATAAAGAGTTTGGTACAACTACGATTATGGTAAGTCACGACCCTAGTGAGATATATCGTTTAGCTTCAAGAGTGATAGTTTTGGAGCAGGGAGAGATTATAGATGATGGTTCTCCTAAAGATGTTCTTCTTAAAACTCGTGGAACACAGAAGTTCTCTTTTGAGGGGGAGATTTTAGAAATAATGAAAGTAGATGTTATTTATATAGCTATTATCGCTATTGGTCAGCAGTTGGTTGAGGTTGTTGTGAGTTCTCAAGAGGCACAAAGTTTGAGTGTTGGGGATATTGTTAATGTCAGTACAAAGGCATTTACACCAAATATTAGTTTGAATAGATAAAGTAAGTAACACTTCACTAACACTTTAATGCTATAATTCTCCTAACAAAACATAAAAAGGACAAGTTATGAAATACACAAAAACAATTAAATTAGTAGCAATCTCAGTAATTGCAAGTTCACTTTTAGTAGGTTGTGGGAGTAGCGACAGTTCGGATGATAGTAGTTCAAATACGGTAACACCAGTAGAACAAACAGAGCAGGGAAAAGTAATTATCTCTGGAATCGCATCAGACCCTGAACTTCAAGGTGCAAATGTTTATTTAGATGCAAATGAAAATAGTAAATTTGATAATGATGAATTAAATACAACAACAGATGATAATGGAGAATATTCATTAGAAATTCCTGAAGCAGATTTAGGAAAACCTATTATAGTAGAAGGTGGTATAGATAAAGTTACAAAAGAGGAGTTTACAGGTCAGTTATCTATGATAGCTCAAAATATGGATGAAGACCATATCACACCATTAACAACTTTAGTAACTGAGTATCAAGCTGAAAATCCTGATATGGATTTAGAAACAGTAAAATCTGAAGTAGCTCAAAAACTAGGGATTCAAGTTGATGATTTAGATAAAAATACTATGGAAGATGGAAATGAAGAGTTATTAAAAATAGCGTTACAGATAGAAAAAGTTGCTGAACTTGTAGATACAGAGAATGTTCAAGCAGTTTTTAATAGTATAGCAAGTAAATTAAAAACAGATGAAAATTTATCTGATGCTATTGATAGTATGATAGACGCTCAAACAAATTTATCTGATTTAGAAGAAGCTAAAGCTAAAGATTTAAACAAAGAGTTAGAGTCTCTTGATGCTTCTGGAATGGCAACTGATGGTTTAGCATTAACAGTAAAAAATATTAATGATACAATAGTTAAAGTTACTGATAAAGCAGAACTTGTTGAAGATTTATTTGATAGTGATGAGATGAAAGTAGAAACTGGTGATGTAGAAGCAGAACTATCAAATGTAAATAAAGATGCTATTTATAAAATATTAGGTTTAGATGGTTTAGATGCTGAGGTTACACTAGAATTAGATGCAAAATTTGAGTTAGCTGGATTTGATTTTGAAACGGCGACAGCTTTAACTGCAAAACTTGAGATAAATAAAGATGGCTTTTTTGGAAGTGATACAGATTTAGAAAAAACTGTAACAGATGTTATGAGTGCTAGTGAAGATACAACAAGCTCTCTTTCTCAATAAATTTTAAGACTATATTCCGTATTGAGTACGGAATATAATTTTAATCTTTTCATATTAGTTCTTCTTCAAAGACATCTCTGTTTCCATAATACGGATTTCATCGTTAGCATCAATACAAATTTTATTATCAGTTTTTAATTCTTTTTTTGAAATTTTGTCTGTATAGTCTATATGCTTTAATATATGTTTGATACAGTTTATACGAGCTTTCTTTTTATTGTCCGAACGTATAATAGTCCAAGGTGCATGGTCTGTATGAGAAGCTAAAAGCATAGAGTATTTAGCAATAGTATATTTATCCCATAAACCTTGTGATTTTTCATCTACTGGAGAGAGTTTATACTGTTTTAATGGATCAGTACGACGTTTGTCAAATCTCTTTTTTTGCTCATCTTTAGAAACAGAGAAATAAAACTTAAAGATTTTAATATTTGAGTTTATAAGCATCTTTTCAAACTCTGGAACTTCATGTAAAAACTCTTTATGCTCCTCTTGTGTACAAAATCCCATAACAGGCTCAACACCACCACGGTTATAGTAACTTCTATCAAAAAGAACTATCTCTCCTGCTGATGGAAGGTGTTGTACATAACGTTGGAAGAACCATTGAGTTTTTTCAACATCACTAGGCTTATCTAGGGCGATAACTCTTGCACCACGAGGGTTAAGGTGTTCGGTAAGACGTTTAATAGTCCCACCTTTTCCTGCTGCATCACGCCCTTCAAAAATCATCAAAACTTTATCGCCTGTATCTTTAATATGGTTTTGCATTTTTAAAAGTTCTATTTGAAGACGCTTTAACTCTTTTTCATATTCAAGCACTTCAGTTTTTATCCAAACAGCTACTCTTGTGCCATTTTTATTTCTATTTTTTATTTCTACTTTTTTCTCTTGTTTTTCCAAACTTACTCTTCTGTCATTATGAGTAATCTCTTCTATATTTGTATCTTCTGTTAATTCATCTTCTACCATAACACGTTTTGAACCCATTTTTAATCCTTTTATATTAATGATTTTTTAATTAACTTATCCAAACTCTTCACATCATCACTATGAGCAAAACAACTCTTCTCCCCACAAACCATAAAAGAGCTATCATCACTCTGTTTATACTGTATAAATGGATATTTTAGATTTACAAGTGCAGAACTATTTGCATCTAAATTTTCAATAGTAGATTTCACAACTCTATCCCCTTTTAAATATCTAAACATCTGTTTTAACATAAATGGAGAATAGATAGGTTTACGTCCTAAATCGTAAGAGTTATACTCCATCGTTTTAAATGCAAAATGAGTATATTTTTCATCTTCTAAAAGAGTGCCTAGAGAGATAAGTACATCTAACATTACACTTATAGAACTTGTGTATGTATTGTCTGATGTTTCAGCTTTTGTTTGGAACTCTCCTGTACTAAATAACCACTCCCCTTTTTTATAAAACTCTTCAAGGGCTTTGTTTGCAAATCTTTGTGCATTTACAAGATATAGCTCATTTTGAGTATGTTTATAAGCTGTTATAAGGGCAGAAGAAAGAAAGGCATAATCTTCTAAAAATGCTTCTATTTTCGGAGTTTTATGTATAAGTGTTGTATGGTAAAGTGTTCCATCAATATACATAGTTTTTAAAAGTGCATCTAAACTTTTTGTCGCTCTATCAGTATATTTTTCATCAATAGCCCCTAAAATAAAGAGAGATTTAATCATCATCGCCGACCAAGAAACTTGAACTTTTTGGTCTATAAATGGATAGACTCTTTTTGCACGGATTTTTTGAAGGAGAGGTTTAATATCTTCAAAATCTTTAGGAATAACACCATCTTCAAAACGAATAATATTTTTACCCTCAAAGTTACCCTCTTTAGTAACACTCATCTCTTCTAACATAACCTCAATATTTTTATAGTTAGCATCATTTAAAGCATTATAAACTTCATCATAACTATATACAAAATACGTTCCCTCAGAACCCTCACTATCTGCATCACTTGCAGAATAAAAAAGGTTGTCTTCACTCATAAAGTTATACCAAAAGTCGGCTATCTCTTTAGCGATAGTTAAGTGATTTTCATCTTTATATGTTAAATAACTTTGCGTGTAAACTTCACAAAGTAGGGCGTTATCATAAAGCATTTTTTCAAAGTGAGGCACTAGCCATCTGTCATCTACACTATACCTACAAAAACCACCATCTACAAGGTCATATATACCACCTCTTTTCATAGAGTTAAGAGTATCTACTACCATCGCTTTGGCAGGTTTTTCATCAAAGAGTCTATCAACAGTTAAAAGAGTGTTGAGCGTTGAAGCGTGAGGAAATTTTGGTGCTACTGAGAAACCACCATTTTTATGTTCATAGTTGTTTTGAGCTTGAAGCATAAAGTTTTTAACAAATGATTCTTTAAGTACAGTTGCCTCTTTTGGATGTTCTTTATGTTTTAAAAACCCCTCTATCTCATCAGCATTTTTAATAATCTGTGCATCATTTTGAGAAACTTTACTACCGATAAGACGAGATAGTTCTTTAAACCCCATACCCTCAATAGAACCTTGACTAGATTCTGGTGGTATATATGTTCCTGCAAAAAATGGTTTGTTTTGAGGAGTACAAAATATAGAAGTTGGCCAACCACCAGCACGACGGTTTAGAAGTTGATGAACCTCTTGATAGTGCTTGTCAATATCAGGGCGTTCCTCTCTATCTACTTTGATACAGATAAACTGCTTATTTAAAATATCAGCACACTCTCGGTTTTCAAATACAGTCTCTTCCATAACGTGACACCAATGACAAGATGAATAGCCTATGGAGATAAATATAGCTTTATTTTCAGCTTCAGCCTTAGCAAATGCTTCATCTCCCCAAGGAAACCAATCTACTGGATTGTTTTTGTGTTGTTGTAAATAGGGACTATCTTCGTTTTTTAATCTGTTTGACATAATATACTCTTTTATTTTATTTTATTTTATTTTATTTTTAATATGCTGTGGTTTAGCATTTAGTTTCCATTATATATATTTTTAATAAGTTGATTTGTTTCTCTATCTATTTTTTGAGGTTTTGCATTAAAATCAATATAGGCTAAAGTTATATCCATCTCAAACATTTTTATATCCTCTTTATAAACTATCTGTTTTAGTATAAAAGAAGCAGATTTTATCTGAATAAGAGAAGTTTTTATATCAAGTAAATCACCAAGTTTTGCACTAGATATATAATTGGCAGTAAGTTTTTTCGCAACAAAATGACCTGTTTCTAAAATAGGTTTTTTACCAATTTGAAAAAAAGCATCACTTCTTGCACGCTCACAAAAATTTAAATAATTAGAGTGGTACACAACACCACCTAAATCGGTATCTTCATAGTAAACTCTTATCTGCATAATATATTCTTCCTTTTCAAAAAATTATTGCTTAATAAATCGTGATATAGATGGTTTTAGAAGTTCTATCTTGTAAAGCATCTGATTATCTCTTAGATTTATATTATATATTCTATCTTCATTTGTAATAAGATGGAAAAAATAATCTATTCCAACCGTAGTAGTATAGTTAATCCAATCATAAACAATATCATTACCAAGAAGAGCATTTGTTTCGATAACTATATCATTATTTTCTGTAATGGAGTTTGTAATGAGCATTTTTTTTCTATCTGTGTATTGAGTCATTGATAAAAGAAGAGGGTCATAATTTATTTGAGTAGATAAAACATTTGTAATATTTGTATCATATAAAGTTAGTTGAGAGAGTATCATACCACTTTTAATAATAGGGGTATTTAAAAAAAATGAACCAAAATCAATTTTTTTATTTTCTTTAAGATGTCTTTCTAAGTTTGTAGTTCTTCGTGGAATAGAAAACTTAATAACATTATTATCTGTTGTATTTAACTCTAATGTTTGAAATGTTTCCTCTTCATAATTAGCAAGTTTTTCACCAAGAGATGATTTATCAGAAAAAAGTATTAAGGGGGATACTGCTTTTTGGAGAAGAATATCTGTTTGTGCTTCATAGTCAATACCACCATAATAAAGAGAGGAGGAGTTACTATTAGTATTTTTTTTATTGATAGTAGGAAAATATATATTAATATCTGGATTTATAAGAGCTACATTATCTGCTCCCTCTTGTGTTAATGGAGCTATGATATAATCAAAATCATCTTTCTTTATCTTTTGAATAGCAAGTTCTAAATCTTCGATACTCTCACTTTCAACTTTATAACTTTTAAGTTCAAAAGGGTGTTTTTTTGTCATTAAATATGCAAAAGATGCATTCATAGTTGAGGGAGCATATTTTCCTATTTTTTTATAGGGAAGAATCATTGCTATACGTAGATTTTCACTTTTTTTATGAATCCCTAAATTTAAAAAAGAGATATACATAGTTTTTACTTTATTATGCTCATCATTTGGTAACTCTTTATCTGCTTGAGCTAAAAAATAAAATATCATATCATTATCTAAATACTCTTGCATACAGTTTTCATTACACTCATAAGGGTCTAGGTTTTGAACATAGAGTTTAGGAAGAGGAATATCTGAGATAATATAACTTTTTGAGAATAGGATAATAGGCAGTAGTAAGAATAGTGATTTTTTCATATATAGCTCTTTATTTTTTTTAAATCATTTAATGTGATTTTTTGTAACTCTGGATTTCTTAATAGATGGTGCGGATTATATATCGGTAAAAGTTTATATTTCTTAAATTCTATAATATGACCTCTAATATTTTCGAAATTTTCTTTATCGGAAGTAATACTTTTATAGACCTCTTCACCTAATGTAATAATAATTTTTGGCTTAATAAAATCTATCTGTGAAAAAAGATAGTTTTTACAAGAATTTACCTCAGATGGAGAGGGAATATTTGAAGAGAGTGCTTTACATTTTACAATATGAGTATAGTATATATCTTTAATATCTAAGTTAAAACTATTTTCAACCATCTCTTTTAAAATAGTACCTGAACGACTACTATAATAGTTATTGTTACTATCTTGCGTTTGAGAAACACTAAAATCTATAATCATGATATTTGCATTACTATCTCCATAACCAAACATACTTTGAGTTCTTGATTTACTTAAATCACAAAGATGACAGTTTGAAATTTCTAAGACTAAGTTTTTAAAAGTCACTGGTTTTATAAAATGATTTGTTTCATTAATAGTAAATGTATTAACATACTTAAACCCAACAGATTTTAAACGGTATAGATTTTGGAGTAAAATAAGGTTTTGATAAGAGTTCAAATATAGATACTATTTTTAATAATCTTCATCAAGACCTAAACCATCAATATTAGTTACGGTAATATAAGCCAAACCAGAACCATGTTCATCTTTTTTACTAAATAAATAAAAGATAAGTTCATACTGTTTATCACTTCCAACTTTAAAACTTAACACTTGTCTATAATGATCTTTCTCTTCCTCTATATCATAAGCATTGGTAGAGCTAACTAAATCTTTAACAGTTTCATAATCAGTACCATTACTATTATCATAGCAAAGAGCTAAACCAGCATTTCGCCATGCCTTAGGAAGTAAAGTAGGAATATCAAAGCTACTATATGCAAAATAGATACTATTTACAACATCAGTCTCTTTATCAAGTTTTATACCAAACTTTCCCATAATCTGCTTTTGATAGTTGTAATCTATTATTTTTGATTCAACTTTTAAAGGGAGACGTTCTCCTAGTCTAATTTTATATGGTAGAGACGCGAAGATATTACTGGCTTGTAGGGAGGAGAATAGGATTAGAATGGATATGAGAATTAGTTTCATGTTTATTATTTCCTTGAATGTTACATATAGTATATCAAAAAGTTATTTAGATTTTAGAATAGTAAGGTGAGGAAAGGTAGTTTTAAAGAGAAGTAATTCCGTGCAAAAGCACGGAAAGAAAGAGAAAACTTACTGAGCTACTTCAACAATAACTTCAGTACCTTCCCAAATACCATGCTTAGTACAGTAACCATGAGCAATTAATTTAAGTTTTTTACCAGTTGGAATAATAGTAAAAGTTGTAGTGTTATGAGCTTTAATATTACCTAATGTTCCTGGAATATAAGTAGCTTGAGCTAATTTAGTTTCACCATTAAAAAGTGTAACTGATTCGATATAGTGATCAAAATCATCTGGATGAGTAAATTCGTTACCCATTTTAACAGTTACTTCAAATGGCTCACCAACTTTAGCAGTGTCAGCACAGCTGATAAATGGAGAGTGACGGTCGATTAAATCTTTTTTAGCTTCTCTTTCTATACTATCTATATCTACATATTTGTTAATCTTTGGCATATTAAATCCTTGTGTGTTTTTAAATTTGGAGTATTGTAACTAGTATTACTTTTAGTTAAACATAAATGAAATGGTATCTTGTTGAGTTAAGAATATTTTTATATTTAACTATAACAGAACTCTTTAACCAAAAAAGAGATAAAATCGCGATAATTAAATCAATATATAAAGAGAAAATACTATGTTAAAACCATTACTAATAGAGATAGGTGTAGAAGAGCTTCCAGCAGTTCCACTTTTAAAAGAGTTGAAAAATATTGAAAAAAAATATGCAAATATTTTAGAAAAGAGTTCACTTCTTTGTGATTTTGAATTTTACTATACACCTCGTCGTTTAGTGATTTGGCATAGAGAATTTCCAACTTCTCAAAAAGATAGCATAGAAGAGTTCTTCGGAGCACCTATCGCTGTGGCATTTAAAGATGGTAAGCCAACTCGTGCAGCTGAAGGTTTTGCAAAAAAATGTGGTGTTTCACTTTCTGAGATAGGAAGAGGTAAAAAGGGTGGCAAAGAGGTTCTTTATTTTAAAAAAGAGGTTAAAGGTAAAGAATCAACTGAACTTTTAAATGAGATTATTAACACTTGGGTTAAGTCTTTAGAGTTTGGAAAAACAATGAGATGGGGAAGTTCAAGTGAGAGTTTTATTCGCCCTGTTAGATGGATAAATGTAATGTTTGATGATACTCTTGTAGATGTGGAACTTTTTGGTGTTAAATCTAAAAAAAGCACTTTTGTTCATCGTATTAGTAATTTTGATGCTGTTGCAATTAGTGGTGCTAAAGAGTATTTTCAAACACTTAAAGATGGTGGAGTTACTCTCTATCAAGATGAAAGACGTAAAAATATTCTTGAAGCGTTTAAAAATTTAGAGAATGAAAATGGAATTACTATTGAGATAGATGCAGATTTACTTGATGAAGTAGTCGCTATTAATGAAAATCCAACTCCTCTTATAGGCTCATTTGACGAAGAGTTTTTAAGACTTCCAAGTGAAGTTATTATTGTCTCTATGAAAGAGCATCAAAGATATTTTCCAGTCTTTAAAGATGGAAAACTAATAAATAAATTTTGTGTTGTATCAAATGCATTAACTAATGATTTTTCAAAAGTAATAGAGGGAAATGAGAGAGTATTACGCCCTCGTTTAGCAGATGGACTTTTCTTTTATGACAATGATATTAAAAATGGACTGAGTATAGATGGACTTGAAAAAGTTGCATTCTTTAAAGGTTTAGGAACAGTTGCAGATAAGATTAGACGTGAAGAGAAAATCGCTAATACTCTGTTTGATTTATATACTCCAAACGCATCAAGAGCAGATTTAACAAAATCTATAACTTTAGCTAAAGCTGACTTAATGAGTGAGATGGTATTTGAGTTTACTGAACTTCAAGGTCTTATGGGTGGTTATTATGCAACTATTGCAGGAGAGAGTGAAGCAGTTGCCTTAGCTTTAACGGAGCAATATCTACCTAATGGTGAAGAGAGTAAACTTCCATCAACTCCTCTAAGTGCAATTATTGCAATGAGTTTAAAATTAGATACTCTTCTTGCACTCTTTAGTATAAATCAAATTCCAACAGGTTCACGTGACCCATTTGCACTTCGTCGTGCTGTAAATGGTCTTATTAGAATTACAAATGAGCATAACTTAGCATTTGATGTAGTTGAGACTCTTAAATCACTTAGTAATAACTATGAAAATATAGATATGAAAAAATTAGAAACATTTGTTTTAGAACGTGTTAAGCAGTATTATAAAGTAAACCCATCTATCGTTGAAGCAGTTTTAGCTTCAGGTGAACGTGAACTTTTAAATATTGGTAAAAAAATAGAAGCACTGAATAACCTTGTAAACTCAGAAGGTTTTGATGATATTTCTTCAACATTTAAACGTGTTGCAAATATTACAAAAGATATTAATTTATCTCAAGAAATGAATATTAATAGTGAACTTTTTGAAGAAGATGCTGAAAAAGTTTTATATGCTAGATATAGTGAAGTAGTAGCAAAAGAGTATAATAATTATGAAGAGGAGTTAGATGCACTTTTGGGTCTAAAACCTGAACTAGATAGTTTCTTTACAGATGTAATGGTAAATGCAGAAGATGAAAGAATTAAAAACAATAGAAAATTTTTAGTCGCTTCTATCTATAAAAGTATATTGAAAATTGCAGATATTAAAGAGGTGAGCATTTAAGCTCTCTCTTTAGTATCAAGCATATTAAGATACAAATCTTCAACCTTAGTTCTAGCCCAAGGTGTTTTTCTTAAAAACTTTAGGCTAGAATTTATTGTTGGGTCAAACATAAAACATCTTATATCTACAAAATTTGCAAGTTTTTTCCAACCATAAAATTTTACTAACTCTTCTAAAATATCTTTTAACTTTACTCCATGGAGAGGGTTGTTTTTATTTTTTTGTGCTTCAGTAGACATTATTGTTTTTTACCAAAAAATTTATAATAAAAATCTTTAACTAATCTCATCTTAGTTCTACTAAGAACTAAATTTCCTTTACTTACTGTACCACTTGTTACAGTTGTACCAGCAGCTATCATAACATCATCTTCTATCGTTACAGGCGCTACAAGTTGAGTGTCACTTCCTATAAAAACATTTTTACCGATAATAGTTTTAAATTTATTTTTACCATCATAATTACAAGTGATAGTCCCAGCACCAATATTTGTACCAGTATCTACCTCTGCATCACCAATATAACTTAGATGACCAGCTTTTACACCTTTAAGATTACTTTTTTTAACCTCTACAAAGTTGCCTATATGAGTATCTTCTATATTTGAAAGAGGACGCAAGTGTGCAAGTGGTCCAACATCAGAGTTTTTAACGATACTATCTTCTATAACACTACCAGATTTGATATGAGAGTTAATTATAGTAGTGTTTCCAGTAATACGACAACCATTTTCAACAATACACTCGCCCTCAAAAACAACACTCTCTTCAATATATATAGTAGAAGGAAGTTGCATAATAACACCAGTTGCCATAAGTGATGATTTTATTCTATCTTGCATAATAACTTCACTATCAGCTAAATCTTTTTTAGAGTTTACACCTTTAAAATGCTCTTCATCTACTAAAAGAGGTGCTATTTTTAAATCATCTTTTTTAGCCATAGCTACAACATCTGTTAAGTAATATTCTTCTTGAGCATTATCATTACTGAGAAGAGGAATATATTTGTTAATAACATCTTTAGAAAAAGCGTATATTCCAGCATTTACCGTTGTAACTTTTAACTCATCTTCATTTGAATCTTTTTGCTCTACTATATATTGAATTTGTTCATTTTCTATAACAACACGACCATAGCCATCAGGATTTTCTAAATCAAAAATAGACATAATAACATCTGCATCAGTATCTAAAAATCCTTGAAGAGCATTAGATGTAATAAGTGGCATATCCCCATTTAAAACTAAAACTTTATCATTTTTAGGAGCTACATTTTTCATAGCACCACCAGTTCCTGGAAAATTTTCAGCATCTTGAACTACAAAAGTGATATTATCAAAAAATGATTCCATTTGCTTTTGAACTTCCTCTTTTTGATGAGCAATAACTACTGTAATATCATTAGAGATTTTTTGAGATTCTTTGATAATGTGAAAAAGCATAGGCTTACCACTCACACTATGTAAAACTTTTGCCTTAGGTGATTTCATACGGCTACCTTTTCCAGCAGCTAGTATAATTATACTTGTTTTATTTTTTTCCATTACTTTTTTCCTCTAATTTTTATATTAACGATTTTATCATTTTTATTCTTAGTGCTAATATAGTTTGTGGTATTATACGTGAATATTTAAAAATCAGGGTTTGTAATGGATTTAGGTACAGTCATTGGTATAGTTTTAATTTTTGCACTTCTTATGGGTTCTATGACTATGGGTGTTGGTGTAGGTGCTTATCTTGATGCTCCCTCTGCACTTATTGTTATTGGTGGTAGTATCGGTGCATTGATGATATCATTTAAACCATCTCAGATGAAACAGTTTACAAAAATATTTATGATAGCGATTAAGCCTCCTCAAGAGGATGTTCCAGAGCTTATTAAAAAACTTGTAGATTTTGCAACAGATGCGAGAAAAGAGGGTATTTTATCTTTAGAAGCAAAAGTTGATGTTGAAGAAAATGCCTTTTTAAAAAAGGGTTTGTCTATGGCTATTGATGGGAGTGAACCTGATACTATTAGGGAACTGTTAGAGATTGAGATGGAACAGACAAATACTAGACATAAAATTCATGGTTCTATATTTAATCAGTGGGGTGGTCTTGCTGGAGCGATGGGTATGGTTGGTACTCTTATCGGTCTTGTTGCCATGCTTCTAAATATGGCTGATCCATCAGCGATTGGTCCATCTATGGCGGTTGCCCTTCTTACTACCATGTATGGTGCAATTATTGGAAATGTTTTTGGAACTCCTATTTATAATATATTAGCGATTAGAAATGAGGAAGAAACTTTAGTTCAAGATATGATTTTATCTGGTATTATGTCTATTCAGTCAGGTGATTCTCCTCGTGTTTTAGAAGCTAAACTATTAAGTTACTTGCCACCAGTAGAACGTATAAGTCAGTTTGACTAATGGAAGTTAGTAATGGGTAAGCAAAAATGTCCAGATTGTGAAGAGTGTCTCCCCGCTTGGTTGGCTGCATTTGGTGACTTGATGTCACTTCTTCTATGTTTCTTTGTACTTCTTTTATCTATGTCAAGTATGGATGCAAAAAAAGTCTCTGAAGCGATAGGTTCTCTCTCTGGTGCAATGAGTGTCTTAGAGGGTGGAACACAAACAGAAATATCTACAAAAAGAATGTTAGAATCAACACCTATCGATTCTCAAGATGAAACAAGTGAAGCTGTTAATAGAATTCAACAAGCAGTAATGGATGCTAATGAGATGATGGAAAAGGGTAAAAGTGCTGAAGAGGTTACTCTTGAAGATGCACAAGGTGGTTTTGTGATTGAACTTCCTGCATCATTACTTTTTAAAGCTGGAAGTGCTACTATTGAAAATGAGGATACATTACTATTTTTAAAACGTATAGCATTAATTATTGAAGAGTTGCCAAATAGTATGGAAGTAAGTGTTCAAGGTCATACAGATAATGGTTCGCCAGGTAGAAATAGTCCTTTTAAAAATAATTGGGAACTTTCATCTTTTAGAGCTATTTCAGTTTTACAGGAACTCTTAAAAGATGGTGTAAAACCAGATAGAATTAGTGCTGCTGGATATGCAGAGTTTAAGCCCTTAGCAACAAATGCAACAAAGAGTGGACGTGCAAAAAATAGAAGAGTTGAGTTACATTTTTATGCTTCAGAGTCGGAGAGTGAAGAAAAAATTAAAAAATCTGTTTTAGATAAAGTTGCTAATAATTAATGTTTAAATTTTTTTCTTTATTAGTAATTTTTGCTACTATTGTAGGTGCAGAGTCAGTTGAAATTCCTACAATGAATTTTGAGTTAAATGCACCAAAATCTCCTGAACAATTAGTAAGCTCACTGAATGTTTTAGTTTTATTAACACTACTATTTTTAGCACCTAGTATGATCCTTGTGATGACAACATTTACACGTTTTGTTATTGTCTTTGGTTTTCTACGCCAAGCGTTAGGAACTCAACAAGTACCACCAACACAACTTTTAGTAATGTTGGCAATGATATTAACATTTTTTGTTATGGAGCCAGTTGGTATAAAAGCTTATGAAGCTGGAATCAAGCCCTATATAGAAGAAAAAATAGGGTATGAAGAGGCATTTGATAAGACAACACTACCTTTTAAAAACTTTATGATAAGAAATACTAGAGAGAAGGATTTAGCTCTTTTTTTTAGAATAAGAAAAATGGAAAACCCTCAAACAGTGGCTGATGTACCTCTATCTATAATTATTCCAGCATTTGTTATTAGTGAGTTAAAAACAGCATTTGAGATAGGTTTTTTACTCTTTTTGCCATTTTTAGTTATCGATATGGTTGTAGCATCTATCCTTATGTCTATGGGTATGATGATGCTTCCACCTGTTATGATTTCACTTCCTTTTAAAATATTAATTTTTGTGTTGATAGATGGATGGAATCTTCTGATAGGTAATTTAATTGCCTCTATAAAATAAGGATTATATGTTGGATTGTAAATATTTTGGAGAGTGTGGAGCTTGTAAGCTTTATGAAAACGGTTATGAGTATCAGTTAAATGATAAATTAGAATTAAATAAAGAACGTTTTAAATCTTTTTATAATGGTGAGATAACAGTTTATAAATCTCCAGAGTCACACTATCGTTCTCGAAGTGAATTTAAAATCTGGCATACGGGTGATGAGATAGCCTATGGTATGAATCATATAGAGAAAAAAGGTGTTGTTTTAGTGGATGAATGTCCACAAGTAAATAAACATATTGCAGAGTTAATGCCTAAACTTTTAATCGCTATAAGAGCAAAAGATATAGGGTTTAAACTTTTTGGTGTTGATTTTTTAAGCTCTTCAGATGGGAGTATCGTAGTTTCTTTTCTTTATCATAGAAAACTTGATGATGATTGGTCTATTTTAGCTAAAGAGATAGCTGATGAATTAGGTATTTTTATAATCGGACGTTCACGAAAACAAAAAGTGATTATTGGGCAAGATTATATTACTGAAAGATTAGAGATAGATAGTGAAGTTTACACTTTCCATCATATAGAAAATAGTTTTACACAACCAAATCCTAGAGTGAATGAGCAGATGATTTCATGGGCTATGAAAAATTTCTCAAATCTTGATGGAGACCTGCTTGAACTTTATTGTGGTGCTGGAAATTTTACTATCCCATTTGCTAAAAAGTTTGAAAAGATTTTAGCAACAGAAATTTCAAAATCATCTATCAATGCAGCAAAAGCAAATATGATTTTAAATGAGATTACAAATATAGAGTTTATAAGAATGAGTGTGGAAGATTTTGTTCAAGCACTTGATGGTGTTCGTGAATTTCGACGTATGAAAGAGATAGATATAGAATCGTATAATATTAAAACTATTTTTGTAGACCCTCCAAGAAGTGGAATGGATGAAGAGTCTTGTAAATTTGCATCTCGTCATGAACATATTTTATATATCTCTTGTAATCCTGAAACACTTGTCAGAGATTTAGAGATATTGTGTAAAACACATGATGTTATAGATATGGCATTATTTGATCAATTTCCATATACTCATCATGTTGAGATGGGTGTAAAACTGCTAAGAAAAAAATAAAATGAAAAAAATATTAATAATTAGTGATGGTGATGCAGGAAAAAACTTTATACAACGTGCTATTGAAACATACACAAGTGAAAATATTTACTATATAGTAGAGTTAAAAGCAAATGAGTATAAAGATGTAAATCCAGCACGTTTTAAATTTTTTGAGTTTGATTCAACGAGTTTATATAAATTATCTAATCTTCTTAAAATGGAGTTTGTACAAGTATTTGTAGCGGTTGATACACAGATAGATGCTGAGCATACGATTAAAAATATAAGAATGATGAAAAAACAACTTCGGATAGTCGTTTTAGATAGATGGAATTTACAATGTGAAGATAATAATGTTATCTCTATAAACTCAAATGAAATTTTAGCCTCAAGACTTTTAGATTATCTTCCTAATGTTCCTGTTATTGCTCAAAATGTTGGTTTAGGAGAGGGCGAGATAATGGAAGTTTTAGTTCCCTTTGGTAGCTCTTTTGTTTATAGACATATAAGTGTTATAGAGCAAAAGAATTGGCGAATAGTAGCTATTTATAGAAATAGAAAATTATTGATGCCATCTCGTAGACGTATGATACAACCAAATGACTTGTTAGTGATTATCGGTGAACCAGCTGTTTTAAAATCTGTTTATCGTGCTATTAAAAGAGAACTTGGACAGTTCCCTGAACCTTTTGGATCAAACTTATATCTTTATATAGATATGAATATTGTAAATCTTCGTACGATAAAAGAGCTAGTTCGAAGAGCAATATTTGCTCATAAACATTTTAAACATGACCTTGTTATTAAAATTGTTAATCCTAATGATATTGATGTTTTAAGATATATTAAAAATTTTCGAGATAATAATATTTTAATAAATATCGAATATGATAAAAAAGATTTAAAAGAAGAGTTTCATAACGATATAGAATATTATCATATAGGACTCATTATAGTATCAAAAGAGATTTTTGCAAATTATAAGATGAGATGTTCTTTATATGAGACACATATTCCAGTGTTGAAAATTTCTGATAGGTCGTTTTCAACAGTTAAAGATGTTTCATTACTTTTAGCAGATAATAAAGATTTAGAAAAAGTATCGACAACTATTTTTGATATTTCAGAGCAGATGGGTTTTAATATGGAACTTTATAACTATGAAAGTGAACATCAAGAGTCAATAAAAGAGGTTATTGAACACTATTATAATCTTTCTACAATTTTTTCAAAATCTATTAAAGTACATCAATTATCTCAAAATCCGATACGAAGGTTAAAACAAAAAGATAACTTTATCCATATTTTACCTTTTACAAAAAAACTTACTTCAAGACGTATCTACTCTCTTTTTTCTACTGATACAGAAAAACTGTATTATAAACTAGATGATTATCATCAAATGTTTATCCCCGTTCAGCTTTAAAAACTAGTACCTTCGTCCAATTTACAAAAAAAATCAAATAAGATACAATCCTAAATAATCAAAATTATTTTAGGAGTGTTCTCATGTCAAAATCAGTTGGAATCATAACCGTAGTTAATGGAAAAGTTTATATTATAGGTTCAGATGGTGTTGTTCGTACAGCAGTTGAGGGTGAAGAGATATTTCTAGGTGATTTAGTTGAAACATTAGATGGTTCATTGTTTGAAATGCAATTTGACAATGGCAAAATTTTAGTAATTGAAGAAACTAAAGAGGTTTTACTTGATGAAAGTGTTTTTGGTGAAAGAGCATTTAGTGAATCAGAAGTTGAAGGAAGTATAGAGTTTAATGAAACCGATAATTTTAACTCTTTTGAAACAGCGTCAGGAGAGGATAGTAATTCATTAGGTGCGATGAACTATGAGAAAGATAGTGATATTTCTAAAGATATTAATACTGATAATACAAAAACATTATTTGATACTCAAGAAGTTACTTTTAATGGTAATGAAGAGGATATAGTAGAAAGTCAGTACAATATTTCAAATGCTAATATTCCTGAGATTAAGTTAGAGGATAATTCATTAAATGAGATGAACTATGGAACGAATAGTAATATTTCAAATACAAATAATTCATTAAATGAGATGAACTATGGGACGAATAGTAATATTTCAAATATAAATAATTTATTAAATGAGATAAACTATGGGACGAATAGTAATGTTTCCAAAGGTATTGATACAGATAATACAAAAACATCATTTGAAACTCCAGAAGTTACTTCTAATGGTAATGAAGAGGAGATAGTAGAAAGTCAGTATAATATTTCAAATGCTAATACTCCTGAGATTAAGTTAGAGGAATCATCTGCTACTGTTATTGAAGGTGGAGTGCTTTCTATAGTAATTCCAGAGATAGCACAGGCTGGAGATATCTTAACTATTACTATCAATGGTGTAGTTACTAAAATAGAAGTAACTCAAGAGATGCTGGATAATGAACTTTACACACAAGCATACATTTCCAATAATGAAAACCCTGATAAAATAGATACTACAATAGAAGATGCAGAGGGTAATATAGTAAATACTCCATCAACGGTATTAGTAGATTCCAATATTTTTATTACTATTCCCGAAACTGCGAATATTGATGACACTCTTAATATAGATATTAATGGTGTTACTACAGAAGTAGTTATTACACAAGATATTTTAGATAATGGTGTTTATGAAACTCAAACTACTATACCTGAAGATGGACAAGAGTTAAATGTATCTGCTGTTATAGTAAGTTCTACAACAGATACAGAAAATGTAGATGATGATACAACAGATACAGATGGAACATCAATAACAGCACCAAAAGTGGAAATAGCAGAAGATACAAATAGTGATGGGACAATAAA
>CAZXSD010000007.1:22285-35056 GCA_964642985.1 uncultured Sulfurimonas sp.
GGCAAGAGTTAGAGGTAAGTGCTAACTATACAGATGCAGAAGGTAATACAACAGCAAGTACAACTACAAAAGCAGTAGTAGATACAGTAGCTGGAGATAAAGCAGATGGAACATCAGTAACAGCACCAAAAGTGGAAATAGCAGAAGATACAAATAGTGATGGGACAATAAATGCAAGTGAAGTAGATGGAGATGCGAATATTACGATTTCAATAGAATCTGGAGTAGTAGTAGGAGATAAATTAAATTTAACTGTAGATGGGACAAACTCAGAGGTAGAGATAACTCAAGGGATGATAGATGCAGGAGAATATAAAACAGCAGTAAGTATGCCAGAAGAGGGGCAAGAGTTAGAGGTAAGTGCTAACTATACAGATGCAGAAGGTAATACAACAGCGAGTACAATTACAAATATAGAGGTTGATACTCTCTATGGTGATGATATAGATGAAGATGGAGAAATAGACTCTTTAGCTATTGAACTGACTGAACCCACTAATGAAGCTTTTACAGATATTATCGGAACAATAGGAGAGGGTGCAAAAAGTTTAGATAGTTTAATAATTACTGATAAGTCTGATAACGAACTTATTATAGATATTTCAGATGTAAATATTGATATAAATGGAGCATATTCTTTAGTTGATGTAGATCTATCATCTCTTGAAGATGGTGATATAGTTATAACAGCTTTATCAACAGATAATGATGGAAATAAAGCAACGACTACAAATACACAAACTAAAGCATTTGACACTTTATCCCCTAAAGTTACTATTACCGAAGATGCAAATAATGACCGTACGATTAATACAGATGAACTTAAATCTCAAATAGATACAAAAATTACTTTTAGTGATGAAACAGAGATTGGAGATACACTTACTATAACAAATCCTGATGGTTCAACAACAGATAAAGAGATAACTCAAGCGATGTTGGACGAGGGTTATAATATTAGTTATGATGCTCCAGATGAGGGTGAAAGTATAGTTATTAAGGCAACTGTTACTAATGCAGATGGTGAAGAGAGTAGAAGTTCAAGAGATATAGCTACTATTGATACTATTTATGGTGATGATGTAAATAATGATGGAACTATTGAGGTTAATAAAGTAGATATTGTTAATGCAATGGGTAATGATGTTCTTAATAGTGAAGAAGTTTCAAATCTAACTATTGTTGGTACTCTTGGTGAAGCTGGAGTTAGTTTAGAGAGTGTAACTATTTCAGATAAAGATGAAAATGAGATAGAAGTAGATTTAGCAGATGTAATTATAAATAGTGATGGTACATATAGTTTAAAAAATATAGATATTTCATCTCTCATAGATGGTAATATAACAGTATCTGCACATTCAATAGATAGTGATGGCAATAGTTCAACAATAGATTCTATATCTACTAAAGATACTCTATATGGAAATGATGGTGACGATAATAACAATAATGTTACACCAGCTGAAGTTATGATTACAGATGCAAGTGGAGATAATGTTAGTAATGCAAGTGAGATAGCATCAAATACTATTGCTGGTTCAATAGGAGAGGGTGGTTCAATTTTAGAGAGTGTAAAAATTGTTGATGAATCGGGCAAGGAACTCGATATAGAGTTAGAGAATGTTGAACTTAATAAATATGGTGAATATAGTATAGAAAATGTAGATTTATCATCTTTAACAGATGGTGAATTAACGATTTACTCTTCATCAATAGATGTTGATGGAAATAGGATAACAAAAACAGATAGTATTCATAAAGATATAGTGTATGGCGATGATGGCGAGGATAATGATTCTGAGATTACACCAGTAGCGATAAATATTACAGATAGTAATAATAACTCTATTATTGATAGTGCAGAGGTTTCAAATAGTATTATCTCTGGAACGATAGGAGAGGGAGCTTCATCTTTAGATAGTTTAATAATTTCAGATGAATTAGGAAAAGAGTTAGCTCTTTCATTAGAAGGTATAGAGATAGCTGATGATGGTACATATAGTATTGAAAATGTAGATTTATCATCATTAAGTGATGGAGAATTAACACTATCAGCTTCATCAACAGATAATGATGGAAATAAAGCTTTTACAACTACAACAATAGACAAAGATATAGTGTATGGTGATGATGGAACTGATGATGGTTCAGATATTACACCTGTAAATGTTACTATTAATGATGAAAATAATAATAGACTAATTATTGATAGCGAAATTTCTCATAATACTATTAATGGAACAATAGGAGAGGGAGCTTTATCTTTAGATAGTTTAATAGTTTTAGATGAACTTGGTAATGAACTAGCTCTTGATACATTAGATGTAGAGATAGCTGATGATGGTACATATTCTATAAATAGTGTAGACTTGTCATCATTAAGTGATGGTATGTTAACACTAACAGCTTCATCAACAGATAATGATGGAAATAAAGCTATCACAACAGCTACTATTGAAAAAGATGTAACGTATGGAGATGATGGAGATGATGATAATAGTGAAATAGTATCTGCTAAAGTTGAGATAAATACTCAAAGTGACTATGATATTATAAATAGTAATGAACTTAAAATAAGTGATATATCGGGAACAATAGGAGAGGGAGCTTCCTCTTTAGATAGTTTAATAATCAGTGATGAATCAGGTCATCAAGAGATAATAGAACTAAATAGTATTACTCTTAATGATGATGGAACATATTTAGTATCAGATGTAGATTTATCAGATTTTGCAGATGGTAAATTAACAATAGTAGCTTCCTCAACAGATAACGATGGAAACAGTATCTCTGTTCGAGATGAGATTATGAAAGATGTTGTGTATGGTGATGATGGTTCAGATGATGATTACACTATTACAAATCCTACACTTGATATTACAGATGAAAGTGCTAATGAAGTGGTAGTTGCTAATGAAGTTATGACAAGCGATATATCTGGGACTATTGGAGAGGGTGCTAAAACTTTAGATAGCTTTGTCATTACAGATGAAACAGGGTATTCACAAAGTTTAAATGTTGCATCTATTAGTGTTGGGGATGATGGAACATATAGAGTAGAAGATGTAGATTTATCAGCTTTTAGTGATGGAACTCTTACTATACAAGTATCATCAACAGATAATGATGGCAACAATTTCACAGTAACAGATACTATAGAAAAAGATATAGTGTATGGAGATGATAGTGATGATGAAGGAACTGATATTACTCCAGCATCTATCGGTATAATTGATGAAAATAGTGATACTGTTCTTAATGATTCAGAGATAAAATTAGTAGATATTCAAGGTAGTATAGGAGAGAATGCTTCTAGTCTTGATAGTTTAATTATCTCAGATAGTAAAGGTAACTTTATAGATATAGACCTAGAAGAGGTTTCTTGGTTAGAGGAAAATGGTTCATATAGCGTTTCAGATATAGATCTGTCACTGTTTAGTGAAGGTGCATTAACAATTACAGCTAAATCAACAGACAATGATGGAAATACAATTACAACAACAGATAGTATGACAAAAGATACTATATATGGTCTTGATGCAAGTTCTGTTAATGTAGATATATCAGACTCAAGTAATGATGATATTGTAAACAGTAAAGAACTACAAAATAATACAATTACAGGTTCAATAGGTGAAGAGGGGAAAACTTTAGATAGCTTAACTGTTACAGATAGTGATGGAACATCGTTAGAGTTAGACCTAGAAAAAGTTTCATTATTAGAGGATGATGGTTCATATAAAATTACAGATGTAGACCTTTCTACATTGAATGATGGACAACTTACAATTCAAGCTATTTCAACCGATAATGATGGAAATACAATAATAACAGATGATATTATCTCTAAAGATGTAATGTATGGAGATGACTTAAATAAAGATGGAATTATAACAGCACATAATATAAATATAAGTGAAGATAGCGATGATAATATTATTAATGCGCATGAGCATCTTATAAGTGATATTAGTGGACATATTGGAGAAGCTGGAATTACACTTGATAGCTTAACAATTACAGATAAAGATGGTACAGAGTTAGATATAGATGTATCAGGTGTAGTAATAGAAGAGGGAGCATATAGTATACAAGATGTAGATTTATCTTCATTAGCAGATGGAGAATTAACATTAAAAGCACTCTCAACAGATAGAGATGGAAATATCGCTACATCATTTGATACTATTATGCTAGATACTTTATATGGTGATGATAGTGATGATGATGGTTCAGATATAACACCTGCAAGTGTAGCTCTTGAAGATGATGGAAATAATGATAGTGTTATCAATAAAAGTGAAACTACAAATAAAATCTCAGGAACAATAGGTGAGGGTGGAGCTACATTAGATAAGTTGATTATTACAGATGAATCTGGAAATGAAGTTCAAATGGATGTTGCAAATGTAAATGTTGAAGATGATGGTTCATATAGTGTTACAGATATTAATCTATCTGTTTTAAGTGATGGTATCTTAACAATTACAGCTTCATCAACAGATGTAGATGGTAACACAACAACTGTTACAAATTCAATAGAAAAAGATATTGTATATGGTGATGATACAGATGATGATGGTGAAACGGTTTTAGCTGGAACAGATATGAGTGTTTTAGATGATGATAATAAAGTGGATATAGCGGGAACAATAGGAGAGGGAGGAGTTACTTTAGATAGTTTAGTGATTACAGATATTGATAACAATACCGTAACTATTGACCAAGGGGATATTACAAAAGATAATGATGGCTCTTATCATATAGAGGGTGTAAATGTTCAGAATTTAGTAGATGGTAAACTTATCATAACAGCTTCATCAACAGATATTGATGGGAATACAATAGAGATTATAGATGTAGAGTATAAAAATGTTTTAGCTGAACCACTTCTTACATTATCTGATGATATTAATAATGATGGAACTATCAATCAGATAGAACTAGTTGATGATAAAGTAAATGCAAAAATAACTTTCCATCATACAACAGAGTCTGGATATATATTAAATATTACTGATGCCAATGGAGATGATTCTGAAGTAGAGATAACTCAAGATATGATAGATGCTGGAGAGTATATCTTTAGTTGTGATGCACCTGATGAGGGCGAAAATATAGAACTAAGTGCTACTATCTCTTATGATGGAGAGGAGAGTGAAGGTTCTAGTGATTTAGCAACAATAGACACAATAGCAGGAGATAATTCCGATGGATCTTCGATAGCACCAATAGTGACTATAACAGAAGATAAAGATAATGATACAACTGTAAACTCTACGGAAAAAGATGGAGCTTTAAATATATCTATCTCTATAGAAGAGGGTGTTGTAGAGGGTGATATTTTAACAATTGTTACCGATAATCAAGAGATAAAAGTAGAAGTAACTCAAGCGATGATAGATGATTCTATATATCTAACAACTGTTGATATGCCTCAAGAGGCAGAAACATTAACTGTATCAGCAACTATTACAGATGTAGAGGGAAATACAAGTGAAAGTGGTAGTGATACAATAACAGTAGATACTATCGCAGGAGAACTTGCTGACAATGTAGAGATACAAGCTCCAATAGTAACTATTACAGAAGATATAAATAGTGATGGTATTATCAATGCAACAGAAAAAGATGGAGATGCAAATATCTCTATTTCGATAGAAGAGGGTGTTGTAGAGGGTGATATATTAAATTTAACTATCAATGGTACAACAACGGAGGTAGAGATAACTCAAGATATGATAGATAATGCACTCTATGAAACTACAACAGAGATGCCAGAAGAGAACAAAGAGTTAAATGTATCGGCAACTGTGACAGACTCTGAGGGTAATACAACTCAAAGTGGTGAAAATAGTGCAAGAGTAGATACCATTTACGGTAAAGAGAGTGATACAAATGTAAACCTAGAGTTTATAAATACAGATAATAAACTTAATAGTAGTGAAAGTATAGCAAGTAATATTAGCGGAACGATAGGTGAAAGTGGCGCAAAACTTGATAGTTTAATTGTAGTTGATAGTGATGAGCATAGCTTAGAGATTGATATATCAGATGTCATAATCAATGATGATGGAACATATATAATAGAAGGTACAGATTTATCCTCTTTAGCAGATGGAGAATTGATTGTAACAGCATCTTCAACAGATACAGATGGAAATAGCATAACGAGTTCAGATACAATTATTAAAGACACAGTATATGGGAATGATGGTGATGATGATGGTGAAGATATAACACCAGCAACCTTAACTGTTAGTGATGAAATTATTAATGCAAATGAATTAACATCAACGACTATTCAAGGTACAATAGGCGAGGGTGGTAAAAGTTTAGATAAAGTTATTATTGAAGATAGATCTAATAATACACTTCTTATAGATATATCAGAGATAACTCTTGATGATGGAAGTTATACGATTGAAAATATAGATATTTCATCTTTAGATGATGGAACATTAACTGTTATCGCATCATCAACAGATGTAGATGGCAATACAACAGATACAGTTACAACTATTGTAAAAGATACAGTTATAAATGTAACGATAGATAGTATAGAAGCAACAGCAGATAATACACCAAGTATTACGGGAACAGTAGATAGTGATGCTAGTGAAGTTGTTGTTAAGATTACAGATGAAGAGGGAACAACACTTTCATTTGAAGCAGAACTAAAAACAGAAGATAGTCTTACAACTTGGAGTATTGAATCAAGTGAATTGAAAGATGGTCAATATTCAGTGAAAGTAATCGCTACTGATAAAGCTGGAAATATAAAAGAGATAGAAGAGACAGATGGCTTTACAATAGATAGTACAGCAGAGGTAACGATAGACACTATAAGTGATAATAATATAACATCTCAAAACGCTCTTATCTTTACAGGTACAGTAGATGGTGCTATTAAATCATTAGAGGTAACTATAAACAATGTTACTTACGATATGGATAGTGAAGAGTTAAGTGCAGATGATGAAGGAAAATGGACATTAGATATTAGTTCACAAACTTTAAAAGATAGTGAATATGAATTAGAAGTAAATTATATAGATACTGCAAATAATTCAGCTTCGGTAAAACAGACAATCACAGTAGATAGTAATGAACCTCTAACTTTAGAAGATTTTACACTAGATGGTACGATAACAAATGATTCTACTATTAAGTTTGAGGGAACTCTTGAAAATGCGACACAAGTAATAGTGACTTTAAAAGATAGTAATGACAATATTACAGAATTAGAAGCAACTATAAATGATAATGGAACTTGGGAAGTTGTAACTGATGCTCTTGGAGATGATGATTATAGTGTAGCTATTGTAGCAACGGATGTAGCAGGAAATATAGAAACGATAGAACAAAATTTCACAGTAGATACAACAGATGTTATTAGTTTATCCATAGATGACAAAAATGATGATGCAGAGAACGCTCAAATCGTTACAAATGATACCTCTCCAACATTTAGCGGAACAGTTGTAAATTCAACAGATGTAAATGTAATTATTCGAAATGATGATGATGAAATTATTTGGGAAAAAGATGTTGATAAAGATGATATAGATACAGATAATAATAGTTGGAGTATTCAAGTACCAGAAGATGAACTGAATGAAGAAACTTATTTTATTACCGTAACTGCTACTAAAGATGGTGCAGATGATGTAAAAATTAAATCTGATTTAGTTATAGATTTAACAGACCCAGAGATAACTATCGAAACTATTGATGGTGTTAATGTAAGTAGTGATGCAGTAGATACAAATAATCCAATAGCTAAAATTACAGGAACAAAAAGTAGCGATACGGTTAAAGTTATTATTACAATAGAAGGTTCAGAGTACGAAGCAGGTTTAACTGAAAATGGTTGGGAGTTTAATGTTCCTGAAAATTTAAGTTTAGTTGATGGTAATTATGAATTTACAGCAACAGCTTACGATAATGCTGGAAACAGTGTTCAAGAAAGCAATGAATTCAAATTAGATATGACTCCACCTGAAGTAACTATTGATGCAATAGAAGATGGAGATGACCAAACACCTACATTTACTGGAACAGTGAGTGATGATGGTGTAAAAGTTATTGTAACTATTGATGGAAATGAATATGAAGCAACTATAGATGATACTAATTGGAAATTAACTCTTTCAGATGAAGATGCTTTAGATGAGGGTGATTATAGTGTAAAAGTAACAGCGTATGACCATGTAGGAAATGCAATAAGCCAAAATGAAAATTTCAATATTTCAATAGATGCACAGCCTGAAGTAGAAATAACAACTCAAATTGTAGCAACAGATGATGTTACTCCTATATTTGAGGGAACTACAAACCATACTACAACATTAACATTAAATATAAATGGTAAAGATTATGATGTTGATTTAGCTGATGATGGAACTTGGAGTTTTGAGTTACCAGAGGAAGATGCTTTAGAAAATGGAACTTATACCGTAAAAGCTATCGCAGAAGATGATGATAATCAAGGTACAACAATTCAAGAGTTCGTAATAGATACTCAAGCAACTTATGGGGTAGATAGTGTTATCGAAGGAAGAATGCTTTATAACAAAGATGGTATCTTAGACAGTGATGCTAAACGTGCTATTAAAATCGCCTCTGAAGAAGATGGTACAAATTCACAAACAGTAGAAGGGAATAGATTTACAACAGCTTTAGGTGGAACTATTATCTTAAATGAAGATGGAACATTTAGTTATGATGCTCCAATTTTTGACCATAGTGATGAAGATGTTTTAGAGGATTATTTTTACTTCAAAGATAGTGATGGTACAACAGAATCAGAATGGACAAGATTTAATATTGATGTAAATGATATGACACCTGATGCACAAGATGATAGTAATATTGTTGCTTATCAAGGTGAAGTTGGGGGTAATCTAATAGCAAACGATTTAGATTTAGTAGACTCTAAATCTGAAATGGTAAAAGTAATATATAATGATGTTGATTATGAATTTGGAGATGAAAGTAGTATATCTATAGATGCAGAGTTTGGAACATTAGATGTTCAAAGAGATGGAACATATAGTTATAGTTCAAGTGCAGAATCTTCAATGGTTTCAAATAAAGTTGGTGATGAAGATGATGATACAGATGAAGATACATTTGGTGTAACAGATGCGATTGATATTCAACTAGGTGCATTTGGAGATGAAACAAAATATCTTAAAACAGATGATAATGGTGACCTTGTAACCGATAATAATGGTAATGTTATTTTAGACCTTCAAAAAGAGGAAGATGGTGATACTGATTCTTCTACAAAAGAGAGTGATATTAATGATGATGAGGCTGAAGAAGCTGGTATAGATTCTGGTGATGCTGATATGATGGGTGGTGATGGAACAAAAGGGTATATAAATAATGTTAATGATACAGATAACCAAGAGGGAATGGTTATAGATATGAAAGAGGATGTTTATGGTCTAAAACTTATTTTTGCAGAGTTAGGTCTTGATGATGGAAATGGTGGTAGTGGAGACCCATTTCAAGCAAAAGTTACACTCTTTGATGCAGAGGGTGGATTTATAAAAGAGTTTATAGTAGATGGTGTAGATGGTGGGAAAGCTGTTTTAGAGGTTGAAAATACAATCTATAAGTATATCGCAGTAACAGCTATTGATGATGCAGAGTTTGCAATCTCAGAAGTAGCATATACTCCAAAAGCAACAGAAGTAGATACATTTACTTATCAAATGATAGATAGTGATGGAGATACAAGTTCAGCAGATCTAAGTGTAGCACATACAAATGCCACAAATGAAACAGCAGTAGATGATATAACAACTATTGATGAAAGTAGTATAGATAATCTTACAGGTAATTTACTTGATAATGATGAAGGTCTTATCGATGAGAGTGTTGAATCTATAAGTTCTAACGGTATTGTTTATGAGGCAAATGAAGATGGTGTTATTATTATAGATAATGCTATGAGTCATTTAGAGGTACAAAGTGATGGAGAGTATACATATACACTCAAATCTAATACTACTCAAAATATAGATGATACTATCTCATTTGAATATACATTAACAAATGGTTCAAAAGCTTCATTAACTGTAAATGTTACAGATGATGTTCCCGTTGTATTAAATAATCCTGTTGAAGTTTTTGTTGAAAGTAGTGATACAGACACACAAAGTTACAATGTTACATTAGTGATTGATAAGTCTGGAAGTATGAGTATCGGTATGAATCCTATGGATATGTCAGGTAACAATCGCATGGATGCTACAAAAGATGCTATTAATAATATTGTTGAGCAATATGGAAAACTTGGAGAAGTAAATGTTAATATTATAGATTTTTCAGATAGTGTTTCTACTTCTGGTTGGTTTATAGATAATGAAAATGGTATGAAAGATTATATCAATTTTATAGAGCCAGATGGTGAAGCTTATTATAATGATGCTATAGAAGCAGTTATGAATAGTGATGAAGCACCTCAATCTGATAATAATATTTTATACTTTATAACAGATGGAGCACCAACCGCTGGACATACTTTAGATGATACATTAGAGGCTGAGTGGGCTGAGTATAGAGATGAAAACTTTGATGAGGTCTATGCAGTTGCTTCTGGTGGTAGTTGGTTAAATATGAACTTTTTTGATATGGATGCAACATTAGATTCTATATCCGGAGATAGTGCTAATTCATTCTCTGTTGCTTCGGTATCAGATTTAGAAGCAACACTTTTAAGTACAATAGATTCAGATAAAAAAGTAAGTGGTGATTTAATAGATGACACAAATAATGCAATGTTCAATTTCGGAGCAGATGGTGGACATATTTCATCTATAATAATTGATTCAAAAGAGTACAGTTATAATGAAAAAAGTGGTGATAAAATTACGGTTACTACAAGTGAGGGAGCGATATTAACTCTTGATTTTATATCGGGAGAATATACATACCAAGCAAACCTAAGTGAAGCACAAGAGGGAGCAGTTGAACTTATTACTATTGTAGGTGTAGATGGGGATGGCGATAAAGTAGAATCAGAGTTAATAATAAACTTAGATACAAATGCAACCCAAACAACAAACAACGACCTAATAATCACAAACATAACACAAGGCAGTTTCGAGATACCAGCGTTTACTCTTTTGATGAATGACAACCCATCTATTATGAATGGTTTTAACGATACTAAAACAGTAGATATGGAACTTCAATATGATGAATCTGGTATGTTCTTAGTAGAACCAACAAAAGATTTTGAGTATGACTTTGGTACAGAGATGAGTACATTTGATAAAGCAGATGAAGATTTAGACATAGCAAGAACAGATTTTGGTCATGTAGCAGATGAGAGTTCTATTAAAGATGCAACCCTCCCAACAGTTCAAGTCAATGGAGAGCTATCGGAGAATGATACAGATATGATAGCTCTTGATTTACAAGAGGGCGAGTGGTTAGTATTGGATATTGATAATGCTAATGAAGAGGATGGAGCAGATACAACATTAATACTTTACACAAAAGACACAGAGGGTAATTTAACAGAAGTAGTGATGAATACAGAGGCTAAAATAGTAAGTGGTGGCAGTGGTTCAACAGATAAACAAGACCCATTTTTAAGCTATCAAGTACAATCAGATGCAGAGTATGTTGTAAAAGTAACAAACGAAGGAGAGAGTGATGGAACGTATGCTCTAATGCTCTCAATAGTTCCAGCCTTAGATGATATGAAGTTTGAATATACAACAGAAGATGGACAAGGTTCAGTAGTAAACTTCCTAAGAACAGCCTCTCAAACATTATATGGAAGTGATAAAAGTGAAATTCTCCTAGCCAATGAAGAAGAAACAACTCTCATAGCAGATGCTGGAGATGATACGTTAGTAGGTGGCACAGCAAACGATACATTATATGGTGATGATGGTGCAGATGCTCTTGTTGGAAATGAAGGAGATGACCTATTATATGGTGGTGCTGATAATGATACTTTAGATGGTGGTTCAGGTTCAGATATTTTACAAGGAGAGAGTGGTCACGATAGACTTGATGGTGGCTTAGGTGCTGATAATTTATATGGAGGAAGTGGCAATGATACTCTTGTGTATGATGCTGGAGATACTATTATAGATGGTGGAACAGATAGTGACAGTTTGATAGTAAATGAAGATATAGATTTCACAAATTTAGACAACATCAAAGATATAGAAGTAGTAGATATAAGAACTCAAAATGTAAAAGTAACACTAAATTTAGACTCATTAATAAATATGACAGATGAAGATAATACTATTACAATCTTTGGAGATAAAGAGGATAGTCTAACACTTGACAATGGAGATGGCAAATGGGTATTTGAAGGTCAAGAACACAATGCAAATGAGAACATTACATTAAATATTTATGAACAGAATGGAGCTATTGTTAAGGTTGATGATGAGATTGATATTGGGATTGTAAATTAGGGAAATACTAATGCAGTAGGGGGTGATTAAATCCCCTGCTTTTTTAAGCCACTATCTTTAATAACTCGTGACTTTCAAGGTTAGAGATTTTAAAACTCCCCTCTTTTATCTGACAAATAGCTCTCTCTATCCTATGTTTTAATAACCCCATTTCATTAAAGTTATCATCAATCAAAAGCATAAATAGTCCTGTTTCTAAGTCATTATCTAAATGTATGCCTTGTTGAGTGCTTACATTATATAACTCTGATAAGAGAACTGTTGTTTCTTCGTGTAAGATGTCAATTTGAGATTTCATATTTTACTCCTTTAG
>CAZXSD010000007.1:35156-37171 GCA_964642985.1 uncultured Sulfurimonas sp.
GCTACTATCTCTTTCAAGTTGTAGTGTAATGCTAATTTAATATCAGCTTCACTCAACGTCATTCCAGATGGGTGGTTGTGTATAAGAGTGCAACCTTTCATCAATTCCAACTCTTCAACTGTAAACGTAATACTACTTCTTTCTCCCATCTTTGCAAAAACAATCTTATCATCACTATCAATAATTATCGCTTTCTCCTTATAGTTTTGTGTGTCTGATAAAATCTGTTCTGATACTACTCGATAACTCTCTGTTATCTTGTGTCGCTTCTCTTCATATTGTTTTGTTATAGCAAACATTCTTTGAAATGCTTCATCTTTAATATGTTTAAACTTACTGTATCGTTTAGCTCTGCCACTATCTTTTAGTTTGTTATTCATTTTGGAATTATATCAGTAATGGGCTAATTTTCTTTATCTTCAAAGAACTCTGCTATTGGTACATCTAATATTACTGATATTTTTATTATATGTTCTAAATTGAAGTGTTTACCACTTTTAAAGTTTTCAGCATTGGTATAGAAAGTAGCAGAGGTAAAACCCATAGATAAGGCTATCTGTTCTTGAGTAAAGCCTTTATAGTTACCATTTAAGGAGTGATTTAATGCTTCTTAAATGGTAGTTCAACTTCATTTATAAGTAGTCCAAGATAACTGATATATTCAGTGTAGTGCTTGTCAGAGAGTTTCACTTTAGCATACTCTTTGAGATAAGATTTAGTTCTAAAGATATTAAGCAAAATTCTTTTCTTGTTTAAGTTCCTCAAAAGAGCTAATCTCTCCCTCCATATTCTTCGCTTCTTCCATAGCTTTTAAGGTAGCATCATTAGGAATTTTTAGCTCAAAAGGGATACCCTTTTCAACGATTATCCTTTTAAGAAATAGGTTGATAGCTTGAGATGTATTAAGCCCAATCTCTTTTAAAAAACTCCCTCACATCAACATCAAACAGTTTAGCAAGTTTACAGAGGTGTTCAAGGTTGTTAGATATTTCTAATGACCTTACTCAAATAACTGAGAGTGAGTCCCTATACGAATTAGCTCAAGAGTATCATTTGTAACTCTATATATAACAAGCATATCTCCACTTATATGAAACTCTCTAAACCCTACCATATTTCCTTTAAGAGGGTGGTCTTTTGCTTCTATTGGTAGCTCTTCATTTGCTAATAGTTTGCCGATATAGATGACAAATTTACTATAATGTTGGTCTGTAAGTTTCAGCTTTGAGCTATCTTTTATAAAGAGTTTGGCTCTCTTTAATTTACGATACATTTTTTCATATCATCTTGAAGTTGCTCAAAACTGACCTCTTCAAGACCTATTCCTGCTTTAGTATCTTCTATCGCTTTGAGTGTTTGAGCATTGGGTATTTTTATTTGAAAAGGTATTCCTTTCTCCATTACAGATTGTGAAAGAAAGATATTAAACGCATCACTCAACCCCATACCATACTGTTTAAATATGTTCTTAGCTTCCTCTTTCATAGTTTTATCAAGATAGACGTTTGTTCTTACTTTGTTGGTAGATGTAGCAATCATTGTATCTTCCTCTTATTTTTAAAGAGTGTAACACACAATGTGTGTTTATGTCAAACAGTAACAATAGCTTTTACGCTCTCAAAACTTCTTTATAGACGTTATTTCTATAAGATGAGTTATTGTAATATTCCAATCAAATACTTATAGGTGTAATCTTATGAGGATAATTCAAAGGAGAGTTTATGAAGAGAGTTATTTTAGGTGTAGTTATAGCTTATTTTATGTTGGGATTGAGTCTTGGTGCTGATGATTTTAGTGATGGATTGAATGCTTATAATAGTGGAGATAAGCAAAAAGCAGTTGGATTATGGTCTAAAGCTTGTGATGGTAATGATATGAGAGGTTGTACTGCTTTAGGTATGTTTTATGAAAGAGGAGATGGAGTAAGACAAGATAAACAAAAAGCAGTAAAGTTATATAGTAAAGCTTGTGATGGTAATGATATGATGGGTTGTTTTGGCTTGGGTCTTATGTAT
>CAZXSD010000008.1:0-36704 GCA_964642985.1 uncultured Sulfurimonas sp.
TTCCACTCTCAACAGAGTTTACTTTTGCACCAAGAAGTTTCATACGAAAAACATTCAATTCTTGACGTTCAACATCTTTAGCACCCATAAAAATTTCACACTCTAAATTAAGTAAAGCACAAATAGTAGCAGTAGCAACCCCATGCTGTCCAGCACCAGTTTCAGCGATAATTTTTTTATAACCTAAACGTTTAGCCATTAAGCCTTGAGCGATAACATTATTTACTTTATGCGCTCCAGTATGGTTAAGGTCTTCACGTTTTAAATAAATCTTTGCACCTAACTCTTTAGAGATATTTTCAGCAAAGTAAAGTGGAGAGGGACGACCTACATAATCTTTTAAATAATAATCAACCTCTTTCCAAAACTCTTTATCAAATCGTATAGTTTCATACTCTTCTTTTAGTTTTAAAAGTGCTGGCATTAATGTTTCAGGAACATAGCGTCCACCGAAGATACCGAAGTGTCCGTTTTCGTCTGGGTCATATTTTGAGGGGGTTGGGATGTACATTAGTTAAATTCCTTTTTTGTATCGTAATATAATTTAGTATTTAGATTCAACATAAAATGTGTTGCTTCTAATTGTTTTTCTGCTGTTTTTCTATTTTTAGAGAAAGTTGAGGGCTTAATACATTTAAGTTCAATAAAACAAAAAGTATTATTATCGTAAATAGCACAGTCACATCTTGTAGTATCATTTGAATCAGAAATACAAGCATCAATTTTAAGAAAATTAATAGGATTATCTGTATTATTTATCACTTTTAAACTCTCTATATATCTCCATCAATTCACCAAATTCATCATCAATCATATCGCCAATATCATCAATAACATTGGACTGTATCATTCCAGTAGATTTACCTTTAATACTTTTTGAAATACCATTTTCAACAATATAAGCAGAAAATTCATCAGGGTTTATCTGTTGTTCTTTAGGGATAATCATAGATATTTTATCTTTTAAAATCTCATTTGTATTTGAAGCTTTATAAGCAAAAATTAGGACATTTAAAACAGATAAAATATATGGACTATGAGTCATAATAGATAAAAAACTCTCTTGTCTATTTTCTATCATAAATTTTACAGTATCTATCTGTGATTGAGGATATAAATTTAATTCTGGTTCTTCTATAATTATATTTTCATGCTTAGTAGAAAAATATTTCAGAGTTAAATAAAGTGGTAATGCAGATTGAATTCCACTAGAACTATTTTCTAATGCTAAAGAATTAGCATCTTCATAATAAATCCTATCTTGAAAGTTTTCATTTTTATATTTCATACCTAGTATATCTAACTCTTTTATCTCATTTCTTGCACTATTATAGTGTGCAGAGAATTCTAAAAGTGTTTTTGGTAAAGGTATTTCAGCACTAATCATATTGCTGAGTGATTGATTGAAAAGTGAGATTAGATTTCTTTCAGCTGGGATATATTTTGATTTAAGAATATTAATAGTTTTATCAGTATTACTTAATTGATTTCTATATTCGGAATTTTCACAAATTTTAGTAAGATTTTTTTTTGCTTTTTCATCATTTTTAAATGAATCATCTTTAAGCAAAGAATTTAAAAATATTTCTAATTTATCATCTTTAACATCATCAACTATTTTACTCATTAGAATAGAATGTTCAAGATGTTTAATTTTTTGATGAACTTCTTTTCTAGCTGAAGAAAAGTTTACTATTAAACCTATTATTTCAATAATTAATTTATCATCTTCTTTAAGTTGAATAAAACATTCTTTATTAAGAAAATCAATATTAAAATTTTTAAGTCTTTTAATAATTTCATCTTCATCAATAGTAAAGTCGGTAAGAACAGTAATTAGCTTAGCTAATGTACTTTTCCCACTACCATTATCACCGATAAAAAGATTTGTTTTATTGAGTTCTATATCTATATCTTTTAAAACTCCAAAGTTTTTAACGGTTAGCTTTAGCATTAATTTACTTCTATAAGCGAATAAACCTCAGTCTGCTCTCTCAACTTCTCTTGCCCATCTAAAAAATTAAGACCAATAATAAAACAAGATTCAACACAATTAGCACCAGTATCTTTTATAAGTTTTGCAGCGGCATTTGCTGTTCCACCCGTTGCTATTAGGTCATCGATAAGAAGAACACGAGCATCTTTTTCATTATTAAAAGCATCTATATGAATCTCTATCTCATCTACACCATACTCTAGTGCATATTTTTCACTAATAGTTGTAGATGGTAGCTTTCCTTTTTTTCTAATAGGAACAAAACCGATATTTAACATCTGTGCTAACGCTGCACCAAATATAAAACCTCTCGCATCAATACCTGCAATATAATCTAAATTATATTCTTTATATCTTTGGTATAAGTGATTCATTAAAACACCGTAAGCTTGTTTATCATTTAATAAAGTTGTAATATCTTTAAAAACTATCCCTTGTTGAGGAAAATCTTTTATATCACGAATAGCATTTTCAATAATCTTTCTTTCTGTATTACTTAGTGTCATAATTAATCCTTTATATTATAATAATGCATCGATACGATCTTCTAATGCCTGTATTTTACCATTTAAAGCATCAGTTTCTTGTCGATGTTTAGTATTTCTTTGTTTAAGAGTTTTTAACTCATTTCTTAATTTTGTTAGCTCTTCACTTAAAATATCTACATTTCCTAAAGCACGCTGAAGTTGGATTTGGTATTTTCGTATTAATATTTCAGCTTCTTGAAGAGTAAGCTTCATTAATTCATTACCCCGTTGTTCTTTATGTGTAATACTTTGAAAGTAATACATTTTTACAAAAAAATAAACCGCTAAAATAGATAATATAGTTAAAAGTGACCATTCCCAAAACATAAATCTATCCTTCTATTTTTTCAACTCTTCCACAATGACGACCACCATCAAAACTACCATCTATCCAAGCGTCTAAAATAGATTCAGCAACACCTTTTCCTACTATACGTTCACCAAAACATAAAATATTTGCATCATTATGAGCACGGGCAACCATAGCAGTATAAGCATCATGACAAAGAGCAGCTCGAATACCTGCATGACGATTTGCCGCCATACTCATACCGATACCTGAACCACAGATAAGGATACCTTGTGCATCAGAATCTTTTAATACAGACTGAGCAACTTTATGTGCATAATCTGGATAATCTACTCTATCTTTAGAAAATGGACCTAAGTCAATAACTTCGTGACCTTTATCTTTGAGTAATTCAACTGTATAATCTTTTAAATCAATTCCTGCATGGTCTGTAGCTATATAAAATTTCATTTTTTTCCTTTAATATGTTGTAAGTAGTTGAAGAAGTGTACTAACTGGTAAAAGTAATACATAATCTTTGATTGGTGTCATTAACACAACAAGAACTATAATTATTCCATATTTTTCATATTTATAAAAAAACTCTGCGATAGCATCTATCTTATATTTCAGTGCCAAATGAGAGATAAAATGAGCTCCATCAAATTGAGGGATTGGCAGTAGATTAAATACTGCTAATACAACATTTATAATAAGCAGTTGATAAACTAAAAGATATAAAAATATATAAGAGAGTCCATCTGCTACAGTTGGTGTACTCATTGAAACTAACACAATAGAAGCTATTACTGCTAATGTAAAATTATACATTATCCCAGCTAAATCAACTTGCATAGCGGCATTGTAACCACCATTTTTAACTACTGTTGATGTATTTATAGGTACAGGTTTAGCCCAACCAAATAAAAACCCACTCTCTCCACTAAGAAGCATAGGTAAAAAATACATAGTTGCTGGAACGATAATAGTTCCAACTAAATCTATATGAGAGATAGGGTTTAGAGTTAATCTTCCAGCATTTTTAGCAGTTGTATCACCATAAAGATAAGCAACCCAGCCATGCATGATTTCATGCCCTATCACGGCTATCGCAAGTGCTAGAACTGCTGTTACTATTTTGAGTAAATCAATAGATTCCATGGTCATCTTTATCTACTCTTAAACGCTCTTCTCTTGCTTTATCAAGATGAAAAGGTTCTTCTAAATCAGTTGGTGTTTTACCCATTCTATCCCATCTGATCTCCCAATTTTCATCAATAGAAAAATAGATAAACCAAGGTGTTCCCTCTATATTATCATAAGGTACTTGACCCCAAAAACGACTATCGTTAGAGTGGTCACGGTTATCACCCATCATAAAATAAAAATCTTTATCTATTTTAATAGGATTTACGTAAAACAGAGGCATCGGATATTTACCATCATTGATAATTTTTGCATCATGATGAATACCTGGATGCTCTTTCATATATGGATTTTTAACCCAAAGTTTTCCATAAAAAGCTATTATTTCAAAATCTTTGAAGTTCTCTTTAATCCAATCATCACCCTCAGAATGATGAATATAGAGGTCTTTTTCAGATACAAAAAGTTCATCACCCTCTGTTGCAACACATCTTTTTACATAGTGTTGTTTATGATTATGGGGAGGTCTAAAGATAACAATATCTCCACGCGCTGGTTTATCTCCATCTATTAAGCGAAGTTTGTCACTCCATGGCATAATTGACATCTCAAGAAATGGAATATGTGGCATAGAGATACCATAAGCAAATTTTTTAGCAAAAAGATGGTCACCTATAAGTAAACTATCTTTCATTGAACCACTAGGGATTCTAAATGCTTGTGCTATGAAAAATATTACAAACAGAACTATTATTATAGTTCCTGTCCATGAGTTTGAAAATTTATATGTTTTGTGTAAAAGTTCTTTCATCTATATATTCGCTTTATGGTTGATTTTTGCTGCTTTAAGAGTATTACTAAGAAGCATAGCGATAGTCATCGGTCCAACACCACCCGGAACAGGAGTTATATATGAACATTTTTTACTAACATTTATAAAATCAACATCACCTACAAGTTTTCCATTTTCAGCTCTATTTATACCAATGTCAATAATGATAACATCATCTTTAACCATATCTTCTTTGATAAGATTAATCACACCAACACCAACAAGAAGAACATCAGCATTAAGTGTATGTTTTTTTAAATCATCAGTGAAAATATGACAAACTTCAACTGTTGCATCAGCATTTAAAAGGAGTGCAGCCATAGGTTTTCCAACAATATTTGAAGCACCAACAACAACACAGTTTTTACCTTTAACATCAATATCATATTCAGCTAAAAGCTCCATCACACCAAGAGGAGTACATGGAACAAAACCATCAAGACCCGTAGTTAAACGTCCAACATTGTATGGATGAAAACCATCTACATCTTTACTCGGATCTACAAGTTCTAATATTTTTGTAGTATCTATCTGTGGAGGAAGAGGAAGTTGAATAAGAATACCATCTATACTAGGATTTTGATTCATCATAGTTATAGTATTTTCAATAGTTTCTTGTGAAATATCTTCAGGCATCTCATGTGTTACAGAATAAAAACCAACTCTATCACAAGCTTTCTTTTTCATATTTACATAAGCTGAACTCGCTGGGTCTGAACCAACTAAAATAACAGCTAAACCAGGAACTGCACCTGTATTTTCTTTTAGTTGTTTTACTTCATCTGTTACTCTTAACTCTATTTTTTTTGAAAGTGCTTTTCCATCAAGAAGTTGCATATTAATTCCCATCTAGTTATTTTTGTTATTATTATAGCAATCTAATAATAATAGATAGCTAAAGATTAAAGTTCAATTTAGGATAAAGTTACTCAAATTTCTAGTTCCAATTACTAAGTAAGTCTTATTTTGTTATTTCACAGTCTCATAATAGCCCATAAATGCCCTTTTATATCCCCTTCCCTGCCCCAAATTGTAACAAACTAAAAGTTCATACTTTCAAACCTAATCTTTAACCTCCACAAAGCCTAAAAACGATATAATCAGCAATATTTTAGTTCTTAAATTTAAAGGATGGATTAATGAGTATTCCTATTTATACTTACGATGCAATCGTTGTTGGTGCAGGTCTTGCGGGATGTGCAGCAGCTAGAGAGTTGCAAAATGCTGGTAAAAAAGTTGCTGTAATCACTAAGCTACACCCTTTGAGAAGTCACTCAGGTGCTGCTCAAGGTGGTGTTAATGCTGCTTTTAGTGAAGAAGATAGTGTTGAACTTCACGAGTTTGATACAGTTAAAGGTTCAGATTATTTAGCTGACCAAGATGCTGTTGAATTTATGTGTCAAAAAGCTCCTGAAACTATCCGTTGGGTAGAGAGAATGGGTGCTGCTTTTAGTAGAACTCCCGATGGAAAAATTGCACAACGCCCTTTTGGTGGTCAATCATCTCCTCGTGCTTGTTATGCAAAAGACAGAACAGGTCTTACATTATTACAAACTATCTACGAACAAGCACACCGTGCAGGTGTTAAGTTTTGGGATGAGTGGTATGCTGCTGATTTAATCTACAAAGATGGGAAAGTAAGTGGAATTGTTGCATTTAATATTCGTGATATGCAAACTGTAATTTTCAATGCTAAATCTGTAATGTTCGCTACGGGTGGTTATGCACGTTCATATAAAATCAACTCAAACGCTCATGCAAATACAGGTGATGGTCTTTCTATTGTTGCTCGTCACGGTCTTCCTTTAGAAGATATGGAGTTTGTACAATTTCACCCATCTGGATTATCTGGAAATGGTGTTTTAATCTCTGAAGCTGCTCGTGGTGAGGGTGGACGTCTTTTTAACTCTAAGGGTGAAAGATTTATGGAGAAATACGCTCCTAATGCTATGGAACTTGCATCTCGTGATGTTGTTTCTCGTGCTATCTTAAATGAGATTAGAGAAGGTCGTGGTGTTGGTCCAAGAAAAGATGCTGTTTTTATCGATGTAACACACTTAGGAAAAGATTTGATTATGGAAAGATTACCAGAGTTACGTGATTTAGCTATCACTTTCTTAGGTCTTGATATGATTAAAGAGCCTATTCTTATCTCTGCAACTGCACACTACTCTATGGGTGGTATTCCAGTTAATATTGCTGGTAATGTACGTAAAAATAACACTGAATTTGTAGAGGGTTTCTATGCTGCTGGTGAGTGTTCTTGTGTATCTGTTCACGGTGCAAACCGTTTAGGTGCTAACTCTGTTCTTGAAGCTCTATTATTTGGTCGTTTTGTTGGTAAAACAATGGTTAAAGAGATAGACAATATTGAACTTCGTCCTGCAACTCAAGAAGATGCAAAAACTGCTTTAACTGAAATAGATTTTGTTTTAAATAACAATGGTGCTGAAACTATTACAGGTTTAAGAGAAGAGCTTCAACAATGTATGACTGCTAATGCAGGTGCATTTAGAACGGAAGAGACTTTAAATATTGCTGTTAAGGCAATTAAAGTTTTACGTAAACGTTTTGAAAATATCCGTATCAAAGATAAATCAAAAGTGTTTAATACTGAACTTCAAGAAGCTATCGAATTTGGTCATATGATTGACTATTCAGCGTTTATCGTTGAGAGTGCTGTTGCTAGAAAAGAGAGTCGTGGAGCGCATTATAGAGAAGATTTTGACACTCGTAATGATGATGATTTCTTAAAACACACTATGGCTTATATGGACGATAATGGTGAAATTTCACTTGATTATATGGACGTTGTTCTTGGTAAACATGAACTAAGAGCTAGAACTTACTAAGGAGAAGAGATGAGTACAAATACAGTAACATCACAAAAAGTAAACTTCAAAGTATTTCGTTTTAATGCAGATGAAGATTACCTTCCATATTATGAAGATTATAATATGGAAGTAACTTCAGAAGAGGTTGTTTTAGATATTTTAAATAGAATTAAATGGGACCACGATGGTAGCTTCTCTTATAGAAGAAGTTGTCGTCACGGTATCTGTGGGGCTTGTGCCATTAAAGTAAATGGTCGTTCAACTCTTGCTTGTAAAGAGAGTATGAATACTATGGTTGAGTTCTTTGGAACTGATTTAGTTATCGAACCATTAAGTATTAAACGTGCTGTTAAAGATATGATTATTGATAAGGCAGATTTTTGGGAGAAGCACGACTCTATCCACCCTTACCTTATTTCTGATGTTGAAGAGCATCCAGAACATGAGCATCTTGTAACACCTGAAGAAGCTGAAGAGTTAAATGAAGCTGATTTATGTATCCAATGTGGTGCTTGTCACTATGCTTGTCCTGTTGTAGATATTAATGAAGATTTCTTTGGTCCAGCTGCATTTGCTAAGGCTTATCGTTTTGAAGCTGATGTTCGTGATGATGCTCATGTAAGTAGATTAAATGAACTTCATCAAGAAAAACAGGGTCTTTGGGATTGTGTTAAATGTATGGAATGTGCAGAAGTTTGTCCTAAAGATGTAAATCCTATCGACAAAATTACTAAACTACATCAAATGCTATTTAAAGAGGGAGTTGCTAAGTCTAATCTTGCTACTCGTCATGCTGTCTGGTTTAAACATTCAATAGCCATAAATGGTGTACTTGATGAAGGGAGTATGGTTCTTTACTCTGAACGTTTATCTGTTGTTAAATACCTTCCATTAGCAGCTAAAATGTTTGTTAAGGGTAAAATAGTTCTACCATGGAGTATTACAAAATCAGATAATTTAGATGAGATTAGAAAATTAGTTAAATCGTCATCAACTGCAAAGTTCTAGGGAGTAGAAAATGGAAAAATTAAAATATGCACTTTTTACAGGATGTACTGCAAAACAAAGTACACCTGAGCAATATATGTCAACTATGGCTGTTGCTGAAAAACTTGGAATAGAACTTGTTGAATTAACAGAAGCTTCATGTTGTGGAGCTTCTCACTTACAAGATTATGATGATTTTTTATCTTTAGTTTTAAATGCTAGAAATATAGCGTATGCTGAAAAGCATGGTCTTACAATGGTTACTATTTGTAACACTTGCCAACTAAATACTGCTATGACTAAACATCGTTTAGACAATAATGCAGAACTTAAAGAAAAAGTAAATGTTAAATTAAGAGAAGTTGGTTTAGAGTACAAAGGTACTTCACAAATTACACACTTTTTATATGCTATTATTGATGATATTGGTCTTGATAAAATTAAAGAGATGGTTGTAAAACCTCTTAGCCAATTTAATATTGCTCCTTTTTATGGTTGTCATAACATTCGTCCTTCGGAGCTTCAAAATACAACTCATAAGACAAAAGAAAATCCATATAATCCTCGTTCACTTGATGATTTAATTATCGCTTGTGGTGGAGAAAGTGTTCAGTATGAAGAAAAAACTAAATGTTGTGGTTTTCATGTTGAACTTCAAGCTCCTAAAACTTCTGCTATCTTAGCTGGTAATGTAGTTGCAGGTGCTATGGATAATAATGCAGATTGGATAGTGACACCTTGTCCTCTTTGTCATCTTAAATTAGATACACAAACAGACCATCTTTCAAAAGAGATAGGGCGAGAAGTAGAACTTCCTATTTTACATATGCAACAGATGTTAGGTTTAGCTCTTGGCTGTCCTGCTGATACACTTGGTTTAAAACACCATGTTACAAAAGTAGATTTCGTTTAATTTATACCCTCTTCCCGCTTTTGCGGGAAATTATTACTTCTGAAGTACATTACGAAGATATAGTTTTATTATGATTTTATTTTAACTAAAAAAACTCCCTCGCCTTCTTAGTTAAAGAAGATATAGGAGCATTATCTAAACTATCTAACTCTATCCACACTAAATCATCATCAAGTTCATCTATCTCATAAAGATGAACTGTAAGACGATATTTTGTATAAGAGTGTTTAAATTTTCCTAATAAGTTTTCCTCTATGGGGTCTACTGTTGGAAGAATTAGCATATCTTTGTACATTCTCTCTTTTGAAATTTTAAGAGCTATCTTATTCTCTTTGATAAACACCCCATAAAATAGTTCTAAATTTTCATACACTTTTTTCTTTGTTTGAGTGTAGAGTTCTGGTTCATTCTTTCCCTGACAAAAATCTATAAATGGACACTCATCACACTTTGGATTTTTTGGTAAACAGATAAGTGAGCCTAAATCCATAAGAGCGAGATTGTGGTGTCGTGGTTGTTTAGCATTTACAAAACTTGTCGCACTGCTCCAGATAGTTGCATCTTTAGGATTTAAAAGAGCAAAAAAACGCTTAATCACTCTTGCTATATTTGTATCGACTACGGGTATCTCTTGATTGTGTCCAAAACTACAGATGGCACTAGCTGTATATCTACCAATTCCAGGAAGTTTTAAGAGTTCCTCTTGAGTATTTGGTAAACTATCTCTACAAATTTGTGCTGTCTTATGAAGGTTTCTTGCTCTTGAATAATAGCCTAAACCACTCCAAGCAGAAAGTACATCATCTTGATTAGCATCTCCAAGAGCTTTCAATGAGGGAAATTTTTCCAAAAACTGTGGATAATACTCCTCCATCACACGATTTACTTGAGTTTGTTGAAGCATAATTTCACTCAAATAGATATGATACATATCATCTGTATTTCGCCAAAGTAGAGTGTGACGTCCATAAGTTTTATACCACTCTAAAAGTTTTTTTTGGCTCTCTTTCATTATAAAATTATCTCCCTATCCATTACATTAGCGATAACTTTGGCTAACTCTTGCTGTTTATCTTGTGTGTATTCATCTTTTACTATTGAGGTATGAATATTTGCTATCTCTTTCTCTTCCTCTGTTGTAAAATTCCATTCTTTGTTGAAAATTAACTCATCACTATTTTGAGAGATAACAATATTATTACGATTAGCATGACCATGTTTTATAAGTCTGCTCAAATGTTCCAAAGAGCGTTTGAGTAAAATAAAACTTACATTATAATTTACTTTATCTATTTTATGAATAATCTCATTTTTAGAAACTATCATAGAGTGAAATTTATTACTTATAAAATAAGCACTACTTCCCCCTATTATCCCCCCTATTCCCGAAGATATAAGCGCGGTTAATCCAAAATCTACCAAAGCAACTGGCGCACCTAAAACTGCTCCTGCTCCCACTCCAACTACTGAACCTAATACTATTAAGCGCTCTTTTGATAGACCTAATTTAACATTTTCTTCTGAGTCTATCTCCTCACGATTATCTATAACTTTAACCTGATGATAACCCCATATCTTTTCAATAGCTCTTTTAGCCTTTTTTTCAAGTAGATATATCTTTTCTTGATACTTTAACAAAGCTACTGCTTTATCTTTATTAGAAACTCTATCACCCTTAAAAATAGTCGTATCTTCAAACTGTAATATCTCAACCATCATCTCTGCTATCTTTTTTGCTGAACTCTCTGTGTTTTCCCTTAAATGTATGATATGTGTTTGTAAAATATCATCTAAATGCTGTTTCTCTTGAAGTGTTGCATCTACTCTATACAGATTTTTAAAAATTTCATGAATATTTTCATAACTACTATTCATAGGATTAAACTCTTGAATAGTTGTTAAATCATACTCTTGAAGCTTCTCTCTCCACTGCTCTGTATAATCTTTATCTTGAATCTTATTAAACAAAATCAAAATAGGCTTTTTAATAAAATGTATTATCTCCAACTCATAACCGATAACATTTTGATTATAATTTTCAGAGATATTTATAACAAAAACTATAAAGTCACTCTCTAAAATAGCACTCAATATCTCAATATCTTTTTGCATACTTTTTTCATTACTATTTTTAGAGATAAACTCCCTTAAAAGATTATTACCATAACTATTTTCATCTCTATTTTTACGAATATAACTCCATAAAGCCTTCGCTTTTTCAAATCCAGGAGTATCATAAAAATTTGCAATTACTCTATCATTATGAGTATAGCTATATGGTTTTGCTTTAGTAGTTGTTCCTACCTCTTTTGAGACTTTTATTCTATCATCAAAAGTTAAAGCAGAAATCATACTACTTTTTCCATTATTTGGTTTTCCGATAAATGCGAATGTTGGGGCATTATTTTTCAATATATTTTTCCTCTAGCATTTTTAAATTTATTTTTTATAGTTTATAATATTAGCCATACTATTGATTTATTTCATATTAAGGTTAATATATTAACTATTGAAAATCCTTTAGTTATTATTTAATGATAACTTATTTATCTCTATTAACTCTAATTTATCAAATCTAAACTTATCATCATTCATCATCTCATCTATATCCTCTTGAGGGAGAGATAGATATAACTTTGCAATTTTCATAATCTCTATATAATCCATTCTTTTTGATTTTTCTATATGAAGTAGTCCACTGAGAGTATGGGTATGCAATCTACCTAAATCTTTATCTATATCAAATCTCTCAATCGCAAAATGTTTATATCCATCTTCATCTTCAAATAGATATGTTTGTGTGATATTAATACCACATATTTTTGCCACTTTAGAGTAAATAAATTCTATTATGGCATCAACACCATAATAAGGAACATCACTCTCATCAATCTTTACGATAAGAGATTTATAGCTATTTTTTTCTTTTCCTATATAAAATATTTCATCTTTTTGATTATAGTTCAGTATCATTTTTTGCTTTGCACCACCAGCAGGAGAAAATGATTTATACATATCAATTAACACTCTGATAGAGGAAAAAGAGTTTGATTGTAAAATAGTTTTTTTAAGAGATTTAGCATCTTTAAGTGCTATTGGAATATTTGGCTCAAAGTGTTTATAATTACTTTCAAAATAACCATCAATCACTTTCATTCCAAAACTATCAGGAAGAGAATCAGCAAATACTCCAGCTATTGAATACTGAAAATTTAACTCTTTAAAACAATACTGAGTTTTACTTAGTTCTAAAGATAAAGGCGAAATATTCATCTTAAAATCTTTATCATATTTAAAATAGATTGTACTTTTAACAAGAACCATCTCTCCCACAAAAGTATCCCAAATATAGATGAGACATCTATTATTGTTTTGCACTTCTAACCCTCTGTTTTGCTCTATTTTTCTTCTCTTCTAAATAATTAAAAACATCAACATCTATTCTTTCTTGTGCAAAATCAAACATCTCATTAAAAATATTTAATTTTTTTAATGCTCTAAGTATAGATATAAGATTGTCTAAGCTTATTTTATAATGCTGTTCAAAATTTCGTACAACATATACTTTAACATCTGCTTTTTCAGCAAGTTCACTCTGCTTTAACTCTTGTGCTATCCTTTCCTCTTTAATCCGAAAAGAGAGCAAGAGAGCAATATCTTTATTTGTTGAAAGAAAGTCTATTGTATCATTCATTTACTACACCTAATTATCTTAATATATGTAATTATAGCTTATAATAGAGAGTTAATATAGATATAAGGATAATTATAATGAAAAAGTTTTACTTCTCATTATAAAGCCGAACCCTAAAATCATCTATATTCTCATTAATCTGCTTCTGCCACTCATCATACTTATTATCACCCTTTTGAGCCAAAATGTAGTGAGCATCTTTATTTTCAACTAAAGGAGCTATCCATATCTGTTTCACTTCCTCTTGCGTTAAAATTTCATCTATATCATCTTTAAAAGTGTTATCGGCAGAGGATTCTGGGGAGGCGAAGAGAAGCACTAAGTTTCCTAGTTTAGAGATAGTAAGCTCATCTTCATCCTCTTCTCCGAAAATAGCATAAGAAAAACTTTCACTTTTTTTATCTTTTAAATCTATATCATTAGAAAAATCAAACAAAATTTTATCCCTAATCTCTAAATCCATATTATAATAAATCACATAATAATCAGCAAGTACACTCTGAACTATCTCTTGTATATCTTCAATCACTTCATTTTTATCTTCTACTATATTTTGAAGTGCTTTTATATTTGAATCCTGTTTTATCTCAACTGTTTTATAAATATATTCAAAAAACTCTTTACCCTGCTCTAATAAGCTCAGTTCTATCGACTTTTTTATATTTTTATCTGCATAAAACAGTAATATCATCTTAGGGATAAAAATAAAAAAAACAATAGAGATAAGTAAAAACCAAGCTAAAGTAGATTGTGAAAACTCTTTATCTGAAATTAAAGAAAGAAAATTTATGTCAAATGTACTCGGTAAGATAAAAGAGATAGATGTAGTAGAAAAGATGATAAAAGTGTAAAGAAGAATAGAAATGGTATATATCAACCCAAAATAGATAGAAAGTTTCATAGAATAAGTTTTTACAACATGACTATCGCTAGAGTTGTATTTAACATAATCACTATGAGCCAAAATATAACTCAAAAATGAAAGTTCCTCTTTTTTAGGAAAACTATATCTATAAACTTTGTAACTCATAAATAAGATATAGCTAAATGGTAAAAATATAGAAAATAGCAAAAATTTATGAACATTAATAATATCATCAAATGAAAAATAACTCACGAAAAGAGTAATCAAAAAGATACCCCAAAGCAAGGTATCTTTGATAAAATCAATATGCCCAAATATCTTTAAAAAACTATGTTGCTCTTGTCTATCACAAAAATTTAGTAACTCTTTAAATTTTTGCTCTTTATCAAAAACTTTGCCTTGGCTTAGTATCTCTTTTTTATACTCTTTAAAATCTTCTATCTTAGAGTTCTCTAAAATAGAAGATATTTCAAAATATTTTTTAATGGTTATATTTTGCATATTTTCCTATCTTTTAACTATTTTGCCTTTGGTCTAAAAGCTTTGATAACATCTTCATTTGTTTCAATAAAAGGACCCTCTATTAAATCTATACAATAGGGAACTGCTGGAAAAACTGCATCTAAACATTCTCTAATAGATTTTGGTTTCCCTGGTAAATTTATGATTAAACTATTGCCTCTAATCCCTGCTGTTTGGCGTGAAAGTATCGCTGTTGGAACATATTGTAAACTTACTTGACGCATTAGTTCACCAAATCCAGGCATCATCTTTTCACATACATTTTCAGTAGCTTCAGGAGTAACATCTCTTAATGCTGGACCTGTTCCACCCGTTGTAACAACTAAACAACACCCTGCCTCATCACATAGCTCTTTCATAGTATTTTCAAGTATATCTTGCTCATCTGGAATACATCTATATACTATCTCAAATTCACTTTTAAGATAATCTTTCATAGTATCTTGAATAGCTACACCTGAAATATCTTCATAGATACCCTTACTTGCTCTATCACTTGCTGTTATTACACCTATTTTAATTTTGCTCATTTTACTCTCCTAATTTGTTTGTAAAAAATGGTTTGCATCTTTTATGTATGTTAGCGTAGAAACTTGTACAAACAGTTTTCTCGCACCCTCTATATCTATTATAGTATCTTTTCCACCAAGATATATTTCTATCTTCACTCCACTATTTCTTAATCTTAATAGCTCTGATACTATCCACTCATAAGATAAAAGTTCATTTAAGTCTAAAATATTAGCCTCTACATTTTCTATATATTTATTATGGTATGGAGAAAAAGAGGAACTAATAAATAAATTTAGATAGGAAGAACTATCTTTTTTAAAACTCATAGTTTGCATTCTTTTAAATTTAACCGATTTTGTTTGAAAAAAAGCTGGAGAAAAAAGCTGAAGAGTATCTACTCTCTTTCCTAAATCTAACTGCTCTTTCACATACTTAAATGCTTTTATAGCTCCATAACTAAAACCAGATACTGTATATTCAGAATAGTTTATATACTCTTTAAAAAAATGTTCATCATTTTTTAGTGAAAATCCACTATAAAACTTCATCTGTAAACCTCTCTTGATATTTGGCATATATTACTTAAAAACAGGTAATAATTAGATAAAATTATAGTTCAAATAAAACAATAAAAAAGGTCGCTTATGAAATGGTTATATCTCTCTCTCCTACCCCTTCTTTTTACAGCTTGTGAACTATTAGAATCTCCTGAGGATAAAGCTAAAAAAACAGAACTTCAAAAAATAGCTTTTGAGAAAAAAATATCACAAGAAAAAGATATTCAACTTAAAAAACTAGATGCAAAAATAAAGATAGAGTTAGCACTTCTTGAATCTAAAAAAGAGTTAGCACTTATAGAACAAAGTAAAGATATGAATAAAGCAAAACTTGAAGCTAAAAAAGAGTTAGTGATTATAGAAAAAAATCAAGAACTTGCAAAAATTCATATAAATGCTGAACTTGCTAAACAGAAAATATTATTAGAAGAGGAGAAGAAAGAGGCTCTTTTTCAACAAAAGATACAGCAGATAGACCAAGTGAATAATATGGAACTCAAACGTTATCTTATTATTATATTAGCAGTCTTAGCTCTTGTAAGTAGTTTTTTTATTTTTTACTATTTTAAAAAGAGACGTGAAGATAAACTCATTGCTTATAATGATAATTTACAAAAATATTTTCATCAAAAAGAAAATGATGCACGTGTTAAGATAGCAGAAAAACTTTTAGATACTATCGCTTCAGGAAATTTAGATAAATCACAAGAAAACCAGCTCATTGGCGTATTAAGTGGAAATACTTCCACTAATGATACTTATCAGCAACAGCTAACAAATGATAAAGAGAGTATTGAGATAGAGGATGTTGAGTTAGTGGAAGAGGAAAAAGTAGAGGAGATTACTAAAAAGTAACCCCCAACATAAACCTATATGTTTCCTCTTCCACAAAATATAAATCATTATGAATATACTCTATACTCAGTGGAAAAACAAAAGAGTTTAGCCATACTGTAGAGAGTGTTACACCTGCTGTAACTTCATTTGCATCATATCGATTATCTCCATAAGTTCTTAAAGAGTAACGGCGATATTTTGTATAAAAAGATTCCCGTTGTAAAGAGATAGGAAATGTAAAAAAGTAGGCAGAAACATCAAATACTTTTGCTAAAGTTACCTCAGCATATCCTGCATCTTTTACATATCCATCATATATTAAGTTTGGCATATTTATAGAGGATGGGTCTATATCTGTTGTTTCTAAAGAGAGTGCTGAATCGGTATTTGTTAGTTTTACACCTCTTGATTTTAAATAGGTATTACTATCTGTTATAGAGTATTTAGCCTCTACTCCAAAATAAAATTGATAGGGTAAATCGTGTTTAAATCTATACTTTACCCCTAAAATAGTATCTTCTCTCTCTCTTACACCATATATCTCTAGCATATTAAGATAGTTTAGATACATACTATTTCCATAACCCTCTCCTGCTCCAAATGCTAAAGTTGTACTCCACGGCTTACGACTTAGTGATGTATAATCTTGAAAATAACTTGTACTAAGTACAGCTTTAGTAGTACCTGCTTGATAAAGTGGTAACACAAGATTTAGATTTAATCCATATTTTCTTGTATCATTGTAAGCAAGAGAGTTATCAAGAACTTTATAGCCAGATACAGAGTATTGAAGAAAGTATTGAGAGTTTGAATACCCTGCTCCTGCTACACTTACCCCTGAACTATCTTTATTTACAAATAACATTGCACTGTTTTGAGATAAAGGGTCTCCAAAACTCATATTGAGTGAACCTAACCAACCAACATAAGAGCCATATCCTACAGTAGCATTAGTTCCACTATAATGCATATCTAAAAGAGAGTTATAACTGTTTGACAAATCTACATCAGTGCTATTGGTATCTACTGTTTTAACCCCTCCATAATATTTATACTTTTCAAAAAATAGTGTTGTTTCAAAAGGCTCTTGTTCTATACTTACTATCTCATTTTTTAGATAATAATAATCTTTGTCACTTATAGCAGAGATTAAAAATTCAGTATCATTTACTAATCGTGCCTCTTTAATATTGTCCGCATAACTAGAACGTTCTACTTTTCCATCTGCAAACGCATAGAGTGTTGAGCCTAATTCAGAGTTTGCTATAAAATAGATTTTACCTTTGCTATCTATATCACTTACTATTCCATAAAAACCTTGATAAGAGTAAAGAGCTGTTTTATTTTTATAGAGTGTTCTCTTTTTTCCATCTTGAACAAAATAGTATAAATTATCATCTTTATCTATAATTACAGAAGAGTTTACTTGTGCATAAAATTCATCTTCTACATAAAGTTGTGCTTGAGAATATGAAGATGGTACATCAAAATAAACCATCTTTCCATCTGAGAGATAACCCTGTACCATCTTAGATTTTGTATCCTCTTTTATATATCTATCTTTATCAAAAAGTCCTTGATGAATTCTAGTTGTTGAAGTGTTGGCACTTCCTTGTGTATAGTAACTGTTATCATTTTTAATAACCTTTCCACTTAACCAGCTATCTTGTACTTTTTGTATGGTTTGATTCTCTTTATTAAAAATAACAAGTTCAGGGGCTTCGACTCCACTCTCATTTATGATAAAAAAGATTTCATCTTCTGAATGTGAAAGTGAATTAAAAAATTGAGAGGAAAGAATATGCTCTCCACTTGCCTCTACAAAATCTTTTCCTAACTCTTTATAAGCATCAGAAAAATCTTTGAGAGATTGTCTAAAATTCACTCCAATAGCATCTTTCATACTTGCATCTGTTCGTACTGGAAACCAAAAATCTTCTGAATGGTATTTAAAATAACTGTTTACATGTTTAAGACCCACTTTTTCAGCAATATAAAGCTGATAAAAACCACCTTGAATATAAACACTATCTCCATAAGGAAACTCTAAACGAGAGTTATACATATAGCTTTCAATAATCTTTCCAGATTTAGATTGAAGGATAGTTTGAGCTTTATTTATTCCACTATATAAACGTCCTCCATTTCCATGCCAAGATTCATTTAAAACAGCATTACCCTCTAATAAAAAAGAGTTTTCCATAAGATTGGGAACAACCATATAAAGAGGAAAGATAAAAGAGCCATTTCCAAATACAGAATGTAAGGCACGAGATACAAAACTACCTTTTACATTTAACTGATAATTATGAGCCGTTTCGTGATAAAGAAGAGTATCTAACCAAGAGGTAGTAGAAAAAATATCGATGAGTTGTGTTCCCCCTAGATAGTTTATCTGACGGTTATTTGCCCATTGTGTTGAAAATCCATTTGCTATTTGATTATGTGAGGAAATTAAACCAACATATAAAGTTTCATCTAGTTTCCAATCAAAAAAATCTTTATAATTTTTATGAATATGCGACTCTACTTCAGCTGTATGTTTGGCAAAGGGAAGGTTGTCTTTTGTGTAGATAATCTCTACATTATTTTTTTTATCTTTATGTTTAAAATAGGGGTTATCATGAGATACAACAACTTCTCCTGATAAAAGAAGTGTTGGTATAAAAGTAAGTAAACCTAAATTATTTATTTTTTTATGAATCTTAGCTATTTTATACATATTATAATTATGTTCGTTTCTGCATCTGATCAATAATCTTAACAACCACCAAATCAGAGGTAACATTAAGCGATGTTCGAGCCATATCTAAAAGTCTATCTACTGCAACGATAATAGCTATATACTCAACAGGAAGTCCAACTTGATTTAGAATAACAACCATCATCACTAAAGAAGCACTAGGAAGAGCAGCTACACCAACACTTAATGCAACAACTGTTACACCTAATAAAATTTGCTCTCCAAAACTCATATCTACACCAGCTAAGTTTGCTATATATAAAACTGCTACTGTTAGATAAGCTGCTGTTCCATCCATAGATACTGTTGCACCTAAAGGAAGTACAAATGATGCGTTTTTCTTATCAACTCCACCAACCTCTTCAACTATACGCATAGAAACAGGAAGTGTCGCTGCACTTGATGCTGTTGAAAATGCCATGATAGGAGCTTCACGAATAGCGCTGATATATTTATAAGGATTTACACGACCAAAAGCAGATAAAACTGCGGGAAGTGTCACAAGCGCATGAAAAAGTAAAACACCGATAACCACTAATATATATGACCATAAACCAAGAACAACATCTATACCTTGATCAGCAATAACATAAGAGATAAGACTAAAAACACCGATAGGTGTAAGTTTTATAATCCACTCTGCGATAGTTAGCATAGCATTTGTAACTGCTGTAAAAAAGTCAAGCATAGTTTGTTGTCTATGCTCTTCCATGTGAAGTGATGCTATACCAAATAAAACTGCAAAGACAATTATCTGCATCATAGCACCCTCTGAGAGTGAATTAAAAATATTTGTAGGGATAAAACTTAATAACATAGCTGAAAGTGAAAACTCTGCAACTGTTGAAGCTTTTGCAAACTCTAAACCATCTGCTGAGATAGGAGAGCCTATCGGAAATATATTCATCACGATAATCGCTGTTACAACTGCTAATGCTGTTGTCATCAGATAAAGACCAATAGTTCTAGCACCGATAGTTTTTAGGTCATTTAAACTTCCTAAACCTAAAATAGCTACATAAATACTAGAAAAAACTAAAGGCACGACTAACATTTTTAAAAAGTTAATAAATATCTGTCCTATTACCTGCTGTTGTAATGCTAACTCTGGTAAAAAACTACCAAATGCAACGCCTAATACTATTCCTAGTATCACTAAAGTATTTGTTGTTGAATACTTTTTTATTTTTTGTATCATATTTCTCTCCAATATTCTTAATTAAAAATTTTACAATTACTTATGGCTTAACCATTCTATCGAAGAGTGTAAACAACTCATTACTTGCTTTTTCAACACCTCTTAAATAACCAGAAAGTTCATCTGTATGTTCTGTTATTTTATCCACCTTTATAGAAAGCTCTGTTGCTTTAATAAAAGAATCATGCACTATTTTATGAGGTTTTTCAAGTTGTTGATACTCTGGTTTATGAGAAAACAGTTCTTTACCTTCACCTTTTAACCACTTCCCTAGTCTACACTGTGTATGGTTATCAAATGTATGTGTATGGTCTTGTGCAAATAGCACAGTGTAACCATTTGATTTAAAGACTATGTGGTCAAGCTTTAGAAGGTTTGCATATATATCATGAGTTATGTAACTATTTTTACTCTTAATATTTTGTGTATTAGAGGAAAGCTCTTCTATACTTACTTTAAAATTATTTAAAATATCTGTTGTCGTATTTGCTAAATCTTCCATTGTTTCACTACTCTCTACGATTTGTACAGAGTTTTGTTTAAGAATATTTATACTTACCTCAACCTCAGTAGTTGCTTTTTGTGTTCGTTCAGCAAGTTTTCTTACTTCATCAGCAACAACAGCAAATCCACGACCATGTTCACCAGCACGTGCAGCCTCTATCGCAGCATTTAATGCAAGAAGGTTAGTTTGTTCTGAGATATCTTTAATCAACCCTATAATATCATTAATATCATCCACACTTTTATTTAACTCATCAGATGAATCTTTGGAGTTGTGAATAAACTCTACTATTTGACTTAAAGAGTTTTCCATCTCTTGAGTATTTGCTAATACATTTTGAGAGTTTTGAGAAGCATCATTATTAAGTTCATTTATTACTCCTAATTCATCTGAAATAGTCATAAATGAGTTTTGAATATTATGAACACTATCATTTATTCCATCTGTCATAGTTGTAGTCATACTTAAAAGAAATTCACTCTCTTGAGATTTTTCAGATACTTCAAGTTCTATTTTTTTAACAGTGTCCATCTCCTCTTGAGATCTTCTTAAAAGTATTCCCAAACTATCTATCATAGTGTTTATAGCATGTGAAATCTGTCCAAGTTCATCTTTTTGGTTTAAAGCTATCTTATCTTTATCTGAAAAATCTTTATCTTGATTAATAAGTTTTTGTTCTATATTTATAATTCCATCTTTTAACATCTCAACAGGTTGAGTAATGTACCTTCTAAAAATGAAAACTAAAGATAAAATAATTACAATATCTACCATCAGCATAATTATTATCTGATTCATCAATCCACTTTTAGCTTCATTAACAGATTTTTCTATCTCTACAAGTAATTTAGCAGAAATCACATACCCTAGACAATTTCCATCAAGGTCATTAAGTCTATCTGTAATTATAAAATAGTTTTGAGTAGTTGTATATTTTTCAACTGTTTTCAAATCAATATTTTCTATCTCATTCATAAGTCTTTTATCTGTAATACTTAATTGTTGAGACAATACATAATCTTGAGCAACAATAGTCGCACTCTCAAATGATTTTACTAAACTCTTTTTTGCTAAAAATATTACACTTGTATGATTATCTTTTTTAGCAGATTTTACAATCGAGTTAAAACCCTGCATAAATTCAACTGAACCAATATATCTATTATTAACAATAACAGGGGCAACACCTCGAAGGGATAAACCAGCTCTACCAGCTTCTATAGCTACTAAAGGTTTATTTGTAGACTTAACTCTATTGATAGTTTCACGAAATGAGCTTAAATCATCTCCATATTTATTAAGTTTCCAAATTCTTACAAAACTTTTTACATCTTTAGTATGAACATGAACTTTTATATTTTGAAAGGGAGTGTTGAGTTTATAATTTTGAGAAAGCTGTTTTAAACCATCTATAGCTGGTTGTCTACTATTTTTTACTAAGCCTTCTACTACAAACCTATTGTTTGCAATATTCATAGCGTTTGTAAGACCAACTTGTTTTTTTGCAACTAATTGGTTTTGAGTATAAACTTTCAAGTTTTGAGAAACATTCTCTCGAATATCAACCTCTATCTTCTGTATAGAACTAAAACTATTAGCAACAATTATAGATAATCCTATTAAGATAGAGGTTATCAGTGGAATATGTGTCTTTTTAGAGAGTGATAAATTTTTATACATCTAAACTCTTTTGAACACTAAACTCTTCTAAAACATCAATAATAACACTCTTTTCACACTCTTTCGTAATTTTAACATCCCCTAAACCAACTGCTAATATAAATGTAATATCGGTATCTGTACTTTTCTTATCTAAAAAGAATGTTTCATAGAAACTATTTACATCAGAAATACTATACGTTGTAGGCAAACTATATTTTTCTAATAATGCTTTTACTCTGTCTGCCTCAGTTTCATTCATAAGACCCATCTTTACAGAAGTAGCATTTGCCATAAGCATACCGATAGCTACCGCTTCACCGTGAAGATATTTTTTATATTTTGTTTCATTTTCTATTACGTGTCCAAAGGTATGTCCATAGTTTAATGCGGCACGTATTCCATGCTCTTTTTCATCTTGTGCTACAACATCAGCTTTTGTTTGTACTGCTTGTTTGATAGCATCTTGTAATATCTTAGGGTCTGTTAAATCAGCTCTCTCTAAAAATTTAAAAAAATCTTTATTAAATGTAACAGCCATCTTTACTATTTCAGCTACTCCAGCACCAAATTCACGAGATGGTAGAGTTGTTAAAAATAGTGGGTCTATTAAAACAGATTTTGGTTGATGGAATGCACCTACTAGATTTTTACCATAGCTATTATTCATACCCGTTTTACCACCAACACTTGCATCAACTTGAGATAAAAGAGTTGTAGGCACTTGAATAAAATCTATCCCTCGCTGATAGATACTAGAAACATATCCTGTCATATCTCCAATAACTCCACCACCAAATGCGATAAGTAAAGATTTACGGTTAAAACGATGATTAAAAAGAGATTCTAAAATCATATCTACACTTTGTTGATTTTTATACTCTTCACCATCTGGAACGGTTATGATATAAAGCTCTTTAGCAGAGATTTTAGATAAAAGATACCCAAGATGAAGACCAGCTACTTTAGGATTTGTAATGATAGCTACTTTTGTATCAAAATGTTGCTTTTTTATTGTGTCTATTGTTATCTCATAAGAGTTGTCTATGATTTTTTTTAAAGGTATTTTTACAGTCATCGGTTTATCCATTTTTTAAATTTTTATATCTAGTTTTAAATTATACTGAAAAAAAACAAATTCCCAAACGCAAAAAATACTTAGTTATAAATTTTCTTTACTTTGCATCTCTACCCTTTTTGCAAATCTCATCTTTTTCCTTTATTTCCTATAAATATCGTGATCTATCTACATTAATGTATCTAAACTAGGAAGCCCAAAACTATTACTATCTTTAGTTTTAAACTCTATCTCTAAAGATAAACTATTTAAAATAATATCTAAAGTTTTGATGGAAATAGATGCTATCTCTCCTCTTTCTAGTTTTCCTAATGTTACTCTACTAATACCTGCAAGTTTTGATAGTTCATATTGTGTTAAACCTTCAACTTTTCTAAGCCTCTTTATCTCTTGTCCAATTTCGTATAATTGCAACTGGTAGCTCCTTATGTTTGGTTTGTTCTAGGGAGAAATTCCAAATATCTATCATTTTTGAGCCTATATCTTTAAATTCTGAGTCTGTTTCTATATAAATTTCTAACTTTTGAATACTATATTTTAAAGCATTTATACACTCTTCATAAAACTCTGTTGTATCTTGTTTTGAAAAAAAACAGTTTTGTACTCCAAACTTAATAAGATCTTTTCTTCCAAACCAAAGTTTTTTACCAAACATAGTGAGAGCTGGTCTATCTTTATAAAAATATACACAACTATTTACAATATCATAAGCTGGAGAAAATGATATATTTTTAAACTCTCTATCATAGACAACACCAAAATTTTTAAGATGTCCATCTCCATTTTTAAGAAGATAGTTCATTACAATGGTTTTATATAAACTTCGCATTGAATCTCGTTTATTCGTTGTAACAGCATAAATTACTTTAGCAATAGCTTCATAGCTACCACTATATTTTTCCTCTTTATTTTTACCCATTAAAACTAATACTTCTTCAAACCCTAAATATTCATCTTTTGATTTATCAAAATTAAATCGTTCCACTAATAAAAACTTGTTATTTTTAGAAAGTAAAATATTTGGAATAACTACTCCAGCTTTTTGAACTGCTTTTAAACAAAAATATTCATTCTGAGCAAGATAAGGATACTCCTCTCCCCAAGTTTTAATAATATATTCTTTTGTAGAAAGAGTAGTCTTATCTTGAAGAAGTGCTAATGTTTTTGGTTGAATTCCAGAGATAGCATTTTTATTTAAAAAAGTTTTTAAAATCTTTATAAATGTATCGGGAGTATCATTTTGAAGAATTTCATCTAAGTCTATACTTTTAAAATCTTCTTTATCAAACCAACTTTCATAACTAATTCTACTTTGAATATTAGAACAGAGATAAGAAAATATTAAAAAGTCATCTATATACCCATTCTCTTTATTAAGATAGTTTTTAAAGATTTCAAAAAGATACCCTTCTGGAATATTCATATCAAAAATTGGATGGAGTTTATGTTTCCAAATATAGGTTGATGGTTTATAAGGCATTATGAGAGAGATAGGTGCTAAATCTTTTGTATAATTAAATCCATATTGATTACTCTCTTTTTCAAAAAAGAGGTCACCTACTTGATTATTATCAATAAATACTTTTATTTTCTTCAAAACTTTTCCTAATGATAAATATAGTTATCATTATAACTATTAATTTTATATAAATAAATTAACTACTTAAATATAAGAGCTAAAGTTACTCTATCGTGAATGTTAAGTTTTGCATAGATATTTGAGAGATGTTGCTTAACTGTTCTCTCTTTTATTTTTAATCGCTCTCCTATCTGAGAGTTCTTTAAACCTCTTCCTATACAAAGAACAACCTCTTTCTCTTTTTTTGAAAGTTTTTCTAAATTTACATCACTACTGCTATCCTTACATCTACTCTCAATAGCATAGTTTAAAAGCTGTGTTGTAAACTCTGGATAGAACCAATTATTATTACTTTTTAGCATACTTACGAGCTGTTTATAGTGCATAGTTGCCATATAGGTATTTGCATAGGCTTTTAAGTTATAGCCTAAAAGTTTATAACCCTCTTCAAATGAGGGTTTATCACTTAACAAAGCTACTTTAGTATTAGAAAAATTTGATAAAATTTCAGACATATCATCTTTACAAGATTGAAGATGTATAAAGAGTAAACTATCATCCTCTAAAATGTCATACTTACTTACATAATAGTTGTCTTCTGAAAACACCTTATTTAAATGTTCTTGAGTTGTCTTATCGCCTACTAAAAAATACTTTTTCATTATTTCTCCCTTAATGCACTATTTTGAGCTTTTAAAATTGGTTTTAATATATAATCTAAAACAGTCTTTTTTCCCGTAATAATATCAACCTCAGCAGTCATACCGATAATAATATTAAGCTTTTTCTCTTTATTTCCTAAATAATTTCTATCTGTTTTAATATCAACCATATAAAAACTATTTCCCTCTTTATCTACAATAGTATCCGCACTAATATTGATAACACGCCCTTTTAAACCACCATGAATAGCAAAATCATAGGCTGTAAATTTCACTATCGTTTCTTGGTCTGCATATAAAAAGGCTATATCTGATGGTTTTATTTTTGCTTCTATAATAAGATTATTTGAAAGAGGTACAATCTCACAAATATCCATACCAGGACGAATAACACCACCAACTGTATTGATAAAAATCTGTTTTACGATACCATCAACAGGAGATTTAATCATAGTTCTCACAACTTTATCGCCAAGAGCATGACTTTTTTGCACTATTCTATCTATCTCTGCACTAATTTTATTATACTCTTCACTAGAACTATTTTTAAACTTTAACTTTTCCTCTGAAATTTTCTGCTTTGCTTCTTTTATCTCTGATTTTAGTTTTGGACGTGAGAGTTGATTCGCCTTTACTTCTGATGAGATATTATTTGCTTCACGAATTAATTTTATATACTCTATCTTAGAGATAATTCCTTTTTTATAAAGAGGTTTATTGATAGCTATCTCTTCTAAAATAAGATTATAGTTACCTACTTGATTTTTAATTTTATCATTCAAGTTTGTAAGTTCATACTTTTTTTGATTTACTTTCTCTTGTAACATATCAATAGTCTCTTTTAACTGTTTCATATTTGATTTATAAAGTTTTTTCTCATTTCTAATAACTTTAGAGTTCATTTTTTGCTTTATCTTTCTATCTATCTGAAACGGTTTATCTTCTATCTGTGCCAAAAGTCGAAGAGCCTTAGCTCTCAGTTCATCAACTCTTAATACCTGTTCATTAAAAGAGCTTGTAAATATTTTATCATCTATTTTTAATAAAATATCACCTTTCTGTACATGTTGCCCCTCTTTTATCAAAATCTTTGATACGATACCACCCTCCAGATTTTGAATAATTTGCACCTGCTCACTAGGCATAACTTTTCCACTTCCCTTAGTAATCTCATCAACTTCAGCAAAACTTGCCCAAAAAATCAACCATACAATAGAAAAAAAGGAAACCCAAAGAACGATACTAGATTTTATAGGTGCTTTTGTCATAACCGCAGAACTCAAACTCTGCATAAACTCTAAATCTTTTTGAGAGTGTTTACACTCTTGATATTTTTTACGAAAGAAAAACATTATTTAGCTCCACTTTGTAGTTGTTGTAAAACATCTTTTTTTGCACCATCTAAAGCTATCTCTCCATTATCTACAACAATAATTCTATCCACAAGTGTTAATAAACTATTTTTATGTGTTATTACTATAAAAGTTTTATCTGCAATATATTTTTTAAGATTTTTTATAAGTTTAGCTTCGGTTTGATTATCAAGTGAATTTGTCGGTTCATCCATAATAACAATAGGAGATTCTAAAAGTATTGCTCTAGCGATAGCAATACTTTGTTTTTGTCCACCAGAAAGCCCTGCTCCCCTCTCTTGAATAGGCATATCATAGCCTAAAGGATGTTTGGAGACAAACTCATATACTAAACTTAATTCTGTTGCTTTATGAACTTTACTATCATCAACATAAGGTGCTTTATAGACAATATTTTCTTTAACAGTCCCTCTAAAAAGATTAATATCTTGTGAAACATACGCTAAATTACTTCGTAGGTTTGCTGGATTTATCTGATTTATATCTATACCATCTATCTTAACAGACCCCTCTGTTGCAAAATAGAGTCCTGCCATAAGCTTTTCGATAGTAGTTTTGCCTGAGCCAACTTTACCTATTAATGCTATTTTTTCCCCTGCTCCTATCTTAAACGATACATTTTTTAAGATATATTGTTCATCATCTGCATATTTAAAAGATACATTTTCAAACTCTATATCTCCTTGAAGATTATTGTTTTGAATAAATTTTTTACCATCTTTACGTTCTACATCAAGTTTCATAATATTATCTATAGCATTATAAGCTGTTTTTGTTTGTTGATAACTAGAGACTAAAGAAGCTATCTGACCCATAGGCGAAATTGCACGTGAAGATAATATAATAGATGCAATAAGCCCTCCTAAACTAAGCTCTAACGCCTCTATCTGATAGACACCATAAATAACAATAGCGATAGTATTTATCTGAATTAAAAACTGTGTTACCGTTTTTATACTATCTGATAAGAGTTTCGTTTTGATAGACTTACTCGCTATATCTCCTGTTGCTTCTTCAAGTTCCCACTGAGCATGACCACTTGCTCCTAAATATTTAATAGTTTCTATATTTGATAAACTTTCTATCAAAATAGCATTTTTATTTGCTGAAGCTTCATACGTACTTTCAATACTTCTTTTCAAAGGTCCTTTAATAAGAAAAGAGTAAATAAGAATAAGAAACATAATAGTAAGAGGAATAAAAACAATATTTCCAGCGATAAAGAAAATTACTAATAAAAATATAATTGCAAAAGGAAGGTCTATTAAAATAGCTATCGTAGAGGAGTTTAAAAAGTTTTTTATCGTATCAAAATCTTTAAGATTACTTGCAAATGAACCGATAGATTTTGGAAAAACAGACATTTTAAGATTTAACACTTGTTCATAGATGATAGAGGACATAATAATATCACTCTTTTTACTACTCACTTCTAAAAAATAGGTTCGTAAAAATTTTAGCCCTATATCAAACATATAGATAACACTTACGCCAATAGCTAAAACCCATAAGGTATCAAATGCGCCATTAGGAACAACTCTATCATAAACATTCATCGTAAAGAGTGGTGTTGCTAAGATAAATATATTTATCATCAAAGAGGCGATAATTACATTTATATAGATACCCTTAGAACGTTTTATAGTTCCCCAAAACCAATGCGATTGAACTGTTTTTGTAAGTTTTAAAGCACGTGAATCATAGTTGTATAAAGGTTTCAAAAAGTAACTATATCCTAGATACTCCTCAGCTAACTCCTCTATATCCACCCAGTTTTCACTCTCTCCTACTTCAACAGATATTATTTTAGCACGATTATTTTCTCTATCTATCTGTTCTAAAATACAAGCATTTGAGTTTTTTAAGATTAAGATAGCAGGTAATACAAGAGGGGAAATTTCTTGAAGTTCTCTTTGTATAAGTTGTGCTTTAAACCCTGCACGATAAGCTGCACGAGTAAAATTTGATTTTCCACCTTTAAGTGAAAACATCTCAGGCCAAGGTTTTGCTTTTTCTATAGGTAAACCAGCTGTTAGTGCTTCTACACTAAAGGGATGATGATTTATCTTAGTTAAAATAACTAAACAGCTTAGTAAAGGTTCTAAGTGTTGATTTTGAGGGTTCATTTGTTCTCTTTTTTTAAGTATTAACATAAATTAATTAATATTGTTTTTTTAATTGATTTGCTCATTATACTATAAAATAACATTATTTACTGTCCAGATACCTCCCTTGAAAATACTCAACATCCAATTTCTTCAACTCTTTTACACTCTCCTCATTTTCAATAGTAGTAGCAATAATAATAATATCTAAACTATCCATAAGCTCTTTAAGAGAGTTTTTATTTGTACTGTCTATATTTGATAACTCTAAAATATACTGTTTATCTATTTTTATATAATCGGGTTTAATAACTTGTAAAAAATCAAGATTTTGGATATTTTCATTTAAGTTATCTACACCAAATTTAGCCCCTCTTTTTTGAATAAACTCCACAAAATGCTTTATATCCTCTAAGTTTGATATAACTTTATAACTTCCTAACTCAAACGATATATCAAGTTCTCTATTTTTCAAAATAGTATCAAGATAGTTATATGTTTTTGTATCTTTTATAAAATCCATAGAACAATTTATAGCGATACTTTTTCTTTTACTTACTATCGCCTCTTCTATCACAAAATGGTCAATAGTAACTGTATATCCTAACTGTTCAACCATCGGCATAAAAAAACCAGCATTTTTAACTTCATTATTATAATTTAAACGTATATAGGCTTCACTATGATAAATACTATTTTGTATATGTACATCTTGATACGTTAATAAAAAATCTTTCTCTTGTATCGCCTTTAAAATTAAATTGTTCCATTCAACTTTACCTATGGAGAGCTGTTTTGTGTCACCTACTATACTATAAGTAAATGCACCTTTTGCTTTAGATTTTGAAAGAGCATCATCCGTTCTTGATAAAACCTCAAAAAACTTATCTTTTACATCATAGGTAGAACACCCTATATTTATACTAATTTTACTCTCATGTAACAGTTCTTTTAAAAGTACAATAAGCTCTTTAACTAACTCCTCACTCTCTTTTTCTATTGGTATTAAAAGTGCAAAATCTGTACCATTTAATCTTGAAGCTATATGTGTTGAATCTTTCATTAATGATTCAAATATTTTAGCAGATTTTATGAGTAAACTATCAACCTCTTTATGCCCTATATGATTATTTGCTTCTATAAGATTTGCAAAATGTATCATCACTAACGAACCATTTGAGAACTCTTCAGATTGTAGATATTCTTGAAGTTTCATCACTAAAAGTTTTCTATTTGCTAAGAGTGTTACCTCATCTTTATAGAGAAGATTATGGTACTGTTTAAGTGCTTTTGCCTCTTTTTCAAAAATTATTTTTACTTTCTCAACCATTCTATTCATAGTTTTAGTGATAGAAGCAAACTCTGTCGTATAAGGAATAAGATTATTAATAATAAACTGATTATTATCGATAGCACTCGCTTGAAGAGCCATCTTGTCAAGTGACTGAAGAACTCTATAAAGAATAAGGTATAAAATAGCTAATGATACAAAAATAATAATTCCAAATAGTACAACTAACTCTATAAACTCATTATAAAGTTTAAAATATGCCATACCAAGATTACCTTGAACACTTAATGTTGCAAACGGCATCCATCCATCATTGATAGAACTACTTTGAATAGGTGCAGTTAAACTAAAATTTTTGATAAACCACTCTGGAACATTTTTAACACTATCTGGATTTGTTCTTATATATAAAACTTTTTCATCTATATCAACAAGTTTAATCTCTTTATAATATCCACTATCAAAAATAGCATTTATCATTGTTTCAATAGTAGATAAATCCTCTTTATTTTCAACTGTTGATATAGAAAGTCCTAAGGATGTAGCACTATTTTTTGCATCATTTTTCAACTGACTTTGTAAATAAAGTGATGTCGAATAAAAACTTTTGTACACAACTATCGTAAGTGTTGTCAATAACAAAAAAGATACAATAAGAGCGATCTGATTTTTTAAACTCATCTTTTTTTCCTTTTAATATCATCCAATAGGTCAAGCCATTTTTGATTTTTTTCTAAACCATAAGGAATTTTTGAACCAAGACCTTTCTGTTTTGCATTATACAAGTCTTGACCATTAAAGCTATACACTGGTTTCAAATCTTTACGTTTGTTTGCAGGTAAAATTTGACCATTATAATTATCTAAAATTAGAGGAATAGAACGTTTGGTTTTAAAATATGTTACAACCATATGAGCTGTTTTATATTTTAAAGATTTAGAGTAGGTAAGAAACAGTTTTTTATCTGCTATCTTGAGCTGTTTCAATGTAAAATATTTTGCAATAGAATAATCTTCACAATCTCCTGCAAACTTATCAATAAACTCTGTTCTAGTAGCCCAATAATCTTTTTTTTTCCAAAGTTTTATATCTGCAATATATCTAAATTGATTAAAAAATTTATTTACTTCATGTAATTTTGTTAATTCGCTTTTTTTTTCAAGCTTATTCATCAATCGAAGCAATGCACTTATACGTTTTGCAGTTAATGCACCATATTTTTTATGAATTCTTGTTTTTGCTTTTTCACTCATATAATATGTATCTGCACTAGATACCTGAAATAGTAATGCTAAGAATAATAAAAAATTAAAAATCGATTTCAATCTGTTCAAGCTCTACATCTTCAGAATCATATTCAGCTTTCTTTTCTACTTCCTCTAATTCATCTGGATTAAAATCTAAAGGAGCTAACTCTATATCTGAAGCATTAGATATTCTTTTTCTTTTAGCTTTTTTATTTTCCACGAAAGTAAACTCAACACGTCTATTTTTCGCTCGACCATCTTTTGTACTATTTGAAGCGATAGGAGATTCTTCACCCATTCCATAAACTGATATCCTAGACGATGCAATACCCTCTTCCATTAAATGGTTCTTTACAATTAATGCTCTACTTAAAGAAAGTTTTTTATTATATTTTTTTGATGCCAAACTATCTGTATAAGCAAAAAGTTTTAATTTAAGATTTTCATCATTCTTCATAATATCTATAACTCTATCTAAAATATGAATCGAATTTTCAGTAATCAAACTTGATTTATATTCAAAATATATCATCTCTTTTTCTAAGTTTCGTTTTACTTTTGTTTCTTGTACTATTTCCTCTTCAAAAGACTCTAATTCGGCTATGGGTTCTATTTTAAGAGAAATCTCCTCTTCAATCTTTTGAGGTTCTATAATATCTTCTATCTCTTGTATCTCTTCTTCAATAATAATTTCTTCTTCAACTTTCTCAACTTTTTTACAACCATAGATAGTTAAATCAGAAATATCTACTGTTTTATCACATATATCTTGCATATCTATAACATTATCTTTATCACTTTCTAAATCTAATGGTAAAGAATCCTTTTCACCTTGAGCATCTATACTCTTTGTATATTTTGAATCAGTTATTCCTAAACTATCTGATAAAATACCCATACTATCCATCAACTGATACTGAGTATATAACATCGTATACTCATTTTCAGTTTTAGATTTTTGAGCATTATTATATTCGCCTTCGATATTTAATATATCAAGAAGTGTTCTTTTTCCTATCAAAAACTCTTGAAGATATGCTTCACGGGCTTGATCTGCAAACTCAACATGCTTTTGTAAAACTTTTTCTTTCTTTACAAAAGAGTCATAATTACTCCAAGCTAATCTTACAGACTCTATAACCTGTCTTCTAATTATATTTCTTAAAGAGTTTTCTTCATTTACCACACTAATATTTTTTTGAACACTAGCCTCATCAGCAAAACCTTTAAACAGATTATATTTTAGTTCAATACCTGCATAGTATCTATCTGTTTCTCCCTCGATAGCAGAAGTGTTACTATTTTTTTCTGCTTTTAAAATAAAATTAACATTTGGATAATAGCCTTTCTTTTGCTTTTTATATGCAAACTTTCGAGCTTCTACATTAAAATTAGCTACCTTAATAGCAGGATGAACATCTAATGCTTCTTTAGTCGCTTTATCTATGTTTGTTGGAATCTTAAAACTATTTTTAGGCTTAATAAACTCTTTTCTATCCATAAATCTACCTAAAAATTTATGAAATTTTATAAGTTCAGTATCAAGATTGTTTTTTTGAGTTAAAAGATTTGATTTTACGAGGGTATATCTAGTTTGAACTTGTAACATATCTGAACGAGGACTAAAACCAGCATCTACTTTCTCTTTTATTTGAGTAAGTATTTTTTTATGTGTCTGAATATTCTGTTTTTCAAGTTTTATTATCTCTTTATATTTTAAAACTTTGATATAACTATCTGCAACATTAAGGGCAATAGAATTTGTTTTTTCTAAAATAGAAAATGAAGCAGATAAAAATCTAGCTTTTTGCTCATCTATCTCATTTTGTGTTTCAAAGCCTCTAAAAATATTTTGTACTAGTTGTAAAGAGCTTTCTGATTTATAGAGACCTAAACCTTGAAGACCATTTTCTGTACTAGATATATTTCTTGTGGAGGGAGAGTTTGTATGTTCTCTACCAAAATTTAATGTAAAATCTATTGTAGGGAGATAAGCTGACGTAGCAAACTTATACTCCTCCTTTACACTATTATAATAATGTTTTTTCTCTTGTATCTCAGGATTTGTTCCTATTATCTCATTTGTAACACTTGTAAGAGTTTGAGCATTAACTAAAATCGATAATAAAGGCATTGAAAGTAGGATTTTTTTTAGCAAACTAGTTTCCTATAATTTGAAAAGTTTTGTCCTTGATTATACTATATAATTCCTTTATTTGTAAAAATAATTTAGATATAAACTATATCTACCCTATTTCCATTCATATCTTTACCAGCTTTAATCAGATCATATCGTACTTGCCAATCAACATTATCTATAAAAACACTTACTGTTTTTTTATTTAATTTGGTGATAATACCATACTTAGAGTTTCCAAATTTATCTATAAACATTATCATATTTCCCTCTTCTAATGTAGGAATTTTTTTTGTATCTATCTTTTGTTTAGATAGCTTTTCGACTCTGCGTGTATCAGTATTAATAGCACTATATGGTATATCCCATAAATCACCATCGTCTACATTTTCGATAGAACAAGTGTCTTCATTACACTCTAAAATTCTTGCTTTTAAAACATCATGTGTTGATGCTTGAAACCAAGTAATAAGCTGTCCTCTTTTTAGTTTATCTTTCACTCTATCTAATCGATGTTGGTTATTCAGTTCATCTTCTATAATTGCAGAGATTTCATACAGTTCAAATAGTGTTAAACCCTCTAACTCTTGCATTATATTTTCATATTTCATATATATTTCCTTTAGTTATATTTTATTGAGATGTGCTAAAAAGTTTTTTGGAGTGACAAATCCAATAATAGTTTTAGAAGTCAAAAGTTTAGAATCTTCATTAAAAAATAGTATAGCTGGTGGACCAAAAACACCATATTTTTTACTTAATGCTTTTTCATTCTTCCCATTTAATGTTACATCAGCCTGAATTAAAACAAATTCATCCATTTTAATCTGTACTTTTGAGTCCTTAAATGTGACCTCTTCTAACTCTTTACAAGATGTACACCAATCAGCATAAAAATCTATGATAATTTTTTTACCTTTATTTTCTTTTAACAGTATATCTAACTCTTCCAAAGAACGAATTTTAATGAACTTTTTATGACTTACTTCAAGAGATGAAGTCGAAGCTTGAACCTGTAAAAAAGAGAGTGGTTTTGTTATGCTTGTTGAACCACCTAATGTTCCTAGTAAAAGCGCTACTGAATAAATAAATAGTATCATAGAAACACTCTTTTTAAAGATATGAGACTCTTTTTCAAATACTCCAAGATAAAGAGAAAAACCTATTCCAAGCATAGAGTACAACATCATTGTTACATAAGAATCAACTATACGTTCTAGCATCCATATAGCAATGCCTAACATCATTACACCAAATATAGCACTTACCATTGTCATCCAAGCACCCGGACGAGGCATAAATTTACCTGCACTTACTCCTACTATAATAAGAGGAACACCCATACCAATACTCATAGAAAAAAGAGCCATCCCACCTAATAGAGCATCACCTGTTTGCCCTATATAAACTAATGCACCAGCTAAAGGAGCAGCAACACATGGTCCAACGATAAGAGCCGATAAAAATCCCATAATCGCTACACCCATATACCCTGAATGCTTTCCTGCTGAACTGACTCTATTTACTAAAGAGTCTGGAAGTTTTAACTCATAAAAACCAAACATACTTAATGCTAATGTAACAAAAACTGCTGAGAATGAGTAGATAACCCAAGGATTTTGAAGAGCTGCTTGAAGATTTGCTCCAAACATACCTGCTAAAACACCTGCTATAGTATAAGCTACTGCCATCGCTAAAACATATACCATAGAAAGAGCAAAAGCTTTTTTAGTTGTTATATCTCTTCCTTGAGAGATAATCAAACCAGAGATGATAGGAATCATAGGAAATACACAAGGTGTTAATGCTAAAAGTAATCCAAAACCAAAAAATGTAGCTAAGATTACAAAAATATTTCCAGAACTCATAGTATCTGCTATGGCATCTGTTTCAGAGAGTTCCTTAGGTATTTCAATTTTATTTTCAATCTTTTTTGTAAAATCTAAACTTTTTAGTTCCTTAGGAGTATCAGTAAGTTTTGAGCTATCTACATTAAAAATAAACTCTTTACTCAAAGGCTCATAACAAAGACCCTGTTCTGAACACCCTTGATATGAAAGAACAAATGTAACTTTTACAATTCCATTAACACCTTCATCTTTTTTTAAATCAACAATAAAAGATGGTGATTGTAGAAATACTTTATCATCATGATACTCAACCGATTGAGGTGCTTTTATATTTTTGATACTGATACCATCTGTATCTATTATCTCTAAAGTCACTCTCTCTTCATAAAGATATATATCTTTTGCTATCTCAATAATAGCTTCAATCTGATTATTTGAATTTAACACAGCACTAGGTTTAAAAGCCTCATCAGGCATTAAAAATTTAGGCATCGCAAAAAGGCTTAGTGAAAACAGTAAAAGTAAAATAAGTTTTTTCATCATTGGTATCCATTTAATAAATTAAAGCTATTTTACCTCTTATATATTAATATTCAAAACAATATTTTATTTATATAGTAAACAGCAAAACACAAGTCAAGTTTGACACAAACTATATTTATATGAGGCTTTTTAAGGATGGTGGAGAAAAGATTAGTGTAAACTAATCCTTAAGAGCCACTTGCAGATTCAAAAATCTAAAATAGCTAAATTTTCTTCATAGCC
>CAZXSD010000009.1:0-34858 GCA_964642985.1 uncultured Sulfurimonas sp.
ACACCAGCTGAACCAATTAATGGATTAATTTTATGTCCAGGGAACATATTCATAACCTTAGCCATAAGCACACCTGAAGCTGTACCAACGGAGAAAGCAATAATACCAAGAGCCATAATAAACATAGTTTCAGGAACTAAGAATTGATCAGCTGCTAGTTTAGAACCAACACCAAGACCTAAGAAAATAGTTACTGTATTTATTAATGAATTTTGAAGAGTATCATTAAGACGCTCAACAACACCAGATTCTTTTAAGAAGTTACCAAACATAAATGCACCAATAAGTGGTGTAGATTCTGGAAGAACTAAAATAGCTAATGAAAGAACCATAATAGGGAAAACAAGTTTCTCTAAACGTGAAACATGACGAAGTGTACTCATCTTGATTTTTCTTTCAGCATCCGTTGTTAATGCTTTCATAATTGGAGGCTGAATAATAGGAACCATCGCCATATATGAATAAGAAGCAACAGCAATAGCACCTAAAAGTTCAGGAGCAAGTTTAGATGCAATAAAAATCGAAGTTGGACCATCAGCCCCACCAATAATAGAGATAGCAGATGCTTGTTGAAGAGTAAAATCAACATAACCCATCTGAGTTAATGCAACTGCACCAACAAGTGTTCCAAAAATACCAAATTGAGCAGCTCCACCAAGTAGTGCTGTTTTAGGATTTGATAAAAGTGGACCAAAGTCAGTCATCGCTCCAACACCCATAAAAATAATAATTGGAAACATCTCATTTGAAAGTCCCATATCATAAATAACACCTAAAAAACCATGCGCTCCAGCTATATTTGCTACTGGTATATTTGCTAAAAGTCCACCAAAAGCAATAGGTAAAAGGAGTAACGGTTCAAATCCTTTCTTAATTGCTAACCAAAAAAGAAAAAATGTAACAAAAATCATAAGTACACGACCCCATGATTTATGAAAATCACTGATTTTTTCTCCATGAGCATTGAGTTCATTAGGATCAGGATGTAATATCGCATTAACTCCAGTAGAAGCTAAGAATCCACCAACCATATCTGAAAAAGATTGACTTTGATAAGTCTCTTCCATATGAGTGGAAGGAGCTTCATCTCCAGCATGTACAGGAGTAGCATTCGCTTGAAGAGTACCAAAGCTAAAAAGCATAAGTGCAAGTAATTTTAAAACAAAAAATTTCATTTTCTTATCCTATTACTGCTACTAGTTGACCTTCGACTACCTTGTCGTTTGTTGCAACATTGATAGATTTAACAACGCCACCCTTAGGTGCAACAACATCAATCTCCATTTTCATTGATTCTAAAATCATAACAACATCACCTTCATTTACACTTTGACCTGGATTAGCAACTATTTTCCAAACATTACCTGGAAGTAGTGCTTTGATAGAAACTTCATCAGCTGAATCTGTAGGAGCAGAAGCTGGAGTTGCACTCTCACCATTTACCGCTGTAACTTGAATATCTGCATCACCTTCGGCAACTTGAACACTAAACTTTTGACCATCTACAACTACTGTATAATTTCCACTACCCATATTATCACTTCCTTCACAATCTTTTTTCATTTCTGAAATTTTACGTATATTTAACTCGCCTTTACCTTGTAAAAACGCGATACCTTTTTCTTGACAAGCTGCTGCAATAAAAATATTCTCTTCAGTTATCTCTAAATCAGCTTTTTTAAGTTCATCTATTGCATATTGAAGAGATTTAGTTTCATCTTCATCTGCTATATCTAAAGCATTTCTTGTAGTAGGTTCTAAACCTAATTTCTCTGAAGCAATTTTTATAATCTCTGCATCTGGCGCAACTGGAGTCTTACCAAAATAACCAAGAACCATTTTTCCATAACCTGGAGCGATAGCTTTCCACGGACCTTGCATAACATTATTGAGTGCTTGTTGGAAATAGAATTGACTTACTGGAGTCACAGAAGTACCATAACCACCCTTTTCAACTACCTCTTGCATAGCAGCAATAACATCAGGAAATCTATCAAGAATATTATTATCTCTCATCATCTGAGTATTTGCAGTTAATGCACCACCTGGCATTGGTGAAAATGGAATAATTGGAGAAACCATAGTAGCTTCTGGTGGAACAAAGTAATCTGAAAGACAATGCTGTAACTCTTTTTCATAAGTTAATATTTTACCAATCTCTAAACCACCTAAGTCATAATTCATACCTTTTGTAGCATGAAGCATAGTTAAAATATCTGGTTGAGATGTTCCACCACTTACAGGAGCAGCAGCCATATCAATACCATCAATACCAGCTTCTAAAGCAGCAAGATAAGCAGCTACAGAAATACCTGCTGTTTCATGTGTATGTAAACGTAGATGAGTTCCCTCTGGAACTAAATTTCTAGCCATCTGAATAGTTTGAAAAACTTTTTGAGGATTTGAAGTACCTGAAGCATCTTTAAAACAGATACTATCATAAGGAATACCACTATCTAAAATACCACGAAGAGTTTTTTCATAAAAATCAACACCGTGAGCATCTTGACATCCTGGAGGTAAATCCATCATAGTTATAACAACTTCATGCTTTAAACCGTGATGAGAGATTCTTTCTCCTGAATACTTTAAGTTCTCAACATCATTAAGAGCATCAAAGTTTCTAATAGTAGTTGTACCATGCTTTTTAAACATTTTTGCATGAAGGTCAATTAACTCTTTTGAACCTGTATCAAGCATAACAGTATTTACACCACGTGCAAGTGTTTGAAGATTTGCATCTGGACCAACAATTCTTCTAAATTCGTCCATCATCTCAAAAGCATCTTCTCTTAAATAAAAGTATAAAGATTGAAATCTTGCTCCACCACCAAATTCAAAGTGATTTATTCCTGCTGTTTTTGCAGCTTCAACAGCTGGAAAAAAATCCTTCATCAATACACGTCCACCATATACTGATTGGAAACCATCTCTAAAAGTTGTATCCATTACATCTATAAATTTCTTAGCCATTAATAATCCTTAACCTTGTCTATGATGTTTAATTGCTGCAGTAATCGCTGCAATAATTTTTTTATTGTCTTGTTGTGGAGCGGCAGGTGCGCTTTCACTTATTTCTGGTTCTGGGAAAAATCTATGTACGATATATGACATGAGATTCATGCTACCTATCATTGTAATTAAAAATAGAAAAACTGTTCCCATTCCTAATCCCATAAATTTAAACCCCTCGAGTATGAGGTTAGTCTCCATAAAATTACCTTTGTGTCATAATTTGTCTGCTTAGTATAGTATAAAGATGTTTAAAAAAAGTTTTTGATTATGCTCTTGTTTTTTTTTACTAACAAGATTGTTACCTTTTGATTATATACTTCCATAAAATTTCAGATTAAAGAGAGATAAACAATGAAAAGTGTTAAAAATTTTGGATTAATTAATACAATAGAGGGCTATTCTTATCTTCTATTATTATTCGTAGCGATGCCTATGAAATATATTTTAGGGCTTGCAATAGCGACTAAAATTATTGGTATGCTTCATGGTATACTATTTATAGGTTTTTTAATAATGCTTGGTACAGCAGCTCAGGAAGCTAAATTTTCTATAAAAGATACAAGCCTTTTCTTTATAGCATCACTTATACCTTTTGGTACATTTTACACTAAGAAAAAAATTAGTGCTTATGAATAAGTAAGATTTAGATAGAATATATAACTTTTAAAATAGGATAATAAATGATAGCTGGAATGAATGAACAAGACCTAATCGCATATATAACATTTGGGCTTATGCTAAATTTTATGTTTTCGATTATGTTTGGTATCTATCTTACAAAAAATATCGGTATGCAAGAGATGATGAGTTCAAAAGGTGATAAAAGACAATCATTACTAGTAAGTTTAAGTCTTTTTATCCCTTTTGCTAAAATGATGATTACTTTATACAGAGTAAGTATTCTCCAATTTTATTTTTTAAATAAAGGCTATACACATAAAGAATTTTGGGTATATATGACTCATAATCAGTAGGCTATTTTTTGAGGATATTATATGAAAGATTTTAAATTAAAAATGGTTCTTAGTATATTAAGTGGAGTTATTTTTTCTTTTATTTTTATACTAATGGCTTTTGTTCTTCCTGTAAAAAAAGAACAAAAATTTGCAGTAATAAAACCTAAGGGTAAACTAGAACTAATATCTCACTCATTAAAATAATTTTTTATTCGTAAAGAGCTAGGCATTTGTCATAAGCAATATTAGGTCTTAATCTTATTGCAAATGTTTCAAGTGCATCTAGGCACAGCTCTAAATACTCAAGATTCTCTGTTTTCATCATAACACTTAAAAGCTTTTCAGCATCTTTTATCCGTAAATTTCGAGCAACTCCCAAATTTTTATGTGCTAAATTTCTAATATGGCTATAATCAAAAACTATCATAGAATGGTCATTTTCTCTTAACTCATCAAAATAGTTCTCAAACTGAGGAATAACTTCAAGTATCTGCATCACATAAGCATCAAGAAACTCTTCTATAAGCTCTGCATCTAAATCTAAGTCATTTACAGCTTGTTCTATACAATAGTGATAATCACATAGATTTAACTCTTTAAATCGTGGATGAGTTTCCTCTTTACACATTTGAGAAATATGATTAATAACATTGGCTATATCTTCCTCTTTAGAAAGATTATTAGTAAAACTGAATTTTGTAAACATTTTGAAAGACTACCTAAAGGAATATGTTCTATATGAGTGTAGTGAATACACCCATATAGTTTTTAAACTTATAAAGCTTTTGTAATAATTCTATTTAATCTTGAAATAAAATCAGCAGTATCAGCTAACTCTTGACCATCAAATAGTTTTGCTTGGTCAAATAAAACGTGTGCAGCATCAGTTACAAGGTTCTGATCAGCAGAATCTTTTAACTTGATGATTAGCCCATGTTTTGGATTGATTTGTAAAATTGGAGCTGGGTCTGGAGTATCCATACCTTGTCCCATCTGTTTCATCATCTGAGCCATTTGGTAAGCTGGGTCTTCTTTATCTATTTTAAGAGAAACAGGAGAATCAGTAAGTTCAGAAGTAGTTTCAACAGATTTAACTGCATCACCTAAAGTTTCTTTAAACTCTTTTGCTAAACCTTCATAAGTTTTTGCAACTTCCTCTTCAGCTTTTTTTTCCTCTTCACTCTCTTCAAACTTTGCATCTGCAACAGGAACTAATTTATACTCTTTGTATTCAGTAACCATTGGGAAGATAATAGTATCTACTTCTTCATTAAGAACTAAAACATCTATACCTTTCGCTTTAAAACGCTCTAAAGTTGGAGAAGATTTTAACATCGCTAAAGAAGTTTTACCAGTAATATAGTAAATCTCTTTTTTCTCTTCATCTACATTTTTAACAAACTCTTCAATCATAACAGTTTCATTAGAGTTCATAGTGTTAAATTGCATTAACTCTAAAATCTTTTCACGGTTATCGAAATCATTGTAAAGACCCTCTTTAAGAACATTTCCAAATTCTGCATAAAAAGTATTATATTTTTCTTTATCTTTTTTAGCCATTTTAGAAAGCTCTGAAAGAACTTTTTTAACAGAAGTTTTCTTGATTTTGTCCATTGTAGGATTTGATTGTAAAATCTCACGAGAAACATTTAAAGGTAAATCTTTAGAATCAATTACACCACGTAAGAAACGTAAATAAGTTGGCATTAACTCTTTTTCATCATCTGTAATGAAAACACGGTTAATATAAAGTTTGATACCTGTTTGATAATCAACTCTAAATAAGTCCATTGGAGCTTTACTAGGGATATAAAAAAGTGTAGTATATTCAACTGCACCCTCTGCTTTGTTGTGCATCCACGCTAAAGGTTCTTCAGAAGAGTGAGCGATTGAGCTATAAAAATCTTTATACTCATCATCAGTTACATCTTTTTTAGCCATAGTCCAAAGTGCATTTGCTTTGTTAATTTGCTCATTTTCAATCTCAGTACGAGATGGTTCTAACTCCTCTTTACCTTCATCGTCCATTACAGCAGAGATATGTTTCTCTTTATCCATAAAAATTGGAAAAGGGATATGGTTAGAGTATTTTTTAACGATAGTATCTATTCTATGAGACTCTAAAAATTCGCCCTCATCATCTTTAAGATGCATAACAATAGTTGTACCATGACCCTCTTGAGTTGTATTTTCAATCTCAAACTCACCGTCCCCAGCACTTGTCCATAAAAGAGCTTGCTCTTCACCAGCTTTTTTCGTTGTTACTTCAACTTTATCTGCAACCATAAAACAAGCATAAAAACCAACACCAAATTGACCAATAAGATTAGAATCCTCTTTTTGATCACCTGAAAGATTTTCTAAAAATGCTTTTGTTCCAGATTTTGCGATAGTACCAAGATTGTTCATTAAATCTTCTTCGTTCATACCGATACCAGAATCTTTAATAGTTAAAGTTTTAGCTTCTGCGTTTGCAACTATATCTATACGAGGAGAAAAAGTTACATCCTTGTACTTTTCATCTGTTAAAACTAACATATTTAATTTATCTAGTGCATCTGAAGCATTTGATACTAACTCACGAATGAAAATCTCTTTGTTTGAGTATAGTGAATGAATCATTAATTGTAACATTTGGTTTGCTTCTGTTTGAAACTGATGTTTAGCCATTTTAATATCCTTGAATAATTTTAAACAGGAGTATATCTAAAAAATAAAAACAGCTACTTTAGCTATAATAAACTTATGCAAACAGATTATATAGAACCCATTGAATCAACACCGATACTTCATTCAAAAAAGTGTAAACTTATCTCTTTAATAACAAGAGTATTTTTACAATCAACTACCATTGTTACTGCTCTTATCGCTTGGTATTTATATGACTATTTTGTAGCTATAGCAACTCTTCTTTTAGTTTTTATAGTTATGGGCATAGTTCGAGCAAAAATAAGAAATGAAGTTATACCTATTACTCAAAGTGAACATCATTATAATGATAAAAGTATCGCATCTTGGTACACTGCTAAACAACTATGTGATGACTCACTTGAACTAAATTTAGAGAAAATATAATGAAACATTTATTACTATGTATATTACCTTTTTTACTCTATGCTAGATCAGCAGATACTTGTTACTCTGTACAAGTAAAAAGTTTTTATCTGAAAAATAACTCATCTTACGATTTTAATAGATATGGCTACCCTCAATCATGTAAACTTATGAAGCTTTCTTCTATGTATGCTGTAAGATGTGGTTGTTACCAAAACATTAGTAGTGCTAAAAATGCTTTAGATAGATTGTCTGAAAGATATTATGATGCTATTATTGTAAATACTTATAGTTATAGATTTGGTAATAATGAACACTCAACTGAAAATTTTCGAGACCCTATTCCAAAAAGAAAAATCTATCAACAAGAGAGTTCTTCAAATGACTCTTTTAATAAAAGATATAATGCAATAGACCTTGATGAGAGAGAAGAAAAAGAAGAGAGAGAAGAGGAAGATGGTTATAGAGAAGAAAGTTCATTTGATAATGATTACGATAGTGTTAATGATTTGAGTGAATATGGTTATGAATAATAAATAATAAATAATAAAAAAGAAGAAACTAAAATATGGCACTAATAGATTTACAAAATGTATCAAAACACTACTCCGCACAAAAAATATTAACAGAGGTAAACTTTCATGTAGATGAAGGGGAACGTATCGTTATTATCGGTAAAAATGGAAGTGGAAAATCTACTCTTATGAAGATAGTAAACGGCTCACTAGATGCTGATGGTGGAAGACGTATCACTAAAAATGATTTAGAGATAAAGATGCTAGACCAACGTCCAAACTTTAAAGATGGTCATAGTGTTAGAGAGGCTGTGGAAGATGGTCTTAGAGAGTTGAATGATGCAAAAAAAAGATATACTGAACTCTCTCATCAATTAGCTGAAGATTTTGATAATAAAAAAATCATGGATGAACATGAGAAATTATCAAACTATATAGACCATCATAATGCTTGGAATCTTGATGATAAGATTGAACGTATAATCCAACATTTTGATCTGAAACAATATGAAGACAAACCTATCTCTTTATTAAGTGGTGGGGAGCAACGTCGTGTTGCCCTTGCCTCTTTACTTCTGCAAAAACCAGATATATTACTACTTGATGAACCTACCAATCATCTTGATGTTTATATGGTTGAATTTTTAGAAGAACTTATTTTAAGAGAAAAGTTTACTCTTGTTTTTATCTCTCATGATAGATATTTCATAGATAAAATTGCTACTAAAAGTATAGAGGTTGAGGATTGTGTTCTTCGTGAATATAGTGGTGGTTACTCTGATTACCTAACACAAAAAGCCGAATGGATAAGAACTCTTCAAAAACAGCATGATAATCTTCTCGGTGTATTAAAAAGAGAAAATGAGTGGTTTGCAAGAGGTGTTCGAGCAAGACTTAAACGTAATGAAGGTCGTAAAGAACGTTTAATGAATTTAAGAGAAGATGCAAAGCATAATCCTGCCAAAATAAGACAGATGTCTATGGAACTTCAACGTGAAGCTAGAAACTGGAATGGTGAAAAGGGTATCAATAAACAAAAGATGCTTTTTGAAGTAGAAGATTTAGCATTAACTCTTGGAAATAAAGAGCTACTTAAAGATTTTACAACTAGAATATTACAAAAAGATGTTATCGCTATTGTAGGACCAAATGGAAGTGGAAAATCAACACTGCTTAAAGCTCTTCTTGGACGATTAGAACCAACTAGTGGAAAAATTAAACAGGGTGAATTTAAAATAGGCTACTTTGATCAACATCGTGAGATGTTAGATGATTCTAAAAACCTTATGGAAACCTTTTGTCCACATGGTGGCGATAGAGTAAATGTTCGTGGAAAAGATATGCACGTGTATGGTTATCTTAAAAACTTTCTTTTCCCTCGTGAGTTTTTAGAAAAAAAGATAGCTGTTTTAAGTGGTGGCGAAAAAAATCGTATCGCATTAGCCCTACTTTTTACTCTTGATGTAGATATTTTAATACTTGATGAGCCTACAAATGATTTAGATATTCCAACTATAAATATTTTAGAGGAGCAACTTACAAATTTTAATGGTGCTGTTATTATTGTAAGCCATGATAGATATTTTGTAGATAAAATTGCTAAAAAACTATTTATTTTTCAAAAAGATAAAACAATAGAAGAGTCACACCAACAGTATTCTGAGTATTTAGAGCTTGAAAAAGAGTTAAAAGAGCTTGGTAGTATGGAGAGTGAAGCTAGTAAAGAGAAAGTTATTGAAGTGAAACGTGAAAAAACTAAGACACTAAAATTAACTTTTAAAGAAAAAATGGCACTTGAAAAATTACCTCAAGAGATAGATGAACTTGAAAATAAGATAGATGAAAAAAACAACTGTTTAACAGACCCTAAATGTTATGAAGAGATAGGTTTAACAGCTTTAGCAAAAGAGTTAGCTCAAATGGAAGAGTTGTATGAACAAAAAGTTGAAGAGTTATTAACGATACAGGAGAAAGAGGAGGAGATAAACTCTTAAAGTTTATCTCTTATTTATATTTTCTTTAAAACCCCAAAAACGACGAGCTTGAATAACTTCTGTATGGCTCATATCAGCAATCATAAGTTCCTCTTTATTTCCTAAATGTTCTAAAATTTCACCATGAGGTGAAGCTAAAACAGAATCTCCATAAAATTTCCAACTTAAATCTTTATCTTGATACTCTCCGATACGATTTGCTCTTAAAACATAACAGTTATTTGTAAAAGCACGTGTTACTAAAAGAGCTTTCCATCTATCATAAGAGTCAAAAGTAGATACACTTGGAACTAATACACAATCTATATTTTTTGGAGCTAATTTAATCCAAATATCATCAAAATGAAGTTCAAATCCACTTACTATTGCAAATTTAAAACCATCTACTTTAAAAATTAAAGGTGCTTGAATAGCTTTTACTTCATTAGCAAAAAATTTATCTTCATTCCAATGCTGATATGCAATAAGAAGTTGTTGCTGATAATAAGATGTTGAGTTAGGTGAAAATTTTGCAACTGTTTTATAAATTTTTTTCTTTTTTACTATAACAAGAGGTGCAACAATAGTCATATTATATGTAGAAGAAAGCTCTTTTAAAACTTTAATTTGACTCAACACTTGTTCTTTTATCATAGCAAGACTCATAGTTTCTAACTCTTTAAAAAAAGGATTAAGAACATACTCTCCAAGTAATAAAACTTTAACACCCTGCTTATGAGCAATTCTAATATAGTTATAAAGTTTTGTACTATGTAAACCCTGTGCATTAAGTTGAAGAACTGCTGCTTTCACGAATTAGACCTTATCTCTTCTATTTTTAACTCTGCATTTTCTAAAAGTTTTTGTGCATCACGTAACTCTTTCATACCTTTATCATAAGCTTTTACACTCTCTTGTAAAGTTATTTCAGGGTTCATTAAAGTTTCAAGAGTCAATTTAGCACCCTCTAATTTTGTTTCAAAATCTTGTTTAGCCATTTAATATATCCTCTATTTTATCTTTAAATTTATCAAGCTCTACTAAAAAAGCATCATGTCCGTAATCACTCTCTATATCTACATAAGTATGGTTTTTATTTCCAACTCTATTAAGAACATCATCTAACTCTTTCATCTCAAAACTTTTAAATAATAAATCGTTTTGAAAACTTATAAGATGTAAATCTGACTTAATTTTTTGCATAGCCTCATCTAAAGAATCAAAACCACGTGCCAAATCAAAGACATTGATAGCTTTTGTAATATATAGATATGCTAATGGGTCAAACCATTTTGTAAAATTATGTCCATTATATTCTAAATATGATTCTACTTGAAACTTACCAAAAAGTTCATATAAACCATCCGTACGTTTATACTCTCTTCCAAATTTTGCACTCATAGATTCATGCGATAAAAAGCTAATATGTCCAGCCATACGACCAACTGCCATACCTGCAAGTCCCTGTTCAGCTATAAGTTCAGGATCATAATACCCCTGTTTAAAATCGGGGTCATTTAAGATGGACTCTTGTGCTACTTTATTAAAAGCGATAGCCCAAGGTTGAGTAGAGTGTGTTGTAGCTAATGCTATAATTTTTTCTGCAAAGTTAGGGTAGTGTATCGCAAACTGAAGTGCTTGCATACCACCCATAGAACCACCAACTATTGCATAAACTCTATGAATATCAAGTCTATCAAATAAAATACGTTGTGCTTTTACCATATCTTTTATAGTGACAACAGGAAATTTATAGCGATATGGTTCATGATGAGGATATTGTAAACTCATAGGACCAGTTGAACCAAAACAGCTTCCGATAACATTTGTACAGATAACAAAAAACTTATCAGTATCTATAGTTTTACCAGAGCCAATAAGCCCATCCCACCAACCAGCTTTATTCTCTCCCTCATAAGTCCCTGCACAATGATGTGAACCAGTAAGAGCATGACAGATAACAATAATATTGCTTTTATCATCATTCATCTCACCATAAGTTTCATAGGTAATATCATAAGGTTCTAAAATACGTCCACTCTCTAAATAGAGTGGATTTGTAAAATGTTGGGTATTTGTTTGTAAGTTCAATATTTCTACCAAATTCGTCTAAAATCAAATTTAATATTTTCATCACATTTATCAAGTTTAAATGTAACTATTTCATCAGTAGCATCAATAACTTTAATATATTTTCCATCTTTTAAAACATATACTTTTGCTACATTTTCAATAGGATTAACGATAATATAATAAGAAACACCCTCTCTCTCATAAAGATTAAATTTCAACTCTTTATCTTTTTTAGCAGTAGATTTTGAAAGTATCTCAAATATTATCTTTGGAGCTTTTGTAATATATGCTTCATTTTTTGGAGTATGGCATATAACAGAATTATCTGGTTGAACAATAGTATCTTCTGCAATTTTCCAATCAACAGGTAAAAGTGATTGACAATGTTGGCAATTTTCTATTGCTTCTTCTAAAAACCTAGCTATTTTACTACTAATATTTTGATGTTTAATCATAGGTGCTGGACTCATAGCATAAGCAACACCATATATTAATTCCCAATTGTCGTCCCAACGCTTATAATCTTCATACGTATATGTTGGTAAATCTTCTAATCGTAAAGCACCCATAATAAATCTCCTTTATTTAGCAAACTCAATAGCCCTACTCTCACGAATAACACTTACTTTTACATCCCCTGGATATTGAACTTTTTCCTCTATCTCTGTTGCTATCTCTTTAGCCATTAAAATAGATTCATCATCATTTACAAGAGTTGCATTTACAATAACTCTTACTTCACGTCCAGCATTTATAGCATAAGCTTGTTTTACACCTGTATGAGAAACTGCTATCTCTTCTATCGCTGTTACACGTTTTAGAAAACTCTCTAAAACCTCACGTCTTGCCCCAGGTCTTGCGGCTGAAAGAGCATCTGCTGCACATACTGCACCACACTCAATAGAATGAATCTCTTCATGACCATGATGTGCATATATCGCATTTATTACTACACTATTTTCATTATAACGTGTACATATTTCAGCACCTAAATCAACATGATTACCATCATGATCATGTGTTAATGCCTTCCCTATATCATGAAGTAATCCTGCACGTTTTGCCAATTTTGCATCTGCACCCATCTCTGAAGCCATTACACCAGCTAAGTGAGCAACCTCTAAAGTATGCGCTAAAGCATTTTGTCCATAACTTGCACGATAACGTAAACGTCCAATTAGTTTCATAAGTTCAGGATGCATAACGCCAATATCCATATCAGAAACTATCTCTTCACCTTCACTTAAAATTCCAGCCTCAAATTCATCAGAAACTTTAGTATAAATTTCTTCTATTCTACTAGGTTGAATTCTTCCATCATCTATCAATAACTCTAATGTTTTTGTAGCGATAGCACGTCTATAAAGATTAAAACTACTTACCGATATAGCCTTTGGTGTATCATCAATAATAATATCAACACCTAACACTGTCTCAAGAGCTTTAATATTTCGTCCCTCTTTTCCGATAATACGACCTTTCAGTTCATCATTATCAAGGTGAACAAAATTTGTTAATCTTTCAGCTGCAAAAGTTCCTGCAAAACGGCTAGTTGCTTGTGCTAAAATAAAGTTTGCTTTTTTCTTACCCTCTTGCTTTGCTTCCTCTTCATAACGACGTACGATATGCGCTACATCTGAACGAGACTGCTCCTCTATTTTTTGAAGTAAAACCTCTTTAGCTTCATCTTTAGTCATACCTGCACTATGTTCTATCGTATGAATAGCATCTTCTATCTTCTGTTCATACTTCTCTTTTAAAATCTCTAAAGATTCTTGATTTCTCTCTAAATCAAGTTTTTTTGAGTTTAAAACAGTAGAATCACTCTGAATTTTTTGCTCTTCATTTTTCTTATAACGTTTAAAAATTTCCTCTTGAAGAGTTACATCATCTTCTCTTTGATGTAAATCTTTTTTAGCTCTCTCTTTTGCTGTTTCATAAGATTTTATAGCTTCTTTTTTCATCTCTTTAGATTTTACAGCTGATTTTTCTAAAAGCTCTTCCGCTTCATCTTCTATTGCTTTTGCTTTTGCTTTTGCCTGATCTGTGTAAATATCAAATTTTCTGCTATTAATTTTTTTAGTAACTACAAAACTGACAAATCCACTCATAATAGCGATAACAATAGCAAATATTATTTCAATTAACATCTATTTTCCTTTTGTGATTTTTGGTGTTAGTAGTAAATCGCAAGATATGTCATAACTATCACATATCAATCTGTTTGTATAACAGTATTTTGCTTGTATAAAAATTGTATATGGTTTCTTCTTTAGCTTTGCAAAAAAACGATCGTACATCCCTTTTCCAAAACCAACTCTTTGTAAATTAGCATCTATTCCAACAACGGGAACTATGGCAATATCTATATTTTGTATCTTTCTAAAACTGTTCCCAGCCTCAAAAATACCGAATTTTTTTTGCTCAAGAGGCAACCTAAATGGTACCATTTTAAAACTTTCCCCTTCCATAAATGGAATATAAATATCACAAGTTTTACGCATATAAAAAAGTGTAGCTCTAATATCAGCTTCAAAATTTAAAGGATAATAAAAGAGTATTTTTTTATTCTTCAAACCTTTAAGTACCTGTAAAAGTTTTTTATTTATCTGTTTTTTTCGATAAATTGCATTAGATGAGTTCAGTGTTTTCATTTTTTGTAAACAATTTTTTCTAAATGTAGTTTTTGTAAGATTCATATTTATTCTTTATGGTTATAATTATGCTCATTTTACAATAAAAAGGTATCTATATGTTTAAAAAAATAGTATTAGCGACAATATTAACTGTTGCAATGTTTTCACAAGGCTGTTCTGATGAAAAAGAGATAACATCTCAGATAGAAGAAGCAAATGGAATGCTTGCAAATAATGAGTTTGTATTAACATCAACTGATAATAAACAATATGTAATTATAAAAACAGCTACTGGTTTTACATTAGAAAATAACAAAGATAAAATTATTATTCTTGATGTATTTGCTACTTGGTGTCCACCATGTCGTGCAACAGCACCCTCTCTTTCTACTCTTCAAAAAAAATATAAAGATAATTTAGTTGTTATTGGAATTACTATTGAAGATGGTATCTCAAATAGTAAACTTAAAGATTTCAAAAAAGCTAACTCTGCAAACTATGTTATAGTAAACTCTAATCAAAATAGACCTATGGTGAATGAGATTGCAAAAAGCTTAAATCTTGGAGAAAGATTTCCTATCCCTGTAATGGCTATGTATCAAAATGGAAAACTGATAAATCATTATGTTGGTGCAGTTGAAGAAGAGTTCATAGAAAATGATATAAAAATGGCTCTAAAAAAATAAGGATATATAATGTTTGGATTTATAAAAAAATCATTAAGTAAAACTGTTGAAGCGATAAAAACAGTAGTACCAAAGAAAAAAGTTAGTTTTACAAAAGATGAACTTGAAGATATTTTACTTGAAGCGGATGTTGAATATGCTTTAGTTGAACTTATTATAGAGCAGACGTATCAAAATAAAATTACTAAAGATATTTTACGTTCTAAACTTCTATCTACTCTTGAAAATACAAACTATAAAGAACCAGAGTATACAGCTCCTTTTGTAGAGCTTATCGTTGGTGTAAATGGTGCTGGTAAAACAACCACTATCTCTAAACTTGCTCAAAAATATAAGCAGGATGGAAAAACAGTTATATTAGGTGCTGGAGATACTTTTCGTGCGGCAGCTATTGAACAACTTACATTATGGTCTAAAAAATTAGATATTCCTATCGTATCTTCAAAACAGGGTCATGATTCTTCAGCAGTTGCTTATGATACTATCGATTCTGCAAAATCTAAAAATATTGACCATGTAATTATAGATACAGCAGGACGTTTACATACTCAAACAAATCTAGCAAATGAACTCAAAAAAATCAATCGTATCTGTGATAAGGCTCATAAAAATGCACCTCATAGAACTGTACTTATTTTAGATGGTACACAAGGAAATTCAGCCATAGCACAAGCAAAAGCCTTTGATGATATGATAGGTATTGATGGTATTATCGTCACTAAACTTGATGGAACTGCAAAAGGTGGTAGTATTTTTAGTATCGCTTATGCTCTTAAACTTCCTATTTTATATGTTGGTACAGGTGAACAAGCTGACGATTTAGTTGTATTTGATAAATATGAGTTTGTAGAGAGTTTTCTTGATGCTCTTTTTCTTGAAGAGGATGAAAATTTAAAAACTATTGCTCAAAATCTTGGTTCAAACAAAGAAACAGATGGCTAAGAAAAAAATATTATTTGAGTGTCAAAACTGTGGACTTACCACTCCTAAATGGATGGGTAAGTGTACAAACTGTGGTGGTTGGGATTCATTTATAGAACTCAATGAACAGCAACAAGAAGTTGTGAAAAAAACAAAATCTACATCAAAATCTCCTACATCAAAAGCTATTAGTATCAATCAAGTTCAAGAGAGTGAAGTTTTTCGATTTAGTTCTAAAGATAGTGAACTTGATGGTGTTTTAGGTGGTGGTATTGTTCCAGGGTCTCTTACTCTTATTGGTGGAAGTCCAGGTGTTGGAAAATCAACACTCCTTTTAAAAGTTGGCTCAAACATAGCCTCTTTAGGTAAAAATGTACTCTATGTAACAGGAGAAGAATCAACATCTCAAATAAAACTTCGAGCTAATCGTTTAAACTCAAATGAAGATAAACTTTATCTGCTAAGTGAGATACGATTAGAACAAGTATTGATTGAACTTGAAGAGCGGGAATATGAATTTTTAATTATAGATTCTATTCAAACTATCTATTCTGAAAATATTAGTTCTGCCCCTGGTTCAGTTACTCAAGTACGTCAAATTACTTTTGAGTTAATGCGTATTGCTAAAGAGAAAGATATAGCAATTTTTATTATCGGTCATATCACAAAAGAGGGGTCTATCGCTGGTCCTCGTGTACTTGAACACATGGTAGATACTGTTTTATATTTTGAAGGTGATTCATCTCAAGAACTTAGAATACTAAGAGGTTTCAAAAACCGTTTTGGTCCTACAAGTGAAATAGGTGTATTTGAGATGCGAAGTGAAGGTTTAGTTTCAGCTACAAATATTGCATCTCGATTCTTTAATCGTGATTCAACTCAGGCAGGTTCAGCATTAACAGTTATTATGGAGGGTTCTCGTCCTATTATCTTAGAGGTTCAAGCCCTTGTCTCCGAATCACATGGTCCTAACTCAAAGCGTCAAGCTACTGGTTTTGATAACAACCGTTTAAATATGCTTTTAGCTCTTCTTGAGAGAAAACTAGAGATTCCTCTTTCAGGATATGATGTTTTTATAAATATAACAGGTGGTATAAAAATCACTGAAACAGCCGCAGACTTAGCAGTTTTAGCAGCTATTGTAAGTAGTTTTAGAGACCGTGCTATATCAAAAGAGACTATATTTATCGGTGAGGTTTCACTTGTTGGTGATGTAAGGGAAGTGTATGCACTTGATGTCCGATTAAAAGAAGCTAAAATGCAAAATATCTCTAAAGTTCTTTTAGCAAAAAAACCCTTGGAAAAAACAGATATAAAAACTTATATTGTTGATGAAGTGACAAAACTTTTAGAATGGTATTAATTTGTGTATAATTCTATTCATAAAATATAAAGGTAAAAAATGATTGATGCAGAGTTCAGAAGTGAAGAAAGATTTTCAAGATTATCATTAGCATATATAGGTACAGAGGAAAAAGAGTTAATTGATTCTTGTGTTGGAAAAATTATTGCAAAACATACAATACAACCTGAAATGTATACAACTGCTGTTTCTAATGGTAAAGAGGTTTTAGTGATAGAATATCATGATGATTTAGATCGTGAATCTGGTGCAATTTTTGAAAGTATCATAAAAATTTTAGATATTAAAGAGTGTAGTTAATATTTCAAAAATACATTTTAAAGGGATAAAATGGCTGAAGAGGTAGAAGAAACAGAACCTAAAGAAGAGAAAAAGTCTAGTAATTTACTTATGATAATAATTATTGTTATATTGATACTTATCATACTTATTGGTGCTGTAGTAGGGATTCTTTTAATGGATGATAGTGACGATGAATCTACATCCTCTACTCCTGTAGAGAAAGTTAAAGAAAAAAGCACAACTTCAACAAAACGAGTAAGTTCTAATCCAGAACTAGCAGATTCAAGACAATTAAGTGAAATAGGTATGTTATATCCATTAGATACTTTTACAGTAAATCTTAAAAGTGATGCTGGTCGTAGATATTTAAAAGTTACGATGTCTTTAGAACTTGAAGGTGAAGAGTTGAGTTTAGAACTTGATGCTAAATCTCCAGTATTAAGAGATAGAATTATAAGAATTCTAACATCTAAAACTCTTGAAGAGATTTCATCAAAAAAAGGGAAACAAAAAGTTTCTGCTCAAGTTATGGATACATTAAATGCGATGATTGCAGATGGTGAAATAAAAGGTATATATTTTACTGAATTTGTTATTCAATAGTTGTAAGAAACCTATTTTCACTAGGTTTCTTACTTTTTAATTCTCTAAAGCGATTAATTTTTTAAAGTTACTCATAGAGATAAGATGTGCCACAATTAATTTATAATAACCATTTTTAATTAACTCCATTGTTTTATCATCATCTAAAGCATTAAGTTTTTCTTCATTTATTCTTTTAAATCCATTAAAAGCAAATTTCTGACCTTTTACTGTCATCTCTATATTTGCATCCTCTAAAAGGTCTAGTTCACTTACTTTATGAACAAATGCTAATGTTCTTAATGATGATGTATGAAAATTTTCCATAAAATCCATTACACCTTTTGCATATTCTGTTTGCTTACCATCCGTACCTAGAAGTGATTGACCCTCTTTTGTATTGATAGCTTTACATTTAGCATCATAAGCAAGTGAAAAATTTTCTTTATCTTGAACAACTATAAAAGGATAACGTCTTACATAAGCTGGTATATACTCTCCCTCTTTCCATTCAAATTTTTCATTTAAAAAATTATTTGTATCTTTTTTAATCCCTAAAAGAGCAGAAACTAAATAAGCACCATCTATATTTTTAGTAAATACAATAGGTTGTGACTTTACTGCTTTAAAAAACTCATCTACAGTAAGAACACAATGTGTTAGCTCTTTTGAATATTCGAAATTTTCAATAACTTTTACTTTAAGATTTGTATCATCTTTTGTTAATAATTTTACATCTTTATACATTTATATACCTTTATTTTTAGATTGTTTGTAATAATTTTAAAGCTTGTTTTACAAGAGTAGCAGTATCATTACCCTCACAAGAGCTTAGTATTTTTGATATTTTATCTTTTTTAAAACCTAATGATTCCAATGCTTCAGTTGCTTCACTAAAAGATCTATTTCTTGGAGAGTCTGTAACTAAAATATCTGCATCAAATCCATTTAGCTCTACGAGAATACGTCCTGCACTTTTTGGACCTATACCTGGTACTTTCTTCACACCATTTATATCTTTATTATTTATAAGTGTTGCAAATTGAGAAGCTGTATATGTCGAACATATTGCCATAGCAACTTTTGGACCAACACCATTTATTTTTATAAGTCTTTGAAAAAGTTTCTTTTCACTCATCTCTTTAAACCCAAAAAGAAGCTGTGCATCTTCTCTTATTATATGCATAATAAAAAGTTTGATATTATCTTTTTCTAAAAGTGAAAAAGTTTGTAAAGAGATAAAAACCTCATAAACTATACCATTAACATTTATATGTATAAATGATGGTTCTTTGTACTCTATTTTACCCTCTAAACCAACAATCATTCTTTTATCACTTTTACTTCATAATTTCCATCAATATCTTGAACTAAAGCAAATACTTGATCATAAGAACCATCTGATGGATAATAAAGAATATCCATAGGAGGATCAACTAATTTAAACTTTAGTTCATTATGTCCAACCCATCGACTCCTATTAATAATTCTTGCATCTAAAATATCATCTTGAAAAGAGCTTCTATTTGTTGTTAATAAACTATACTCTTTTGTTTTAGCAGTTTGTTCTTTTTTTAATTCTACTAAATGCGTTTGCATTTTTTGAAACTGCTTATATTTTTTAATAAAACTATCTGGCATCTTAATACCATTTTTTTTATAATGTAACAGCCTCTTTTTAATATCATTAAAAGAGTTCATTCCATCTTTAATAAGTTTTGTATATCTATTAACTTCATCAGCAAGATGTTTTATCTCGATCTCGATCTCTTTTGTATCATCATCATTTGTATGAAGACCTTCTCTTGCTGATTTTTTAAGAAGTGGATCTATTGTAAAAAAGTTTTCGCTTCCTTGAAGTTTTTTAATCTCTATTAATTTTGATGCTGTAGCTCTAACATGAGAACCACATAAGCCTATCTGAATCTCTTTGGCTCTAATAGTTCCACCTATTGCTTGTTCAACACTAACTCTGTCACAATCAATATTCCCATGTTCAAGTCGTGCTATATGTACTTTTTTACCATAAGCATTACCTCTATGAATATTGATATTCAGCTCATTAGCTCTCACTATTGATGTTTTATGAGTCTGCCCTGCAATATCTGCCTTTAAAGCAAAAACCTTAGCATTTGGACCAACACTTCCCTCTATATCAATTTCACTTACTTCAACAATCATACCTGTACCAATGGCATCTTTTTCAACATCTTCCTCTTTTACACTTACCGATACATCAGAGTCTAAGCCTGTGGAAATGGATCCTGTTGTTTTAAAACTAATTTGGCTTAAATCAACATCATTCTTAATAGAATACTGATTATCATCAAAAGATATATAACCATTAATAACAGCAATATATTGAATATTATCGTATGTTTCTATCTCTTTTATAGTTTCATTAATTTTAAAGCTTGGTTCATGTCGAATAATTGGTTCAGCTGGTTTAATAAAAGTACCTCGACAACTTCTCCCTGCTTTTCCCACTTTAGCTTTACGATATTCAATAAGCAATTCACCTTTTTTAACATTTTTAATAAAGCCTCGAGAAGAGTAGTCCATCTTTTTATTCTCATCAACCACGGCCTCTTTTTTATTTTCAAAATGAAGAATCAATGCATCATTTATCGTCAGTTTTGGTTCATAACTTTCAGCAATTAATAAAGTCTCTTTTTTTTGATATATCGCTTTTTTTGAAACTCGTACAAAAGCAGATATTTTAGATATAACATCAGGAAGCATCTCATCAAAAACATTTATTAATATTCCTGCTCTGATTTTACGTTTATTAATAATTACTAAAAGTTCCCTTTCAAATGTTTGACTATATTGAACTTCTGAACCTGCAGAAATAGTTAAATACACTTTACATTTAGTTGCATTGGCACCAACCGTTAATTTAAAGTCTTTATATAAATTTTCATCATCATTTTTTGAAAATATTTCTATTTCATGAACCTGTTTTATCTCAAAATTCGGATTTAAAAGTGCTGTTGCATCATCCATTTCATATAGGTCTTCTTGAGACATCTCTGTCCACTCCATATCAGGAATAGATTCATCTTTTAATCTTGTATAAGTTTTTGTTTCTAAAAGTTTAAAATCTAACTCTTCAACTTTTACATTATTTGAATGAGCAACTTGTAATAACTCTCTAGCTACATTCTGTGTTCTTAAAACAGTTGGTCTAACCTTTGTAATTTTATCGTTTTTACCCGAACTAAACAGTGCCATATTTATTTCCCAAAAAGTGAATTGATTGTATTAAAAAAATAATCTCTCTATTTTAACTGAAATTTTGTTAAAAGATAGTGAAATATATAGTAAAAAAAGGATATTAATGAAAAATAGTTATCTATTGTTTTAAATGAAGATTTTTTTGAATTTGAATAAGGACTAGATAGAGAAAAGCTCTATCTATTTTTGACCCTCTTTCAAAGAATCTGCAATTAAGAATGCTAATTCTAAAGCTTGATCTGCATTTAAACGTGGATCACAATGAGTATGATAACGAGAACTTAAATCTTCTTCAGTTACAGTAAATGAACCACCGATACATTCAGTTACATTTTTACCTGTCATCTCTAAATGAACTCCACCAGCATAAGTTCCTTCAGCTTTATGAACTTGAAAAAACTCTTTCATCTCTGTCAAAATTGAATCTACTGGACGTGTTTTATAGTTATTTGATGATTTAATTGTATTACCATGCATAGGATCACAAGACCATACTACATTTAATCCTTCTTTTTCAATAGCTTTTATAAGAGCAGGAAGTCCATCACCAACTTTACCAGCACCCATACGAACGATTACATTTAAACGCCCTGCTTCATTTTTAGGATTTAATGTTTGACATAGTCTTACTAAATCTTCGGGATCCATACTTGGTCCAGCTTTTACACCAATAGGATTATTGACACCTTTTAGATATTCAACATGAGCACCATCAAGTTGACGAGTTCTATCACCTATCCATAACATATGAGCAGAAGTATCATACCATTCACCTGTAATAGAATCTTCTCTTGTAAATGCTTCTTCATAAGGAAGTAAAAGAGCTTCATGGGATGTGTAAAAATCTGTTTCTCTTAATGTTCTATATGTTTTAGAAGTAACACCACACGCTTCCATAAACTTTAATGATTTTCCAATTTCATCTGCTAACTCTTCATATTTTTTTGTAACATCACTTTGATGAGCAAAATCTTGAGTCCATTTATGAACTTGATGTAAATCAGCTAAACCACCCGATGCAAAAGCACGAAGTAAGTTTTGAGTTGCTGATGCTTGATTATAAGCTTTTATCATACGTTTAGGATCTGGAATACGAGCTTCTGATGTAAATTCGATACCATTAATAATATCTCCACGATAAGAATCAAGCGTAACACCATCAAGAGTTTCATTATTTGATGAACGAGGTTTAGCAAACTGACCTGCCATACGACCTACTTTAACAACAGGAACGCCACCAGCATAAGTCATAACAACTGCCATCTGCATCATAGCCTTAAAACTATCACGAATGTTATCAGCATGAAACTCCGAAAAACTTTCTGCACAGTCTCCACCTTGCAATAAAAAACCTTGTCCATTAGCTACATCTGCTAATTGAGCTTTAAGAGTTCGTGCTTCACCTGCGAACACAAGTGGTGGATAATTTTTTAATTCGGCAAGAACTCTATTCAGTTCATCTTGATTTGGGTAAGTTGGCTGTTGTAAAATTGGTTTTTCTCTCCAGCTTGATGGACTCCAGATACTCATAGTTAAACCTTATATATTATAATTTTCGAAATACTATCAAAAAAGAGATAAAAAAATTCTGATTAAAAGTTTTTTTATGCTTTTTTTTAGTATAATAAAAAACAATTTTTTAGTACGGAGATACTAATGCAAAATACTAAGTTAGAATCTATTAGTAAAAAACAGCAGGAACTTGAAAAAACGACTTCTGAAACTTCAGAAAAAGACTATCAAAATATTACAAAAAAAAGTTTGTCATCATATATAGATACGAATCAAAAATTTAAAGAACTTATAATTAAAGATAAAGAGACTTTAGAAGAGTGCCAAGAAGAAAATATTGATATACAAATCATTGCTGAAAAACTAAATAATATTCATAAGCTTATGAATGAAGAAGTTAGTAAAGCTAATGATGCGATTTCTAAACTTTCAGAACAAGTTAAAACTTTAGTTAAAACATCAAATATTGATGTTTTAACTAAAGTTTTTAATAGACGTGCCTTAATCTCTTATTTGGATAAAATTTGTAATAACAATAAAATACATTATGAACTTCATTTTTTAGTTTTACAGATTAATGATTTTAAAGAGATTAACCAAAAACATAGTCATACTGTTGGGGATAGAATTTTAATTTATATAGCAAATATTTTAAAAAAAACATTTCGAGATGGTGATAAGATTTTTAGATATGATGAAGGAGATTTTATTATAATACTTAATCGAATAAACGATGATAAATGCAAACTTGTAGTTATACGTCTTTTAAAACTTATTAAAAATAGTAAGCTCATTTATAGAGGTAAACAAATTCCGATGAGTGTAAATATTGGAACAACTAAGTATATACAAAAAGAAACGAAAGAGATACTGCTTTCAAGAGCATTTAATGCACTTTATAAAGCAAAATGTAGTGGCAAAAATAAAATATATTCGGAGATATAAAAAATGGAACTCAATTATTTTGACATAGTAGTAGGTTTAATAATACTTTTTCTTGGTTTAAAAGGTATTATCAATGGATTTTTCAAAGAACTTTTTGGTTTAATAGGAATTATAGGTGGTATATTTATAGCTTCAAGATTGGGTGATGATGTTGGACAATACCTAAGTAACTTTATTTTTAAACTTGAAAGTAGCTCTGCAATAAGCTTTAGTGGTTTTGTTGCAACATTAGTTCTATTTTGGATTTTGATGATTGTTGTAGGAATAATTTTCAAACAACTAGGTCATTTAAGTGGCTTAGGTATAATAGATAGAATTTTCGGTTTTATCTTTGGTGCAAGTAAATTCTTTTTCATTGCTGCTGTTATCGCTCATGCAGCTTACAATATTAAAGCATTAAAAACATCTATAGATCCCTTAGTTAAAACGAGTATTTTATTTCCTATTCTTACATCAGCAGGAGCTCAAATTATGAAACTTGATCCCGTTGAAATTGGTAATGATATTAATATTTCTATCAATAAACATGTAGAAAATAGTAAAGATTTTGTATCAGAAAATATTGATAAATCAACAGAAAAGATTATTAGTGATGTAAAAAATAGCTTAACTGACGAGATTAAAAACTAATATGACAGATATAACAACTAATTTCAATGATAGAACTATTAAGTATAAACAACTGCTTATTGATTTTAAAGATATTTTAAAAAAAAATAGTTTAAAATTTACGATACAAAGAGAAGTGATTTTAGAAACTCTTTATAGTTCAGATGAACATTTAACACCTGAGTCTTTACATCATCTTCTACAATTAAAGCATTCTCAATTAAAAATAGGAATAGCTACTGTTTACAGAACATTAGCACTTTTAGAAGATTCTGAGATGGTGACATCTCTCTCTTTTGGTGCGCAAGGTAAAAAATATGAACTTGGTGCAAAAGAGCATCATGATCATCTTATCTGTACTGAATGTGGTACTATTACAGAGTTTGTAGATGAAAAGATAGAAGCAAGACAACATTCTATAACAGATGCTCTTGGCTTTAAAATGAGTGATCACTCTATGCAGATATATGGTATCTGTAAAAACTGTCAAACTAACTAAAAAGGAAAACTATTGGCTTTTGAAAATAAATTCGTTCAACAAAGAATTGAAAAAGCGGAACTATTAAGAAAAGAGGGAATTAACCCTTATTCTAATGATTCTAAGAGAAACAGCACGATTGAAAAATATTTAAATGTAAACTCAGATATTGAGCATAAAGAGAATAAGCGCGATGAACATCGTCATTATACAATTAGTGGTCGTATAAAATTTTTCAGAATTATGGGTAAAGCTAGTTTTATAAAGATTGAAGACGAAAGTGGAATGCTTCAAGTTTATGTAACTAGAGATAACCTACCAGAAGGTTTTTACAACACAACATTTAAAAAACTTGTAGAAGTTGGTGATATTGTTGAAGTGACAGGTTATCCATTTGTTACAGGAAAAGGTGAACTTTCACTACACTGTAATGAGTTTAGAATCTTAACAAAAGCTATTGCTCCTCTTCCTGAAAAATTTCACGGTGTTACAGATAAAGAGATTAGATATAGAAAAAGATATTTAGACTTAATTATGAATAGTGATGTTAGAAAAACTTTTCAAATTCGTTCAAAAGTAATATCTTTAACAAGAAGGTTTTTTGAAGATAAAGGTTTCTTAGAAGTTGAAACTCCTATGATGCACCCTATCGCTGGTGGAGCTAATGCTAAACCATTTGTTACGCATCATAATGCTTTGGGAATAGATAGATATTTAAGAATTGCACCTGAACTTTACCTAAAACGTTTGATTGTTGGTGGATTTGAAGCTGTATTTGAGATTAACCGTAACTTTAGAAATGAAGGTATGGATGCTACTCATAACCCAGAGTTTACTTCTATCGAATTTTATTGGGCATATAAAACATATAAAGATTTAATAGAGATAACAAAAGAGTATTTTAAATATCTTTTTGAACACTTAAATCTTCCAACATATCTTCCGTATGGTGAGATGGAGATAAACTTTGATAACTTTCAAGAGATACCATTAATAACATCTTTAACAACTATCGGTGGTGTTCCTGCTGAAGTAACTGGAGATAAGGTTAAGATTGTAGAGTTTTTAAAATCTAAAAATTTAACAGTAAAACCAAACCTAAACTTAGGTCAACTTCAAGGTGAACTTTTTGATGAATTTGTTGAAGAAAAGTTAATAGACCCTACTTTCATTACTGAGTACCCTGTTGAAATATCCCCACTTGCTAGACGGAGTGATGAAAATCCAGAAATTACTGAAAGATTTGAACTTTTCATTGCTGGTCGTGAAATTGCAAATGCATTTAGTGAGTTAAATGACCCTATTGACCAATATAATAGATTTAAAGGTCAAGTAGAGGCAAAAGATGCTGGAGATGATGAAGCACATGAAATGGATGAAGATTTTATAGATGCTCTAAGTTATGGTATGGCACCAACTGCTGGTCAAGGTATTGGAATAGATAGACTTGTAATGTTACTTACAAATGAACATTCTATTAGAGATGTACTTCTTTTTCCTGCTATGAAACCTATCCACAATGAAGAAAAAAGTGAAGAAGAGTAGAAATACTCTCTTTCTCTTTCACCTCAAAACTTCTAAAATCCCCTATATAATTTAACAAGAAAATAATATTCAGTCTTTTATTATCCTATTTTTAGTATAATCTCCCCAATTATAACAAGGAATTTTATACCATGAGTTTTTTAAAAGAGTACGATAGCGAAATATTTGATTTATGTGAAAAAGAGTTAGAGCGTCAAACTGACCATTTAGAGATGATTGCATCTGAAAACTTTACACTTCCAGCAGTTATGGAAGCTATGGGTTCAGTTTTTACTAACAAGTATGCTGAAGGTTATCCTGCTAAACGTTACTATGGTGGTTGTGAATATGCTGATGGTGTAGAACAATTAGCGATAGACAGAGCATGTGAACTTTTTGGATGTAACTTTGCCAATGTTCAACCTCACTCTGGTTCTCAAGCAAATGGTGCAGTTTATGCCGCACTTTTAAAAGCTGGTGATAAACTTTTAGGTATGGATTTAAGCCATGGTGGTCACTTAACACATGGTTCAAAACCATCTTTTTCAGGTAAAAACTACTCTAGTTTTACTTATGGTGTTGAGCTTGATGGTCGTATTAACTATGATAGAGTTTTAGATATTGCACAGATTGTAAAACCTAAAATTATCGTTTGTGGTGCTTCTGCTTATGCACGTGAAATTGATTTCAAAAAATTTAGAGAGATTGCTGATGCAGTTGGTGCTATTTTATTTGCTGATATTGCACATATTGCTGGTCTTGTAGCTGCTGGTGAACATCCATCTCCATTCCCTTATGCTGATGTTGTTACAACAACTACACATAAAACTCTTGCTGGTCCTCGTGGTGGTATGATAATGACAAATGATGAAGATATTGCAAAGAAGATTAATTCTGCGATTTTCCCTGCACTTCAAGGTGGTCCACTTGTTCATGTTATCGCTGCAAAAGCTGTTGGTTTTAAATATAACTTATCTCCAGAGTGGAAAGATTATGCTAAACAAGTAAAAGCAAATGCTAAAGTTCTTGCTGAAGTAATGGTTAAGCGTGGATATGATGTAGTATCTGGTGGAACTGATAATCACTTAATCCTTGTTTCTTTCGTAGGAACTGATATATCTGGTAAAGATGCTGATGCAGCTCTTGGAAATGCAGGTATTACTATCAATAAAAATACTGTTCCAGGTGAAACAAGAAGTCCATTTGTTACTTCAGGTATACGTATTGGTTCTCCTGCTCTTACATCTCGTGGTATGAAAGAGAAAGAGTTTGAAATAATTGCAAATAAAATGGCAGATGTTTTAGATGACATTAATAATACTGAACTTCAAGCAACAATTAAAGAAGAGTTAAAAGCTTTAGCTCAAAACTTTATAATATATAATCAATCAACTTACTAGGTTAAAATTATGACTGCAATGGATTTAAAACTTATAAAAATGGTGACTGATCATTACTGGATTAAAAAAGATACAGTAGTAAGTAAACTATCTTTTAAAGGTAGAACTTTTTACAATAAATTTGAAAAAGTAAATGCTCCTTTGACTCAGTCATTGATTAATCAACATATTAAAGGTGATATAACATTAGCACACTCTATTGTTAATAAACATAAAAAAGTTGAAAATATTGTTATTGACTATAATGGTAGAGACCCTGAGCGTTTCTATCATAAAGCACAACTTCTTCTTCGTGAAGAGGGTTATCTAAACTTTACTGCTTATAAAACAAAAACAGATGGACACCTTCATGTTTATATTCATAAAGGTCATACAACACTACAAGAGGCTATACAACTTGGAAAAATGATTTCGATGAAATTAGCTGCAAAACAACCTAAGCAATGGCGTATGTTTCCAAATGCAGATATGCCTGATGAATATAACATACTAACTCTTCCTTATGAGGTATATGCTAAAGAACGTGGAGCTTCTTGGTCAAAACATATGTAATTTTTTATATATGTTTCAAAAAAAAATTAGAGAAAAAGGCTTATTAAATGGAAGAAAAAAATGAATTAAATGATATTATTCTAAATAAAAATAATAGTGTAAATAATAATAAAAAGATTATCTTAGCAGTAGCTACGTTAGGAGTTATTTTAATTATTGTTGTAATGTTAATGAATAGTTTATCATCTAATAATACAAATAATCTCCCACAACCTAATCTATCTAAAAAATCTTTACCTGCTGAAAATAAGAACACTCTTGATGAGATAGATGAACCTCTTTTTGAAGAAGTTGAAATTATTGAAGAGATTGCTGAATCTGATGACAATTTAGACCAGATAGCACAAAGATTAAAACAAGAAAGTTTAGAAGAAGATAAGTTTATTCAAGAAACACAAAGTGTAACTATTCCTGAAACGAAATCTATTTATTCTCAAAAGAAAGAGGAAGTGACTCCAAAAATGGTTATTCCAAAAGTTGTTACTCCAAAATATACACCTCCACCTGTTGTAAAAACAAATCCTTCTTATGTAGATAAAAGAGCCGATTTAGGAAAATTTTATCTTCAAGTTGGTTCTTTTTCAACTTTTGAACCAAATAAAAAGTTTTTAAAATCTATTACAGATAAAGGTTTTACATACAAATATCATGAAGTGACTGTTAATTCTAAAAAGATAAATAAAGTTTTAATTGGTCCTTTTGATACAAAAAAAGAAGCTAGAGATGCTTTACGAACAGTTCGTAGTAATGTTGAAGCTGGTGCATTTCTCACTAAATTATAATCTTACAAACCCCTCGTTTGGGGTCATATTTATTAAGGTATACTCTTGATCTACTCAAAACAATTTACACTTGACCAATTAGCCCCTATCGCTGTTTATTCAAAACTTAAAACTCTTTTTCCTAATGAAATTACCTTTCTTTTTGAAAGTGCTGGACAATCTGATGGGAACTATAGTTTTATAGCTATCGGAGCAAGAGAAAGAGTTCAATATATAGATAACTCAACTATCTATACCGATTCAAAAAATAAACAACATACTAAAGAAGAAAATCCTTTTAACTTTCTTAAACACTACTATAAAAATATAGATACAACAGAGTATAAAAAAGCTACAAAAGAGCTTGGTGTTGGTTATGTAGATGGATTTATTGGATATATCGGTTATGATATGGTTAAAGTTTTTGAACCTAAACTTGGTTCGAGTATGGATAATTTAGAAGATGAACTCAACACTCCAGATTTAGACCTAATACTTCCAAAAATGATTTTAGTTTATTCTCATAAAAATCATAAAATATCTTTAATCTCAACACTCAAAGAGTTTAATAACAGATTTAACTCAATAGAAGATGAACTAAAAGGTACTTATATCTATAAGCATAGAGTTTATAATATTGGAAAAGATAAAGGAAGTTTTGCACATTCTAAAAGCAAATTTTTTGAGATGATTGACAGATCAAAAGAGATGATTAAGAGTGGGGATGTTTTTCAAATTCTTATGACAAACCGTTTTATAAGAAATATTAAAGTAGACCCTTTTAGTTTTTATAGAATTTTACGTACTAAAAATCCATCTCCCTATATGTTTTTAATGGAGTTTGAAGATTTTAACATTGTTGGAAGTTCTCCTGAAGTTATGGTTAGACTTACTGATGGTGAACTGCTTTTACGTCCTATTGCAGGAACTAGAAAGCGTGGTTCTACTAAAGAGAGAGATAAAGAGTTAGAACTTGAACTACTTGCAGATAAAAAAGAGTTAGCAGAACATCTAATGCTTATAGATTTAGGTCGTAATGATATAGGACGTGTTGCTAAAACAGGAACTGTTAAAGTAGAAGATATGATGCATATTGAACGCTTTTCTCATGTTATGCATATAGTTTCCGATGTTACAGCACAACTTGCAGATGATAAAGATATGTTTGACCTTTTTATGGCAACATTTACAGCTGGAACTATGACTGGAGCACCAAAAATCCGTGCAATGGAACTTATAGCTGAATATGAAAAACTCAAACGCGGTTTTTATAGTGGAAGTATAGGTTACTTTGGTTTTGATGGAAATATGGATAGTGCAATTACTATTAGAACTGCAATGGTTAAAGAGGATAAAGTTATTCTTCAAGCTGGAGCTGGAATAGTTGCTGATTCTCAACATGAGCTAGAGTATTTAGAAGTTAAAAATAAACTTGGTGCTTTAATCCACTCTCTTGAAGATTTAGATAAAAAGGAAAATAAATAATGAAACTTTTTTCTATATTTGGAAACCCTGTTTCACATTCACGTTCCCCTTTAATGCACAATAGCGTTTTTAAAAATCTTAATTATAATGCAAGTTATACTAGAACTCATCTTGAAGATGGAAGTAAACTAAAAGAGACTTTTTTCTCCTTAGGTTTAAGTGGAGCAAATGTAACTGTTCCACATAAAGAAGATGCTTATAATGCTTGTGATGAAGTAAGAGGTTTTGCTAAAAATGTAGGTGTTGTGAATACTCTTATAAATGAAAATGGCAAACTTATAGGTTACAACACAGATGCTGATGGTTTTATGTATGCAATAGAAGAGTTTAAAGATATAAAAAATATTTTAATCCTTGGTGCTGGTGGAACTGCTAAAGCATTAGCTTCACGATTTATGCAAGATAATATTCAAGTAACTGTTATCAATCGTAGTGAAGGTCGATTGGCATATTTTGAAGAGTTAGGTTGTAAATGTTACTCTTGGGATAGTTATAAAACAACTACTTATGACTTAGTTGTAAACACTACAAGTGCAGGTCTTAAAGATGAAGAGTTACCTGCACCTCAAGAGATGATAAACGATATTTTAAATCATACCTCTTTTGTGGCAGATGCTATCTATGGAAAACTTACTCCTTTTTTACAATTAGCTAAAGAAAAAAATATCACTTATAAAGATGGTGCAGATATGCTTCTTGGTCAAGGTATTTTAGCAAATGAACTTTTTGTAAACTTTGAACTTGAGAAAAAAGATATTAAAAAATATATGCAACAAAGTTTTAGTTTATAAAAATGGATAGTATAAAAACACAAAAAGCACTCAATACTGTCTTAGTATTAAGTATTTTTGTTGTTTTATTGACAAGCACTATTATTATTCAAAATATTGTTTATAACTTTGCAATCAAAAGTAGTATTAATCAAGCTAAAATGATGACTCAACAGTTTTTAAGTAATAAGCATCATCTCTTTAGAGTAGAAAATAATAATTTTTCTATTAAAAGAGCTTCATTGGAATATAAAAGTATAGACAATAAACCTGATAATTTTGAAACTGCTATACTCCAAAAATATTTATCTAAAACTATTACTAATGAATATTATGAGATAACTTCTTATAAAAATAAAACTTATCTTCGTTATATACACCCTTTATATATTGAAAACAGTGAACTAAAAAGTATTATTTCAGTAGCAATTAATATCAACAATATTCAAAACTCAATAGTTACAATAAATATAAGTATATATATAACAGCTAGTTTACTTTTTATCATCATATTAACCCTTCTCTTTTTTAATTATAAACTAATTTTCATACCTCAGTTTTTAAAAGAACAAAACAATAAAGAGTATTTAAAAAAAGTAAAAAAAGAGCATATTCAATTAAAATCAGATTTTATTTCAAATATATCTCATGAGTTAAGAACACCAATGAATGGTATCATCTCTATGACCCATTTAATACTCCAAACTGATTTAACAAGAAGACAGATGCACTATTTAAAAACGATAGAAAAATCTTCAGCATCTTTATTAAATATAATTAATAATATTTTAGATTTTTCTCATATTAAATCTGGAGAACTTAAACTTAATAAAGTAGATTTTAATTTTTATCTTTTACTAGATACTATCCAACTTAATAATATAAATTCTAATATAAAATTTGATATAGAATATACTCAAGATATACCTCAATATCTTAATGGAGATATTATTAAAATAGAGCAAATATTAACTTATCTCTTAGATAATGCTCTTAAATTTACAAAAAAAGGTTTTATAAAAGTAATAATTACACATAAAGAAGAGCTTTATAAATTTACGATAGAAGATAGTGGAATAGGGATGAGTAAGAAGCATCAGGAGTGTTTATTTAAGTCATTCTCACAAGTAGATAGTAGTAACTCCAGAGAATATAACGGTGTAGGTCTTGGTCTTGCTTTATCTAAACAGTTAATTGAACTTATGAATGGTAAAATTTGGGTAAAAAGTGAATTAGGGAAAGGTTCATCTTTTATATTTGAAATATCTTTAACTGAAGTTACAAAAGATACTAAAACTAAAAAAATTATTCAAACTCCTCTTCTTAAAAGTATCGATACAGAAAAGGGTTTAATTCATTTAGCTCAAAATAAAACATTATATTTTGATATACTTAATGATTTTTATAAAAATTATAAAGAGTTTAAAATCAATATTATAGATGAAAAACAGTTTGAGATGCAGATACATACTTTAAAAACATTAAGTGCCAGTATAGGTGCAATGAAACTTAATAATATCCTTATTCAATTAGATGAAAATCAAGATCTATCTTTAATTGATGCTGTTTATAGTGAGTTAGCTATTGTTTTGAATGAAATTAAGATATTGATAGAAAATAGAGATATACAAAATACAGATAAAGTATTACTTAGTGATATAAGAAGAAGTGAACTTTTTATATCCTTACAAGACGCATTGAAAACTAAAAAACCTAAGAGATGTGAACCTATTATTGATGAAATCAATAATTATATATTAGAAGATACAGATACTAAACTTTTTAATACTATAAAAAACTTAGTTAAGAAATATAAATTTAAAGAAGCAACGGAGCTATTAAATGAAAACTAAGAACTTATTGGTTGTAGATGATATAGAGATAAATATCGATATATTAGTTGAATTGTTAAGTGACAAATATGAAGTTACTGTTGCGTTAGATGGTGCATCAGCATTAGAAATAGTAGAGGAAGAGGATATAAACCTTATACTCCTTGATATAATGATGCCAAATATGGATGGTTATGAAGTGTGTACTGTATTAAAAAACAATCCTAAAACAATGAATATTCCTATCATATTTATAACTGCTAAAATAGATGAAGACTCTATCGAAAAAGCTTATGAAGTTGGTGGAATTGATTATATTACTAAGCCTTTTAAACCTAAAGAACTCCTTGCTAGAGTAAAAACACAATTAACTATACAGGACCTTATTTATAATTTAGAAGAAAGTAAAAAGGAACTACTTTTATTAGCTTCTATAGACCCTATGACTCAACTTTATAACAGACGTTACTTTACAAATACATCTGAGCATCTCTTAGATTTAGCAAAACGGGAAAATAAAGATGTATCTATAATTATGATTGATATAGATAAATTTAAAAGAATTAATGATACCTATGGTCATCAAACAGGAGATAAAGTTATTATTGATGTTGCAAACAAACTGTTAAAACATCAAAGAAAAAGTGATATTGTCTGTCGATTTGGTGGTGAAGAGTTTGTAATATTTTTACCAAATACATCGTTGGATGGAGCAAATATAGTAGCTCAAAAAATTAGAAAAGATATAGAAGAAAGTGCCGTTTTAGAAAAAGACTTAATATTGAAATTTACCGTTAGTATAGGTATTTCAGTTGTTGATATACAGAATGAGATTAATATAGAAGAGAGCATAAAAAGAGCAGATAAAGCTCTATACCAAGCCAAAGAAAGTGGTAGAAACAAGGTATGCTTCGTAGAAAAATAGTTTTTTATAATGAAAAACTAAATCCTACTGAGAATTTTGATATATTATTATTATAATCAATTAAACTCTCTCCATAACCACTAAAAATCTTACTATAAAAATAAACATCATCAATAATTAATGGATAAGAATATGCACCCTCTATAGCTCCATAATTTGTTTTAAAATTAAGTCTACCAACTACTCTAAAGATATGTTTATTGATAAAATATCTAAACTTTAATTGAGAAAATCCTGTATAATCAATAATATCTGGATTATCATCTGTTTCACTATTTTCTGGAATACGTGACCATAATTCTAATTCACTAATTAAATTATTATGCTGTATCTGAATAGTTGTATATAGATAATTTATACTTCGTGAACGATTTTCAATCTTATATACTTCGGGGTCTAAGTTTCTATTATCCCCTTGACCATTAGAACGATGTGCTAATGCAAATTTAAGTGATTTTAAACCAAACATAGATTTATCAAAGATTGGAAATATTACAAACCCTTCTGGATTGTATATTGTTTCTCTAAATGGGGATGATTCACTATATATTTGCCAAAATGATTGATGAGTATAGGATAGATAATACCTTTCATCTAAACCAAAAATATTTTGCTTTACTTTTAGTTTTAAACTTACTTGTAACTCTGCTTCAACATTTTTATATACATCAGTGGGTATATATGATTTATAATTATCTTTTCTATACCCTAATAATAAAAGATAATTAACTCTATATGGTTCTAAACCAAAATTACTATCTGACCATTTTTG
>CAZXSD010000010.1:0-33722 GCA_964642985.1 uncultured Sulfurimonas sp.
TTGAAGAAGAAAAAGTCATTAAAGTTCTTAGAATGTGGACACACTACGACTAAAAGCTAACAAAACATAGGAAGTCAATAAATTTCCTAGCGAAAATTTATGCTTCTATTCGACCGTTATATCAGAGATTAGCATTAGTGAAATAAAAAAAGCCTAATTTTGAATATGCCTATTTATGAAAGTAAATTGGTAAATTTAATTTTTGGAAAAAAAATGAAACTTCTTATCTCTATAATAATTTTATTAACACTGAATGCTTGTGCAAAGGAAAAAAAGTATCTTTCAGAATATGATGCCAGAGTACATTTAAATAATGGAGGTTCATTATTCTGTGAAGATACATCTACAAAAAAATAGTGGTTGTAGATAGACGATGGAGTGGTGTTAGAATTGGTAGTATATCATTCTATAATAAAGGGACAAAAACAATGACAGTAAGAAAGTGTACATTTGATAGGTAACAAATCGTAGTAATAAAAATATGTTACTTTCTCATTCCATATCTCTTGATATAGAACATTTACTAAATAAAAATGGTTTTAAATTTTTCTTTTATGCTAATGAGCATGAACCAAAACATATTCATATTATGAAAAGTGATGGATTTGCTAAAGTTGAATTAGAAAATTTAAAAGTAGTTCAAAACTACTTAAAACCTAAAGATTTAAAGTTAGCACTTGAAATTATCAAAGAAAATCAAAGTAACTTTACAAGGATTTGGAATGAGTGGTTTAATTAAAGGTAAAGAGGTTCATTTTGATGATGAATACTTACATGTAAAACTTGAAGATAATAGAATAATATCTACACCAATAGAATGGTATGAACCATTAAAAAATGCTTCAATTAGACAGTTAAAAGATTATAAATTAATTTGTATGAATACTGGTATTGAATGGGAATCAATAGATTACCATTTGAATATAGAAAGTATGCTTGAACTTTCATTAAAAGATATTGCATAAAGACATAACAAAATATAGTAGCGAATAAGTAATCTCACGGCGACTTATTCGCTATATTCAGTCGTTGTATACTCACATAAAAACCACTTCTAAAAGTAATTCTCATATAATTATGGTATAATTCAGGTATGAAATTTGAATATGATAAAGTAAAAAGCAGTATCAATAAGTCCAAACACAATATTGACTTTGAAAAAGCTCAAAAGCTATGGGAAGACCCATACTCTTTTGAAATCCGATCTCCACAAAGTGAAGATGAAGATAGATTTTTAGTTTTAGGGCAAATTAACTCAAAAAACTATACTGTAATTATCACTTACAGAGATACAAATATTAGAATTATTTCTATAAGACGCTCAAGAGAAAAGGAGACTAAACTTTATGAAAGCATCAGAACTAGATAAAATATTTGATAATAATCAAGAAGATGTATTGGAATATTTTGATACATCAAAAATTAAGATGATAAACGAAGAACCAAAAAGAGTTAATATTGACTTCCCATCTTGGATGGTTCAATCTTTGGATAAAGAAGCTAAACATGTTGGTGTAAGTCGTCAAGCTGTTATAAAAATGTGGTTAGCAGAAAAACTTCAAAGCTTAAATACTACTGCCGCAGCTATATAACAAGCACTAGGAGATAAATAAGTAGTCTACGGCAACTTATTTATCAAGACAGCCGTTAACTCCTACAATAATAGCTAAAGAGTTTGATGAAAAGTTTGATAATGGTGAAGATATAAGTGAATACTTAGACTTCTCAAAAGCAAAAAAGAGTAGCTAATTTACATTTGAATAGCATTTCAAATTATGCTAAAATTTAACAATTAATTTAGATAAAAGGTAAAGAATGAAAAGAGCATTAGTAAGCGTTAGTGATAAAGCAGGTGTAGTTGAGTTTTGTAAATCATTAGTTAAAAATGATTATGAGATTATCTCAACAGGTGGAACATATAAGAAGTTAGTAGAAGCTGGTATTTCAGCTATTGAGATAGATGAAGTTACAAAATTTCCAGAGTGTTTTGAGGGGCGTGTTAAAACTTTAAACCCTTATGTTCATGGTGGTATTTTACATCGTCGTGATAAGCAAAGTCATCTTGACCAAGCTAAAGAGTTAGGTGTTGAGTCTATTGATTTAGTTTGTGTAAATCTTTATCCATTTAAAGAGACGATTGAAAAAACTGATGATTTTGATGATATTATTGAAAATATCGACATTGGTGGACCAGCAATGGTTAGAAGTGCTGCAAAAAACTTTGATGCAGTTATTATTGTTACAAATGTAGAAGATTACTCAGATGTTATAGATGCTATTGAGAATGAAAAAAATACAAAAGAGTTCCGTCGTGGTTATATGATAAAAGCTTATGAGCATACAGCAGCGTATGACTCAATGATTGCTAACTATATGAATGAGCGTTTTAATAATGGCTTTGGTGAAAAACAATTTATCGTTGGAAATAAAGTGATGGATACTCGTTATGGCGAAAATCCTCATCAAAAAGGTGCTTTATATGAGTTTGATAAGCATTTTTCAGATAATTTCACAACGCTTAAAGGTGAAGCAAGTTTTAATAACTTAAATGACTTGAATGGTGCTGTTAAAATTGCTGCTGGTTTTGGTGAAGAGAATGCAGTTTGTATCTCTAAGCATGGTAATCCTTGTGGTTTTGCTATAAAAGACACACTTTTAGAAGCTTATATTGAAGCACTTAAATGTGACCCAGTTTCAGCATTTGGTGGTGTTGTAGCCGTGAATGGTACTGTTAATGCAGAACTTGCTGAGAAGATGAATGAGATTTTCTTAGAGGTTGTTATCGCTGGACGTATTACAGAAGAGGCTCAAGAGATTTTTGCTAAGAAAAAACGTATTAAACTTTTTGAGATGGGTTCTGATAAGTTAGTTCTTGCTAATGATACAAAAGATTTCAAACATATTGACGGTGGTTTTGTATTTCAAGACGCTGATGTTGTTGGTTCTGATGAGGTTAAAAATGCTAAATTAGTTTCTAAAAACTCTGCAAGTGAACAAGATATGAAAGATATGGAGATAGCATATAAAGTTGCATCTTTAACTAAATCTAACTGTGTAGTATATGTTAAAAACTCTGCAATGGTAGCTGTTGGTATGGGTATGACTTCTCGTGTTGATGCTGCTCAATGTGCCTTGAAAAAAGCTAAAGATATGGGTCTTGATGTAACTGGTTCTGCTTTAGCATCAGAAGCATTCTTTCCATTTCGTGATAGCATAGATTCTGCGGCTGAAGCTGGTGTTAAAAATGTTATTGAACCTGGTGGAAGTATTAGAGATCAAGAGATTATAGATGCAGCTAATGAGTTTGGTATGAGTTTATATTTTTCGGAAGTTCGTCACTTTTTACATTAAGCTAACTTCTAATTAGAGTTCTAAATTATTTTTTGAACTCTAATAAGTGTAGAGAGTAAAATAGCTTCTTTATCTACATTTGAACTTTTCATCTTTAACTCACTACTTAGAAGAAGTTCGTGAAGTCTTGAAAATACTTGAGGTTTAAATTTTAAAGATAGAGAAGCTTTTTCATCCACTACAAATTTTGGAGCAGGATAACCAAGTATCTCTAAAGCATTAGGTGCACCATTTACACGAATATATATATTAAACATATAGAGTTGAGTAATATAAGATGTAAGTGCTGTTATAACTCGTATTTCATCTTCACCATGTTGTAGAATATTTTGTAAATCATCTGTAAACTCTTTTTTATTGAGTATCTTTTTTATAAAATCATCTAAATTAATTTCACTCAGTCCATAGACTAAATTTTCAATATCTTTTGTTGTAATTTCTCTATCATAAACTTTAAATTTATCCATCTCATTACAAGCAAGAGCTACATCTCCATTATGGATATTTAAAAGATGAGAGATTGTGTATTTGTCTATCTTTACATTTTTTTCTTGAGCCACTTGAAGTACAATATTTTGAGATTCATAGTTTTTTGGATGAAAAAATCTTACAACCATTGTACTTTTTTTTGCAAAAGCTTTTGCATATATTTTATGGTCAGAACCAAAATAGCTATAAACAAAAATATTATCTCTATTTTTTTCACAAAGATTTATTAATATCTCTAACTCTTGTTTTGGTACTTTTTTTTCACTTTTAATAATCAAAATATTTCTATCACCAAACAGAGAAGCTTGAGAAAGATGAGCTTTGGCTGATTGGAAATTATATTCATCATAGTAAAATGTTAAAATAAGAGCATCTTTGATATTTGTTAGCATTTTTGTATACATATCTATCAAAAAATGACTCTCCCCAAAGAATATGAAGTTATTTGAAACAGAATGGTTTTGAATATGTTTGTCTAGCTCAGATTTATACATCCACCTTCCCAACAACTGCCACAAATATCTTAGCCTTAGCAATATCTACTTTATCTATTCTTACAATAACATCTTCAAAAAGTACAACATTTTCACCTGAAGTGATTATAAGTCTTGCACCTTGAATTACATCTAATAAATCAGCTTTAAGTTCAGGGTCTGTTCCACTTATTCTTGCTTTGAACTCTTTACCGATATTCTTTTCTGCCCAACGAGAAAATTTGCGTGCCATAAAATCTTGCTCTATGGAACTAGCTTCTCTCTCTTTATCGCTGATATTCATACTTAAAGATTCGATGTTTCTTAAAACATAAGAGCTTTCTTCTGTATCATTATTGTTAATCGCTTTTAAAAGTCTATGAACAATCAGATCAGAATATCTACGAATAGGAGATGTAAAATGAGTATAGGCTTCAAAACCTAAACCAAAGTGACCAAAATTGAGAGGAGCATATTTTGCTTGCATCTGAGAACGTATTATAAGAGTATCTACTTCAGCTTCTAAATCCATATCTCTTGCTTGTTCTTGAATAGCTGTGATAGTCTCTTTCATTGTATCTTTAATATCAATATTCATACCGATACCAGCGAGTTCTTGATAGAGTATCTGAATCTTATTTTGACTAGGTTGTTCGTGAACTCTAAAAATTCCTCTCTCAAATTTACTAGCAGCAGCTTTGTTTGCTAAAAGCATACAATCTTCAACAAGTGAGTGAGAGGGTGTTTCTTGAGCTACTGATGTTTGAGAAAGGTTAGCATCATCATCTATTTTCATCTCTATCTCTGTTGAACGAAAATCATAACCTATTTTTAAACGTTTCTCTCTAAGAGCATCTGTTACAACTCTTAATGCGGTTAAATCCTCAAAAATCTGAATCTCATTTTTATTTTGAGCTTTGAGTTTTCCATCAAAAAAATCATCTATCTCTTCATAGTTAAAACGTCTTTGAGAGTGAATTATCGCTTCATATACTTTTGACTCAGTTACTTCCAATGTTTTTAAATCAAGTTGCATCTCGAATACAAAAGCAAGTCTATCAACATGGGGTTGTAAAGAACAGAGTGTTTCACTTAGTTGTCTAGGTAACATAGGGATAGAACGATGGGGTAAATATATAGAAAAACTTCTATATATAGCTTCATTATCTAAAGCACCAAAAGGTTTGACATACTCACTTACATCAGCAATAGCTACATAAAGAGTTGAATTTTCACTATCCCAATAGATTGCATCATCATAATCTTTAGCAGTTACAGGGTCAATAGTACAAAATGCTAAACTTCTTAAATCTTTACGTTGAGGATAGTTTTTGATATGAACTTCATTAAAAGATTTAGCAATATCTAATACCTCTTTCTCAAATTCATCGTGTTTATTAAACTGTGCAAGAACTATTTTTTCATCAACCTTAGGGTCTTTCATATTTCCTAAAAATTCCATAATAGTATTTTCTTTATTATCAACTTTAAAAACATCACCAACACTGTAAGTTTCTAATTTTTCTAAAGTAAGTTCAGCACCTATTGGAAAATCTGTTCTTATATCTACTAAAGATTTATGAGAATCTTTTTCAATAATATAAGCCACACTATAACTTTGCGCTCGACCCACTATTTCTGCTATTTTAGCACTAGGTGTTCCTCTTTTACCTAGAAGACGTTTAACAATAATTAAATCCCCCTCCATAGCATTAAGGAGATCCCCTTCGCCAATAAAAAGGTCGCGCATACTTTCGCCTATGACATTAAGATAGGCAGTTGAATTTTGAACAACACCTAATGTTCCAGCACGATATTTAGAGTTAAATTTATAAAGATTTTCTTTTTTTGTAATATATTTTTTTTGTAAAAAGTTATTGATAGTTACCAGCTCATCACTACTAATATCTTGCTCACTCAAACCATGAGTAAGTCTTATAAGAAGAGATTTCAAAATAAACTTATTTAGCGTTTTCTATTGCTGTATCGAAACTTTCCATATCTAGGTTATATTTTTCGATTAACTCTTTGGCTGCTTTTATACTATCATCAGTGATAACACCATTTATTGGAACTGCTACACGAACAACATTTAAAATTGCGGCTGGTTTAATATCTTCTTCCATATCAGCATTTTTAGGATCCATACAGTGACCGATAACATCAACTAGTCCACCTTCAAATTTCCACTGTTTAAAGATAGTTGCACTTACTTCAGGAGTATCAACACCAACAACCTTTCTTTCTGCTGCTTCAACATCTTGAAGTTCAGCTAAAGCATCACGAAACTCTTCCTCTTTTTCATCTGCAATAATCTGTTGAGCGATAAGAACTTTTCCTATTTCAACAAGAAATGCAGCTGGAGATAAAACACCAAGAAGTTTATTTTCTTTTCGAATACACCATGATGTTACAAGACCATGTTGTTTTTTTGAAAGAGCTGAAAACATAGCATCACTGATACCATAAGGAGCTAAATTGAGTTTAAAACTTTTCTTAACGATACTTGCTAATGCAAAACCACGTACAGTACCCATACCAAATAGACCAACTGCTTGGCTGATTGCATTTATTTCACGTGAAAAACCATACAGAGGAGAGTTAGCTGCTTTTAATATATCCGCAGTTAAAAGAGGATCTTTCTCTAAAATTTTAACCATATCGTTAAAAGTGCTATCTGGATTCTGATAAACTGCTTCTATTTTCATTGCAGACTCTGGAAGTGGAGGAAGTTGTTTTATCTTTTTTAGAATATCTTCAGTCATAATTAGGCTCTCTTTAAATCATATTTTTTATTTATTAGAAGAATTATAGTACATAGAAATACATTTAATACTGAATATTTACCAAAAACTGATATTATTTTTTTTACAAATTTAAAATATAGAGGAATTAAAATGCGTAAAGATGCAATGTTAATACAATTAGGATATACACCAAATGAAGCATTAGTAGCTCAAATTGGAAAAATTATTGAAAATACCGCTGATTATGAAAAGATTGAGAAGCATATTATGGATCTACATGATCACTTAAAAGTTGATGGTTCATTTGTGGCGATGTCAAATACAGAAGATTATTTTAAGATAAAAGTAGAAGCATCAAGTCCAGAGTTAGCAGAAGAAGCTCATGAACAGATAGAACGTTTTAGTGAAAAATTTAAAATAACTATTAAAAAACTTGAGAAAAAAGAAACATATTATATTATTGGGTTTAATCACTAAATATGATATTGAAGAATTTAACACTATCTATTACATTAGTCTCAGGACTTTATGTTGTAAATAGTGCTAATTTATTGTAAGGATAAAGAGTTTAAATAAAGGAACAATTTGCCAGAGAAACAACAACATTATGATATTCCACTACACGATATAAAATCACTTATAGAAATTCAAGAATACTCACTTTATTATTTATCTGTATCAATCTTAGTTGGTCTTTTTTTAGTTTTAGGGATTATATATCTTAGCTATAAATGGTTTAAAAAGAGAGATAGATTTAATATAAGAAAAGAACACTTTAAACTTCTAAACTCCCTCAACCTTAAAGAAACTAAAAAATCTGCATATCTTATTACACTCTATGCGCAAACATTTAAAGATGATAGTCCAAGACATTTAGAGATGTATAATAATTTAACAGCAAGATTAGAATCTTATAAATATAAGAAAGAGGTTGATAATTTTGATAATGAAGTTTTAAGTTATATTGAACTTTATAAAGGGATGATAGATGTTTAATGGATTATTCTTTGAAAACCCATGGATAGCTTTAACTCTTCTTCTTTTTATACTATGTGAGTTTTTTTGTAAGATGAAACTAACATCTATCTATTTTCCTCATACAAGTCAATTTATGAAACAATCAGTATCTGCTTCAAAATTACTAATGGGATTGAAATGGACAGCAATAGTTATGCTTATTCTTGCTTTAATGTCCCCTGTAAAAGATGAGCCTTATGAGTTAGAGCCTAAAAATGGATATGAGATAGCACTTATACTAGATGCTTCACAATCTATGCAAGCACAAGGATTTGATAGAGATAATCTTATGCTAACTAGATTTGATGCGGTAAAAAATATTGTAGGCGATTTTATAGATACTCGTAAAAATGACAATATCGGTTTAGTTGTTTTTGGAGCATACTCTTTTATAGCATCTCCTTTAACCTATGATGACCATATTTTAAAACGTGTCGTATCTCAACTTCAGATAGGTATGGCTGGAAAATATACTGCTCTTTATGAATCATTAGCACAAGGTGTTAATCTTCTTAAAATGACAGAGTCAAAATCTAAAGTAGCGATATTATTAACAGATGGATATAGTACAGCAGGTGTAGATAAGATACCTTTAAAAGTTGCATTAGATATGGCAAAAAAAGAGGGTATAAAAGTTTATCCTATCGGAATAGGACGTTCAAATGAATATAATAGAGATGTTTTATTAAAGATAGCAGAGGGAACAGGTGGTGTAGCATTTGGAGCTTCAAGTGCTAGTGAGCTTTTAGAGGTCTATAAAAAGATAGATGAACTAGAAAAGTCTGAGATAAAAAATGAAACATTTACTTATCTAAAATATTACTATCTCTACCCACTTTTTGTAGGTTTTTTATCCTTAATATTATATGTATTTCTTAGAAATAAAAGGGGGCAGTAGTTGAGTTTTTTATATCCTGAATTTTTATATTTTATTTTACCTATAGTATTTGTATTATTTGGTTTTTTATTAACACAAAAAGAGATACATCAACATTTTTTTAGTGATGAGGTAATGGAGCGATTAACTATTCATTCAAATGGTTTAACATTAAAAAGAAGAAATGGATTGTTTTTTCTTTCCTCTATATTTTTAGTAATAGCTTTGGCTGGACCAATAATAAAAGAGGGAACGATAGAGATAAAAGCTAAAAGTGCAGATATTATGATAGCTTTAGATATTTCTGATTCTATGTTAGCTCAAGATGTATATCCAAATAGGCTTAAAGCTTCAAAGCAGAAGATGATAGACCTATTAAAAATAGCTTCAGAGGAGAGAATAGGGGTTATTGCATTTGCCAAAAACTCCTATTTAGTATCGCCTCTTAGTTTTGACCATGGTGCAGTAAGTTTTTTACTTAAACAGTTAAATACCGATTCTATTACAGAAAAAGGAACAGATTTTTTATCTGTGTTAAATGTTGTTAATAGCTCTATAAAAAAAGAGAGTAAAAAATATCTACTACTTTTTACTGATGGTGGAGATAGTAAAGATTTTTCCAAAGAGATAGCGTTTGCTAAAGAGAAAAATATAGTTGTTTTTATTATCGGTATGGGAACAATTAAAGGTGCTCCTATTAAGTTAAATGATGGTAGTTTTATTAAACAAAATGGAGTGATTATTATCTCAAAATTGAATGATAAAATATCTGATTTAGCAACAAAAACAGGGGGTGTTTATATCAAAAATGTAAACTCAACAGATGATATTAAAGCTATGAAGCAAGAGATAAATCGTATTAGTGAGAAAAAAGAGTTACGAAGTGAAGAGATAAATAAATTTATACCTCTTTTTTACTATCCTTTAGCTTTTGCACTTTTTATATTACTTATCGCTACAAGTTCATTTTCTAAGCAAAATCTTCCTAAATTTTTAACTGCTTTTATCTTGATAACTCTTTTAGCTCCTATGCAAAATGCACAAGCAGGATTTTTAGATTTTATGGAGTTAGAGAGTGCCAAAGAAGCTTACTCAAATGGAGAGTATGAAAAATCTCAAAAACTTTATGGTAAATATGCTTCTACAACAAAAAGTGGAGATAGCTATTACAATGAAGGAAATGCTTTTTATAAGCAGGGTAAGTTTAAAGAGGCTATAAAATCGTATGAAAAAGCTACATTTGATGAGGATATCTTAAAAGCAAAAAAATACTCAAATATGGGTAATTCTTATGTAAAATCACAAGAGCCAAAAAGTCTTGAAAAAGCAGTAGAGATGTATGAAAAATCTTTAAAGTTAAATGATGATAAAGATACAAAAGAGAATTTAGAGGCTGTAAAAAAAGTGATAGAGGAACAAAAGAAGAAAGAAGAGGAGAAGAAAAAAAAGGATAACAAAGATAAAGATAAAAATAAAAAGAAAGATGATAAAAAATCCGATAAAAAGGATGATAAAGAAAAAAAAGATGGTGATAAAGATAAAAAATCTGATAAAAAGGATAAATCAGATAAAGATTCTCAAAAGAAAGATGAAAAATCTTCAGAGGATAAGAAAGACTCAGATAAGAAAGAGTCAGAAAAATCTAAAGAGGATAAGAAAAAAGAGAGTGAAGACTCTAATAAAACAAAAGAGCAAAAGCCAAAAGATGATTTAGAGAAATTAAATAAAGATAATAATAGCTCTAAAAGTCAGCAAGAGGCAGGTATGAAAAAATCTCAAGAGATTATGAGTGATGCAGAACAGGCAAAATGGTTAAAGCAGTTAAACTCTCAACAAAATACATATATGTATATGTTAAATAAACAGAAATACAATAAGGAAGATAGTAATGAAAAACCTTGGTAAAAGATTGATATTTTTACTTTTAATAGTTTCAAATATAGTATATGCAGGTGTTGTAGCAAGAGTAGATTCTCAAACCGTAACTCGTGGAGATACAGTAACATTAAGTCTTACTCTAACAGGTCAAGATATATCTAAACCAGAGATAAATAAACTTTGTAATAGTAGTATTACATCAACAAGCTCTCAAACAAGTATTAGAATGATAAATAATAATTATCAAAAGAATTATATTTTAAGCTATCAGTTTGTACCTACTCAGAGTTGTACTATTGATTCTATAAATGTAGATATTGGTGGAAAAATAAGTTCTACTAAACCTATAAATATAACTGTTAAAGCCTATCAAAAAAGTGCAGATGATGATTTTGAGCTTACTTTAATAACTGATAAAAAAGATCTATATGTTGGAGAACCTTTTACTTTAAAGTTGATTTTTAAACAAAAAAATGATGCTGAAGCAGTAGATAGTAAATTTATACAGCCTGATTTTAAAGGGTTTTGGATTAAGAGTGAGAGTAAAGCTAAACAATATAAAAAAGGAAAGTTCACTTATTCAGAGGTTATATATAGTTTAGCTGCCCAAAGAAAAGGGAAATTAATAATACAACCTGCTCAGATGAAAATAGCTACACGTGTAAAGGGTAAAAATAGTTGGGGGTCTTGGGTTTTAGATGTTAAATGGAAAAATTACTTTTCAGATAAACTAGAGATGAATGTTTTAGAGATTCCTCAAGGTGTTACATTAGTTGGTGATTTTACGATAGAAAGTAATGTAGATAAAACTACAATAAATATGAATGAAGCGGTAAATGTAACAATAACAGTAAAGGGTAACGGTAATTTTGAAGATATAGCAAGTTTTAAACCAACACTTAATGGTGTAAGTGTTTTTGATGAAAAAGGGATTGTAAAAAAATCTAGTTACACTCAAAAAATAGCTTTAGTAGCAGATAAAGATTTTGTGGTTCCAGCTTTTAGTATAAAATATTTTGACCTAAAAACAAAAACGATTAAAACAGTACAAACACAAGAGATAAAAATCAAAGTGAATGGTGTTGTTAAAGATGAACTGACTATTAAAAGAGATATTCAAGATAAAGTTGAGGTTGTTAAAGTTGTTCAAACTGAAACATCAAATATATTGTTGATAAGTATCTTTATATTAGGTCTTATTATCGGTAGTTTAGTGGGATTTTTTAAACCTTGGATTTATATAAATATAAAGAAAGAGAAAAAAGTTTCATTAAAAGACCCAAAAACTCTTTTAATAAAATTAATGCCATATCAAAATGATAGTCGAGTAGCTGATTTAATTGAAAAACTAGAAAAAAATATCTACTCAAATAGTAATATAGAGATAGATAAAAAACTTGTTAAAGAGTTAATTAAAGAGTATCAGTTTAAATTATAGAAGTAGGTATGATTTTTGCTTTATTAATATATAGAATTCGCTTTTAATCTAAATTTAGATAAAATTTGCGACTAAATAAGAAAAAGGTATGTTAATGAAAATAGTAGTAATTCAAGGTCCAAACTTAAATATGCTTGGTGTTCGAGAACAAAATATCTATGGTCCAATGAAATTGGAACAGATTCATGCTCAAATGAAAGAGTTTGCTGACCAAAACGGTGTAGAGATAGAATTTTTTCAAAGTAACCTAGAGGGTGAAATTGTAGATAAAGTTCAAGAGTGTTATGGTGATGCAAATGGTATTATTATCAATCCTGCTGCGTACACACACACTTCTATAGCTATTCGTGATGCTATCTCTGCTGTTAGTCTTCCTACTATTGAAGTACATATCAGCAATATTCACCGTAGAGAAGAGTTTAGAAAAACTAATCTAATTGCTCCTGTATGTGCATCTTCTATCGTTGGTTTTGGTGCTTTTGGTTACCATTTAGCGATGATGGGTATTTTACAAATTATGAATGAGTTAAAAGCTGCTCATGATGCTCAGTTAGCTGCTCAAACACAACAAGCATAATTATAGATAATGTATTTAAAACGTAAACTAAGTTCTAGTCTAACCACTTTTAAAGGTGGGCGTTTTCCATACAAAACTAAAAAACAAAGTTCTAAACGTTATAAAGTGACCGTTGGAATAGGTGGCAATATTGGAGATTTAAAACGAAGATTTAATCATCTTTTTACAATATTACAACAGGATAGAAGAGTTGAACTTATACAAACATCGTTGATTTTAAAAAATCCTCCGTTTGGTTATAAACCTCAAGATGATTTTTTTAACTCAATAGTTATTTTACAAGTAGATATGCAACCAGCAATTTTTTTAAACTATCTACTAAGATTAGAAAAAAAATTTGCAAGACAAAGAAGTTTTGCAAATGCCCCAAGGACATTAGATTTGGATATTATATTTTTTGACAATAGAATTGTTAAAACTAAAAAACTTACTATCCCACATGTGAGTTGGTCTAATAGAGAGAGTGTTACTATTCCTTTAGGAGATTTGAAATGAAGATTTTAACTTTTACAGGAACAACACCATCTGAAGCTTTAAAACAAGCGAAGTTAGAGATAGGCGATAATGGTTTATTAATTGAAACTAGAGAACTAAAAAAAAAATCATTAGGACGAGCAGGTCTTTATGAGATAATCATAGGTATAGATGAAAAAGATATTAAACCTATGAAAGAGGAAAGAAAGACTATAATAGAGGAGAGTGAAGATATACTGTTTGATATATCAAATGCTGCAAAGCAGATCTCAAAAATATCTAAAGTACCAGAACTTCCTCCTGAATATACAATGAATCAAAGAGATTATAGATATGAAAAAAACTATCCACCTAAAGAACCAGAACCTGTAAAGGTAGCTCCAATCGTTCCTGCTCAAGAGCCACAAGAGTTAAAAGAGATAAAATCTGAAATAGGAAAACTAGGGGATAAAGTTAAACTTATTCAACATATGTTTTGGGATGAGAAACAGCTTGAAACAGATAGTAGTATTCCTCCTGAATTTGCAGAAATATATAAATTAGCATCTCAGAGTGGAATGAATAAAGAGCATCTAGATTCTTTAATGAAGATGACATTAGAACATATGCCATTAAGAATGAGAGAAAATTCTGGGACTGTAAAAAGGTATTTTCAAACATTACTGCGTAAGATGATACCGATAAGACTAGAGAGTAAACTATCTAGGGGAAATAAAAAAATAATGATGTTAGTTGGTCCTACTGGTGTTGGAAAAACAACATCAGTAGCTAAATTAGCAGCAAGATACTCATTTTTGATGGAAGAGAAATATAAAGTTGGACTGATTGTTTTAGATACCTATCGTATCGGTGCAGTTGAACAGTTGATGCAATATGCAAGAATGATGAAATTAGGTATTGAAACGGTTAGTGATCCAAGTGATTTTACGGATGCAATTAATGCTTTAGCATATTGTGATTTTATCTTAATAGATACAATGGGTTCTAGTCCTTATGATAAAAAGAAGATAGAAGCTATATACTCTTGTTTAGATGCTAATGATACAAATTTAGAGATAGAGGTTGTTTTAGCGATGCCAAGCTCTATTAAATATGAAGATCTGAAATTGACTTATGATAATTTTGCATCATTAAATGTAGATACCATAATGTTTACTAAAATAGATGAAACGACAGGTTATGGAAATATTTTTTCTTTAGCTTATGAGACAAGAAAACCAATTAGTTATTTTTCGATTGGTCAGGAAGTTCCAGAAGACTTAATTCCTGCAAGTAGCGATTTTCTAGTGGAGTGTTTATTAAATGGTTTTAATAGGAGTAAAGTATGATGAAGCATCAAGCTGATAAATTGGAGAAGCTAGTAGCTTCTAAGATTAAAAAAACATCTAAAAAAACTCGTTTTGTTGCGATAACAAGCGGTAAAGGTGGAGTTGGTAAAAGTACAATCAGTGCAAATCTAGCATTATCTCTTTCTAATAAGGGGTTTAATGTTGGAATCTTTGATGCAGATATTGGGTTAGCAAATTTAGATGTTATGTTTAATGTTAAAATTAAAAAGAATATTTTACATGTACTCAAAGGTGAAGCAACAGTTTCAGATATTTTAATTCCTATTAGAAGAAATTTAATTCTTATCCCAGGTGAAAGTGGTGATGAAATTTTAAAATATTCTGATATGGCTCTTTTTGAACGTTTTATGGATGAAGCACAAGTGTTAGATAAACTAGATGTTATGATAATAGATACAGGTGCAGGAATAGGTCAGCACATACAGATGTTTCTAAATGCAGCTGATGATGTTGTTGTTGTAACTGTTCCAGACCCTGCTGCTATAACAGATGCTTATGCTACAATTAAAACGATAGCAACAATACGAAATAATGTTAGTATCATTATGAATCAAGTAAAAAACTTTAAAGAAGCCGAATCTATATTTGATAAAATCAATAAAGTTGCAAGAGAAAATATAGGGCATAATTTACACCTAAAATTTATTGGAAAAATAAATAGTGATACCAGAGTCTCTAACTCTGTTAAAAAAAGGGAACTTTTTGTAGATGTTTATCCCAGTTATGAGATATCAAGAGATATGAATAATATTGCGAATGAAATTAGTTCAAACTTAGAACAAAATATTAGAGTTACTAAAAGTGAGAGTGGTTTAAGTGGGCTTTTTAAACGCTTAATAAAACATTTTTAAAATAAAACTAAGGATTTGATATGTATGGTGAAAATTTTGTTTATTTCTTTACAGTTCAAGGTTTTTTTGTCGGAATTATTTTTGGGATATTGAAATCATTTGATGCAGAAAGTTTATTTATATATACCTTTCTTATCACATCATTTTTTTATCTATTTTCACATATAGTTATAGCTTTATATTTTAAAACAATCACAAATAGAGCAACATTTTTTCCAAGAGATTCTCATGAAAAGAAGTTAGATCTTTTTGTAGAAGAGATTAATAAACGTGAAAAAATCGTTGATTCTGCTTCCAAGATGACAGATTTAGTTGCAAAATTAAATCAAGAAAATAAGGAAAGCAAAGCATTATAATGGTAAGTGTATATACTCAAGATTTAAAGCATAAAGAAGATGAGTTAGCGATACAATATCTCCCTGCTGTAAAAGCGATGGCATTTAGATTAAAGGAACGTTTACCTAGTTCTATAGATCTATCTGATTTATCGGCTATCGGTACAGAAGAACTTATTAAACTTGCCCGAAAATATGATAAAAGTTTAAATGATAATTTTTGGGGTTATGCAAAAACAAGAGTATATGGTTCTATGCTAGATTATTTAAGAAGTTTAGATATTTTGAGTAGAGCAAATAGAAAAATGGTTAAAGCGATTAACTATGCTATTGATGAGTATTGTTTGTTAAATGAGAATGAGCCGACTAATGAAGAATTATCAGTAATTTTAGATGAAAGTGTTGAAAAAATTAATGAAGCAAGAATAGCATCAGAAATATATACTGTAATGCCTATCCATGATCAACTTCAAGTTGATGATGAAGGATCAACTCTTATTACTATAGAAAGGGAAGACCTTGTTAGTAAAATTAAAGATATTTTATCTATATATAGTGAGCGAGATCAATTAATAATACAATTTTATTATTTTGAAGAATTAACATTAAAAGAGATTAGTGAAATTTTAAATATTACAGAATCAAGAATATCTCAAATACATAAATCAATAATAAATAAAATTAAAGAAAGTTTAGGAACTTAAATGGCAGATATACTTTCACAAGAAGAGATTGATGCTCTTTTGGATGTGGTAGATGATGAGGGTGATGATATTCTTGATAGTGATGAGAATACAAATGTAACTCTTCAAAAGCAGGTAACACTCTATGATTTTAAAAGACCAAATAGAGTTTCTAAAGAGCAATTACGAGCTTTTCGTGGTGTTCATGATAAAATGGCACGCTCATTAGCTTCTCAAATTTCATCTATTATGCGTTCTATTGTTGAAATTCAACTACACTCAGTTGATCAGATGACTTATGGAGAATTTCTTATGTCTCTTCCAAATCCTACAAGCTTTAATGTATTTTCTATTAAACCTTTAGAGGGAAGTGGAGTTGTTGAGATAAATCCTTCGATAGCTTTTCCTATGTTGGATAGACTTCTGGGTGGAAAAGGGGAACCATTTGATGCTAATCGAGAGTTTTCAGATATAGAACTTAGTTTATTTGAAACAATCTTACGTGTAACAATGAGTACATTACAAGAAGCTTGGGCCCCTGTTATGGAAGTATTTCCAACAGTTGAATCAAAAGAGTCTAGTCCAAATATTGTTCAGATTGTTGCTCAAAATGAGATTGTTGTTATGGTTGTAATGGAGATTATTATCGGGCATAGTTCTGGAATGATGAATATCTGTTATCCTGTAATATCTCTTGAACCAGTGTTACCAAAATTAGCTAGTAGAGATTTAATGTTAAATGAAACTAGTAGTAAAAAAAGTAGAAATAAAGAACTTAAAGTTTTACTTGGTGGTGCAAATATAAATGTTGAAGCAAACCTTGGTAATACCGAACTTACTATGCGTAATATTTTAGAGTTAGAAGTTGGAAATATTTTACGTTTACCAACACCAGCAAATGATATTGTAAGTGTATCGGTTGATGGTAAAGATAGATTTAAAGGTCAAATAGGTCTTCAAAGAATGAGAAAGTCTATACAGATAATAGAGATAATAGACAATGAACATGATGCTGTCAAACGTGCATTGGAAGATTTTGAGTATATAAGAGATCAAAAAATTTCAAGTGTAAAAGAGATAATGAGCTATAAAGTAGATGATACTAACGAAGAGGATTAGATAAGTGAGTGAGTTTATAAAATTATTTGAAAATGAAACAGTCTCTACAATAGAGGCACTTGTTGGTACTGCCCCCTCTTTTTCTCTGGATGAAGAGCAAGAGTTAAGTATTATCTCCACTATTGAATCGCCACTTGTTCTTGTAAAAATTGATGTAAGTGGTGATGTTAATGCTAAAATTCAAGTTACATTACCACCTCGTTTATCTACCTATTTATCAGATATGATGATGGGTGAGGAATCGAGTGATAGAGAAGATGTAAGTGAAGATGACCTTGATGCTACAAAAGAGATAGTTTCTAATATCTTTGGAGCTATTTCAAATACATTATCTGGGCAAAAAGAGTTACCCATACTCTCGTTTAATATCGAAAATATAGAGTTTATCGAAAATGAGGGTGAGATAAGTTTAGATAAGTTTGTTAAAATGTTTACTTATAGTTTTTCAATGGATTCTTTAGAGTCTAAGTTTGTATTTATTATGGATGAAAACTTAAATAATGCTTTATTTGCACAACCGAATAATTCTAATGATACTGACTCTGATTCTACTCCAAGTACAACATCAACAGATAGAAGTTTAAGTAATGAAGAGATTAAGAACATCTCTTTAATTATGGATGTAAAACTTCCTGTGCGTGTTCGGATTGGTAAGAAAAAGATGTTATTAAAAGATGTTTTAAATATGGATATAGGCTCGGTAATTGAACTTAATCAATTATCAAATGATCCCTTAGAAATTTTAGTTGATGATCATGTTATTGCTGTTGGAGAGGTTGTTATTGTAGATGGAAACTTTGGGGTACAAATTACTTCAATAGGGACAAAACATGAAAGATTATTACAGTTAAAGAAATAAAATGAAAAATAATGATAATTTAACAAAAAGATATATAAAAGATATAAAATCAGCTGATATTTGGAGTGTTTTTCGAATACTAGCTGATTTTACAAAAGGTTTTGATGAACTGGGAGAGTTAGGTCCCTCTGTTACAGTTTTTGGAAGTTCAAGAACAGATAAAAATGACCCATATTATCTAAAATCGGTAGAATTAACAGCTATGCTTGCAGACAAAGGTTTTAATATTATTACTGGTGGTGGACCAGGAATCATGGAGGCTGCCAATAAGGGTGCTAGTAGTAAACCTAATGTTGAGTCAATTGGTTTAAATATAGAGCTTCCTTCTGAACAGATCGCAAATCCTTACACTACGAAAAATTTAAGTTTTGATTATTTCTTTTCACGAAAAGTGATGTTAGTAAAATATTCTATGGCTTATGTTATCTTTCCTGGAGGATTTGGAACATTAGATGAACTTTTTGAAGCTTTGACTTTAGTTCAAACTAAGAAAGTAACAGGTGTTAAAATCTTTGTTATCGGAACTGATTTTTGGCGTCCTTTATTAAATTTTATCGAAAATAAGTTAGTTGCTAATGGTATGGTAGATAAAGAGGACTTAAATCTTATTCGATTAACGGATGATTTGGAGTGTGTTGTAAATGAAGTGGAAGAGTCTTTATTAAATCAGATAAAGCTTTTAAAAGAGGCGGGTTTAGATAATACTAAATATTATGATTCCTTAGTTTCATTTTGAATAAATAGATTATAAGAAGATAAATAAAATGATGAAAAATAAAAAAGTATTAGTCGGTATGAGTGGAGGGATAGATTCAACTATCTCTGCACTACTTTTAAAGCAAGATGGTTATGAAGTGGAAGGTTTATATATGAAACTTCATTCAAGCCCTGGTTTTCATGAGATTCATTTACAAAGAGCTAAAAAAGCATCTGAATTTGTAGGTATAAAATTACATATTTTAGATCTACAAGATACTTTTAATGAAAAAGTTTTTCAACCCTTTATAGATACTTATGAAAAGGGTGAAACACCTAACCCTTGTGCCTTATGTAATCGTAATCTTAAATTTGGAAAGATGATAGAGTTTGCAGATACGATAGGTGCAGATTTTATAGCTACTGGGCATTATATTCAAACTGATGGAGAGTATTTTTATCAAGCTCAAGATGATACGAAAGATCAAAGTTATTTTTTATTTTATGTAGCACAAAATATTTTATCAAGACTTCTCTTTCCGTTAGGGGAAAGAAAGAAAAGTGATATTATTGAGATGGCTTCTTCTATAAAAGGTTTAGAATCTTTTGCTTCTCAAGGGGAGTCAAATGAGATCTGTTTTGTAGAAACAACTTATACAGACTTGCTAAAAGATTATGTTGATGTTGATAAAGTTGGCGAAGTTTTAAATAAAGATGGTAAAGTCGTTGGAGAACATAAAGGTTATATGCACTATACGATAGGAAAACGTAAAGGTTTTACTGTTAGAGGTGCGCATGACCCACATTATGTTTTACATATAGATTCCGATAAAAATCAGATAGTTGTTGGTAAAAAAGAGGAATTAGCTTGTAATAGAGTAGAGTTAAATAATCTAAATATGTTCAATAATAAAAAAGAGTTTACAACAACAGTAAAACTAAGATACCGAACAAAAGCTGTTGAGTGTCATGTAGTGATTAAAGATAATAAAGCTTATTTAGATTTAAGTGAAAGTGTTTTTGGTGTAGCTATTGGTCAAGCAGCTGTATTTTATGATGGAAATAAGTTAATCGGTGGGGGTTGGATTAGTTCTGTTTAAATAGCTTAAAAATATGGCATTTTGTCATATAATTTACTTATCTAAAATTTTTTTTGATAAAACTGTAGAACTTGATAAAATTGATATTGAATTATCAACAAAACTACTTAATAGATATAAAAAGTGAAATTGACTTCAATATGTAATTACATTATAATTACATAAAAGGAGTTAATTATGACTATGCTTACAAAAATTGGAAATTCACAAGGTATTAGAATTCCTAAACCTTTAATTCAACAAGCACACCTTGAAAATACTAATTTAGAATTAGAAGTTTTAGATAATGGTTTATTAATTAAACCTATTAACAATATACAAAGAGAGAATTGGAAAATAAATATTGAACAAATTCTTGCTCATCATAAAAATATGAAAGATGAAGGTTATTTAGAAAACTTACTTAATGACAATGATTTAGAAGAGTATGAATGGTAGAAGATATAAAAAGATATGAAATTTATCTTGTAAAGTTAAATCCAACAGTTGGTTCTGAAATTCAGAAAACAAGACCTTGTATTGTTATTTCTCCAAATGAGATGAATATTTTAAAAACTGTTATAGTAGCTCCAATGACTTCAAAAGGGTTTGATTTTATATTTAGACCAAAGATAAAGTTTGAAAAAAAAGATGGTTTAGTATTATTAGACCAAATTAGAGCAGTAGATAAAACAAGACTTATTAAAAAAATTGGTAATGTTGATAAATCAACATCAAAAAAGATTTCAAAGATACTTGTAGAGATGTTTAAAGTGTAATGAAATGATAACAAAATGGAGCAACCAATAAATTACCTAGTGGAAATTTATCGGCTATCTTCGACCGTTATATAATAACTAAAAAAGTAACTTAAAAGAAATTTTTGATAACATACGAGTTATCTATCTCTTATAAGTTTTGTTATTTTAGATAGCACGTTTAAATTCTGGATATGCTTCCACACCACATTCATTAACATCCATACCTTCAAGTTGTTCATCATCCTCAGCTCTAAATCTAACTACTTTATTGATAGCAAATAAAACACCAAACGATGCACTAAATGCAAATATTGCAACAACTATAATACCTTTTAATTGGTCTAAAATAGAGATGTCAGCAACAAAAATACCAACTGCTAATGTTCCCCAAATACCATTTACAAGGTGAACAGATAAAGCCCCAACAGGGTCATCTAATTGAATTTTATCAAATAGTGGAACTGCTATAACTACAAGCATTCCACCAATAGCGCCTATTAATATAGGAGTATACATATCATATAAATCTGGTCCAGCAGTTATAGCAACAAGACCACCTAATGCACCATTTAAAATCATTGTAATATCAAATAGTTTATATCTGAAATACATTAATGTACCTGCTATTAAAGCACCTGCTAAACCAGCTGTATTTGTATTCATAATAGTTTTAGCTACTAAATCTGCATTTTCAACAGAAGAGATAGAACCAACTGAACCACCATTAAATCCAAACCAACCTATCCAAAGTAAAAATACACCGAGTACAACTAAAGGGATATTAGACGCTGGAATAACTCTTACTTTACCATTTCTATATCTTCCTTTTCTTGAACCTATTATAATCATCGCAGCAAGTAAAGCCCAACCACCAGTAGAGTGGATAACGGTAGAACCAGCTAAATCATACATATTTAGGTCAAGAAAAGTTCCTGCTAATATATCTGCACCCCAGCTAATATTTACAACAGTAGGATAGATTAATCCACCCATAATAACTGCAAAAATAGCTAAAGGAATAATACGAACACGCTCACTTACACCACCACTCATAATATTTACTGTTTTACCAACAAATGCCATCTGAAATAAAAATGCAGCATACATACTCATACTATCATTTTCCCAAGAGCCAAATGCTAAAGAGTAACCGATAAGTAAAAATGCTAATGAAGCAACAGCATAAATCATTACATTGATAGTAAGAACAGATGTAACATTTTTTGTACGAACTAGACCAGCTTCAAGCATAGCAAATCCAGGAACCATAAAGATTATAAGCACCATAGAAAAGAGTGCGAAGAATGTGTCGATAATATATTTAAACTCAGTTTCAACCATAAAGAAGCCTTTTTATTTAAGTAAAGTTATCGCTATTATACAAAAAATTTAAAAATTTATTTAAAAATGATAAATTTATTAAATAGTAGTTATAATACAGATAATTTAGACTAGGAGTCATATATGTCGAAAAAATATAGATTAGTTACTAGAAGTGATATGGACGGATTGGTTTGTGCTGTTATTTTAAAACAATTAAATTTAATTGATGCGATAACTTTTGTACATCCAAAAGATATGCAAGATGGTACTATAACTATTACTGAGAATGATATTGTTACAAATTTACCTTATCAAAAACAAGCTTATTTAGTTTTTGATCACCATGAAAGTGAAACAATTCGTAACGGTAAAGCTGATAACCATATTATCATTGCCGATGCTCCCTCTGCAGCTCGTGTTGTTTATGATCATTATGAAAAAAACAATGATCTTTCTATGATTCGTGAAGATATGATGTTGGCAGTTGATAAAGCTGATTCTGCACAATTTTCTATAGAAGATATTTTAAATCCACAAGGTTGGGAACTATTAAGTTTCTTAATGGATTCTCGTACAGGGTTAGGACGTTTTAGAGATTTTACAATTTCAAATTATGATCTTATGATGGATTTAATTAATTATTGTCATAATCATGGTATAGAAGATATTATGAAGCTTCCTGATGTTGTAGAGAGAGTGAATCTGTTTAATAAATATGCAGATCAATTTAAAGAACAACTGAAAAGATGTTCAACAATACATGATAATTTAATTATTCTGGATTTAAGAGAGGAAGAGATTATCTATCCAGGGAATCGTTTTATGATTTATGCGATGTATCCTCAAATTAATATCTCTATTCATATTATTATGGGTTTTAGAGGTCAAAATACAGTATATGCAACAGGTAAATCTATTATAGACCGAAGTTCAAAAACAAATATTGGTGAACTAATGCTTGCCTATGGTGGTGGTGGTCATAGTGCTGCTGGTACTTGTCAAATAGATAATGATAAAGCTCAAGAAGTTTTAGAAGAGTTAATTACTAAAATAAATGCTGATGGCTAAATATTTTTAAGAGATAGTGGGTTTTACTCATTATCTCTAATATTTTAAAGTAACTTTTAGTTAAAATCCAACTATGAAAACTTTAAAAATATTCTTCTTCCTATTTATTGTTTATAATCCTTTGTTTGCAGATTCAAAGTTTTGTATACAAGTAACAGCAGCACACAATTTTGATGAAAATAAAATCAAACCAGCAGTTTCAAGAATTATAAAAAACTACGATAAAGCAAGAATAGACAAACGTAATGGAAAACTTGTATTAAGAGTTGGAAATTATGATAAATACTCTTATGCTCTTAAAGATTTAAGTTCTATACAAAAAATGTATGGAGATGCTTATATAAGAAGATGTGACTATGTTCTATCTAAGGTTATATATCCTAAGCAACTTAAACAATATTCTCAAACCCCTGTAAAAATTCCATCAAGACGATTACAATCACAAATTATTCAACCAAAAGAGGTAGTTATTAAAAAACGACCTAAAAGAAGAATGATTATCGTTAATGGAAAAGTTCAAATAGTAGATGAGACAAATAATAATGTTCAGATACCAAAAAGAGAACTTCACGTTAAAAGAGTTCCTCGTTATGACAATATTCCAACACTTAGAACAGAACAAAAAATATCTCAAAAGAGAGAGAGTTTTATTTATAATAAAAATAATAAATACAACAAGAGTTTTTTTAAAGATTGCAAGAAGTGCTATGCTCCAATTCGTGCAGAATCAGATAATGAGATAAAACAAGAAACTCAACAGCAAAGACAGAAAATAACAAAAGTTGTTTATAATACTTCTAATAGAGAAGATACTCAAAAGAAAGAAAAAGAGAACAGTTGGATTTCAGATATGTTTCCAAAGGAAGAAAAAAAGGTAAAGAAAAATAAAATAAAATATACATATATTGATCGTAAGCCAAAATATAAAAAAGATAATTCAGAACTTTATTTTAATCAAAAAGTTAGAAAAAAAAGAGAGATAGAAGTTGTTGAAGATCTTTCAGATATTTATATTGAACCAATTAAGAGTGAAAAAGTGATTGAGATTGAAGAGATAGAACCAGAATTTGAGTATGAAACAGATCTAAATACAGATATAAATAACTATGAAGAGGATATATTTTCAGATGAAATATCTCCTAAACCTACATATAAAGCAAAAGAACAGAAACAAAAACCACAAGATATTCAAATAGATGATTATCCTGATGAAGAAAAAGAGAGTAGTTTTTTTGATTTTTTTACTAGCTCTGATGAGAAGAAAGAAGAAGAGGTAGATATAGATATAGATATTAATGATGATGTAGAAATTGATATGAATATAGAAGATATTGAAGACTATCAGACAGAAAAGGTTCCAGAGAAAGAGAAGTCAGGCTTTTTTGATTTTCTTAAAAAGCCTCTTAAACAAGAGAGAGTTAAAGAAAAAAAAATAGAAGAACAAAAGAATAAGAACTATGAAGAGTATGAGCTTATTGATACAGATACTCAAAAACCTATTAAAGAAAAGAGACAAGAACCTAGAAAAAAACTTTCTAATAAAGTAGAAGAGTATGATTTAATGGATAGCTATGAGAGTGATGCAACTAATATATCTAAACCAATTACAAAAGAGAAAAAGAGAGTATATAGTTATACAAAACCACAAAAGTATGATGATTATGTTGCACAACCTATAAAGCAGAAAAATTCAAATAGAATAGAAAAGTATGATTTAATGGATAGTTATGAGAGTGATGCAACTAATATATCTAAACCAATTACAAAAGAGAAAAAGAGAGTATATAGTTATACAAAACCACAAAAGTATGATGATTATGTTGCACAACCTATAAAGCAAGTTTCTCAAATAAGAAAAAAAATAGATAGTTATAAAGATGAGTATCAAAACCAATATATGTTTGAAAATAGTAATAAAGAGGATGTGGGAGAGCAACCATATTTTAATAAAAATGTGCAAAAAGATATACTTGAAGAGAAAGAACCTGAAGAGTTATATAAAAATCAATATATGTTTGAAAATAGAGAACAAAAACAAGAGAAAAAAAGTGAGGTACACAAAAGAGTTGAGGAAAAACCTAAGGGCTCTTTTAAAAATCAGTATATGTACCAACATGCTAAAAGTTCATCAGTAGAAAAGACAAATAAATATAATAATAATGATTATGAAGATGAGACAGAGTTATATAAAAATCAATATATGTATCAAAATAGTAGTGAGAGTACAGACCCTAAACAGCCTTTTTTTACAAAAGAGAAAAAAGATGATTCTTCAAATTATGATTATAAAGATGCAAGTAATAAAAAAATAAAGATTGAAGAAGATGATGATTACTAGATTGGATTTAAGATAGCATTTTTATATACAAATCGCTATATGAGAGGAATAATTAATATATTTATAGTAATTATACTTTATATCTTAATTACATCTCATTATCTCATTGAAATACAGTTAATTTTAGCTTATGGCAGTATCTTTTTTTTATATTTAGTTTTAAAGTTAAAAAAAATCCCTGCTCAATTAAGTTTATTTATAAAATTGTTAGCATCTATTCTTGTATTGCGTTATCTTTATTGGCGTTTTACAAGTTCTATCGTTTATGATGGTTTCTTTGATTATATTTCAGCACTGTTACTACTTTTTGCAGAGTTGATAGCTATTGGAATATATCTTTTAGGAGTATTTACTTCTATAAGTATATTAAAACGTCAGCCTATAGATTTAATAGAGTATGATATTTCAGAGTACCCAACAGTAGATGTTCTTGTACCAACATATAATGAACCATTTGATATGATAGAAAAAACACTTTTAGCTTCTTTAGCTTTTGATTATCCAGCAGATAGGTTTAACGTATTTTTATGTGATGATGGTGGGACTGATCAAAAATGTTATGATTCTGACCCTATAAAAGCAAAAGAAGCACAAGATAGAAGACGTTATCTCATAGAATTTTGTCAAAGAGCTGGGATAACATATTTAACAAGAGAGAAAAATGAACATGCCAAAGCTGGAAATTTAAACTCAGCATTAGAATATATAGACTCAGACCTTATTCTTGTTCTTGATACAGACCATATCCCAGCACCTCAATTCTTACAAAGAACAGTGGGTTGGTTTAATAAAGATGAAAAAATATTTTTAGTGCAAACACCTCATGCTTTTTATAATGCAGACCCAATAGAGAGAAATTTACAGATGTTTGGAACATCTATTAGTGAAAATGATATGTTTTATAGGCATATTTTATTAGGTCATGATTTTTGGGAGAGTGCATTTTTTTGTGGTTCTGCTGCAGTTTTAAGAAGAAAATATATAGATGAGGTTGGTGGTATTGCAGGAGATACTATTACTGAAGATGCTGAAACAGCTATAAAACTTCATGCCAAAGGGTATAAAAGTGCATATATAAATGAACCTATGGTACGTGGACTTCAAGCAGAAGAGTTTGCATCTCTTGTCTTACAACGTATTCGCTGGACACAAGGAATGGTACAACTTTTTTTATTAAAAAATCCATTTATGTCAAAAAAATTAAGATGGTATCAGATGCTTAGTTATGCGAGTGCAAGTTTTTTTTGGTTTTTTGCATTTTCACGTGTAATTTTCTTTTTAGCACCTCTTATGTATATGTTTTTTGGTTTGAAAATTTACAGTGCAAATGATATAGAGATGATAGCCTATGTAATTCCTCATATTATTATGGCGGTAATGATGTCCTATTTTATGTATTCAAATGTAAGAAATCCATTTTTCTCTGAAATATATGAAACAGCACTCTCATTTTTTACACTTCCAGCCATCATTCAAGCGATTTGGAATCCTTATAATCCAACTTTTAAGGTAACCCCAAAGGGTTCAGATATTACTCAAACTTATGTGAGTGAATATGCTATACCTTTTATCATTATGATTACCTTAGTAGGATTAGGATTTGTAGCAGGGGGATTAAAACTTTACTTTTATCCTGAAGAAGCAAGTATAGTCTTTATGACAGCTTTTTGGAATTTTTTAAATTTTTTGTTATTAGTAACAGCAGTTGGAGTTACCAGTGAAAAGGGTGATACACGGAAGTCTATTCGTATTTTACTTAATAAAGATTGTAATATAATTGTAGATAAAAAAAGGTATATAGCTACGATAGTAGATATAAGCGAAACAGGTGTAAGTGTAGAACCACTTCATGCAGATGGAAAAGAGGCTTTATTAACACACAGTTCCGATATAGAGATAGAACTTTCCGATTTACATGGTGAGCTATTTAAAATACCATCAACATTTTTACGTTCATTTAATTGGGGAAAGGTACTTATTCTTGAGTTTAAAGAGATGAAGTATAATCTTGCTCTACGCCAGAAAATTATTTTATTGATATATGGAAATTCAACGGTATGGGATGAATTTGAAAATGAACAAAAGAATATGAACCCATTTCAAAGTTTTTATTTTATAATGAAGCAAAGTTTTAAAAATGCTCTTTTTAGAGAGGCTTTTCAACTTACATTTAGATATTTTTTAAATTTAATACCTATCAAAAAAGGAAAATAATGCGTTTACTATTGCTATTTAGTATAGCTACAACTCTACTATTTGGACTGAATATAAAAAAGTCTGAGGCGGTTACTATCAAAGAGTTAAAAGATGGAACTATGCGAGTGAAAATAGCGATGAACTATGAAAACCCCATAGAGATGTCCAGACGAATACGAGGTGTTGATGGTATGTATACTATAAATCTTCCTATACCTGAAAACTGGAAAGTTTTATCTGCTAAAGGCTATTTGAGTTATAGTCCTTCAATACTATTACAAAAGGACCATTCAGCTGGTGTTATTAATTTTAATAATATGAGTATAAAACAGTTTAAACTTTTTAAATATGAGGGAACGGGAATTAAGTTTTCTATAAAACCAAACTATATAAAAGAGTATAATCAACTTCGGATTGAGATGATACAACATTATACAGATAATTATACCAATAAGTGTGAAGATGGTGCAAGTTCTCAGTTATGGACAGATATAAATCTTGTGGATAGTTATATAGAGTTTCATATAGAAAAAATAGCGATACCTGAAGAGATACACTCTTTAACAACATATATGCTAGATGGAAAACAGTATAAAATTGACCCTATAAATTATGTAGTTTCTAAAAAACCAAAAGATGAAGAGTTACATCAGTATGCTCTTATCACTGGGGCAATAGCAAATAGTATTCAGTATCGTATAGCACCTATCTCTGTTTCTAATGAATTGAATTTAGTAAAGCATAATGTTGTTGTGGCTACTAAAGCAAATATAAAAAAGAGATTGTTGCCATTAAAAGATAGTTTTTTATTTGAAAATGACCCAATTTATTCCCTTCATTTCAATGATAAAAGTTTAAAGCCACTGTTAAATGATGGAATAAGCTCTTCTGTTTCAAAATCGGGAGTAAGTCTTAAATCTAAATACTCATTTCATGGAAAAAGCTTATATCTTCATGGAGGTAAAATATCTTTAAAGGATTTACCAGTTAAAAATAGTGAAGATATAACAGTAGCTTTTTGGTTTAAACAAAACTCTAAAAAGCAAAAAGCTATTCTTTTTGGATTTGATAAATATAAGTTAGTTTTAAATAGAAGACATATAGGTTTTACAACACAAGGTAAAGACCTATATGGTGGAAAACTAAAATTAGATAAGAGATGGCATCATATCATAGCAAAGTTTAATAGTAAAAATATAAAGAAAAATTCAATTTATATAGATGGTACAAAAGTTAGGTTACGTCAAGTTAGTGGGAAAAATAGAAAGAGTAATCTTATTTTTAATGACAGTGCAATAATAGGAGGTCAAGAGAATAGCAGTAAATTGAGTTATTATGGATATTTAGATCAGTTTTATCTTTTTGACAAAGCACTCGGTCTTAAAACTACAAGTAAGCTTTATAAGTTGGCAAAAGAAAATAGAAAAAAATCATATAGTGAAGCTCTTTTTATATCTGAAAAAATCTTACATGATATAAATATTGTAAGAAATCCAGTATCACCTGATAAAGTTATTTTGGTTATTGCTCCTTATGAAGAGAGTAAAATATTTGAGGTTATTACTGGATTTTATAGAGAAAATTTATCTCTATATTTTAGACAGGGTTTAAATATAGAGTCTGTTGAAATACCTAAAAAGGCGGAAGCATATAGTGCTGATGGATATATTCCTGTTGAGACAGAGATAACATTTAGAGAATTAGGATATGAAACAACAGTTTTGAGAGGTTGGTACCCACCCTCTGTAAGTATAGATTTTAAAGTTTATCCTGACCATTATTTTAACTCTAAAGATAGAATAAAAGCACACCTTAATTATGTATTTCCAACAACTGTAAACAATGATTCTGTTTCAAATATTTTTATAAATGGTAAATTTGCAAAACAGATAGATATTATGGAGGCTTCAAAAAGTCAAGAAAGAGGTTCTAAAATGGGAGGTATTTTAGAGAGTGATAATATGAAAGAGTTACCTGTTTATCTGATAGATAAGGGACATAATAAGATAAAATTTGAGTTTTCTCTTGTTCCAAATAAAAAAAATATATGTAAAATTAATAATACTCAAAATCTTTTGATTATGCTTATGGATAACTCCTATTTTTCACTTCCCTCCTCAGATAGATGGATAGAGATGCCCTATATGGAGTATTTACCAATGTCTGGATACCCTTACTCTATATATCCAGATTTACAAGATACTCAGATTGTTTTAACAAATACTGATACAGATACAATCTCTGCATCAATGAATTTTATATTTTTTCTTACACAAGAGATACATAGTCACCCCTATTATCTGAATATAACTCAAAATATAGAAGATGCAGATAAAGAACGACAAATAGTTATGTTTGGTTCTATTCACGATACAAAAATGCAAACAATGAGTGAAAATGCTCCTGTGACATTTAATGAGATAGATATGAATAAACCCTATCCATTTATTAAAAGATTTGTTGATAAAAAAAGTATAGTAGATGAAGAGCGTTTAAAAAAATATAGATATATCTCAAAAATGAAAGAGACAAACCAACTTGATGATAATATTTTAGTTCAGATGTTTAAATCACCCTATAATAATAAAAAAACAGCTTTAATGTTTGTTGGAGAAAAGCCACAAGCACTAAATAAAGGTGTTCAGTCTATAATAACATATAAAAATCGCCACTATATGAAGGGTGATACAGTTATTTACAATCCAGTTGTTGAGAGTGGAGTATCTTTAAATATTAAGGATAAATATATCATTACAAATATGGGAATAATAGATAAAATAAATCTATATATAGGAATGAATCCTATATTGTATATATCTGTATTGATAGTGTTTATATTTTTATTAGCTTGGTTTATTAGAAATTTATTACTTGAACTTAAAAAACGAAATCATCCTTATGTGGATTAAAAAAGGAAAAATATGAAAATAGCGATTGATTGTAAATCACCACTTTTACAAAAATCATTAGAACTTTTTTTGAAAGAGTATCTTAGTAGTTATAAAAACTGTGATATTCTTATTCAAGATAAAAAATGTGTAGATAATAAAAAATGTTTTTATATATCATCAGATAAAGATGCTGATTTAATAAAACCATTTTCAAAACAGAAGCTTCTTGAAACACTTGATAAACGTTATAAGCTTGATAAAAGTATCGTTGAACCAAAAGTAATTGCAAAAAAAGAAGAGATAATACCTAAGAAAGTTAAAGAGCTAAAAGTAAAAAAAGAGAAAAATGACAATTCTCTTGATTTTTCTCTTTTAGAAAAACGGATAGAATTTTTAACACAAGAGTATCAACAAAACATTTTAAATACAGTAAAGGCATTTTATGAAAAATAAACCATTGACTAAAAAAATTATATCTGGAAAATTTAGGGGAACAACTTTGAAACTTCCCTCTAAAAATAGCACAAGAAGTTCAAAAACAATAGTATTAGAATCTTTTTTCAATACTGTGCAGTTTGAAATTATAGATGCTACTTTTGTTGAAGTATTTTCTGGAAGTGGGTCTATTGGACTTGAAGCACTGAGTCGTGGAGCTTCATCGCTTATATTTATGGAAAAAGATAGAGATGCACTTAAAATTTTGAAAAAGAACATCTCTTTAACTGACCCTAGTTTATGTACAGTATATGCAGGAGATAGTTTTACAAATATAAAATCGGTAATAAAAACTTTAGTAAAAAATGATGAAGAAGCTTATTTTTATATAGACCCTCCATTTAGTATTAGAGAAGGTATGGAAGATATTTATGATAAGATGATTCACTTAATAGCTTCATTGCCTAGAGATAATGTAAAATTAATTCTTATTGAACACATGACAGGTCTGGAACTTCCTGAGAATATTAAAGATTTTAGTAAAATGAAATCTAAGAAGTTTGGGAATACTACTTTGACTTATTTTGGATAGAGAATATGACAATAATACAGATAGAAAAAAATATAACAAAACTACTTGAAGACTTTTCAAAAGAGAGCTTTATATTTGACTTCCTTTTAGCCTATGGTGAACCTAAATCGACTATTGCGCGACTTAAAAAGGGTGACTTAAATCAAATGAAAACAAAAGGGGAGCTTACTCATAGAAAAAAACTATTTTTTAAAGAGAGTTCTCTTCATCTTTACGGAACTATTGAAACTTTAAAAATAGAATTTAACACCTCAAAACAGAAACCTAGATTTATCATCGTGACCGATTATAAAACATTTCTTGCTTATGATACAAAAACTACCGATAGTTTAGATATAAATTTTGAAGAGTTAGTCAAGCATTATGATTTCTTTTTACCTTTAGCTGGAATGGAAAAAACCACTATTCACGATGAAAATCCTGCTGATGTCAAAGCGTCTAATAGATTAGCAAAGCTTTATGATGAGATATTAAGAGAAAATCCTACAACTTCAAAGGAAGATGTTCACGCTTTAAATGTATTTTTAACACGTCTTCTTTTCTGTTATTTTGCAGAGGATTCAAATATCTTTAGTGATAATCTTTTCACTCAATCTATCTCTGCACATACTCAAGAAGATGGAACGGATTTAACTGAATATCTTCAAAGAGTTTTCATTATGTTTAACACCTCTTATCAAGAGAGAGCAGAGAATATCCCCGAATATATCAAAGCTTTTCCCTATGTAAATGGTGGACTCTTCCGAGATAATCATCCTATCCCAAATTTCACAAGAAAATCAAGAAATATAATGATAGAGATAGGCGAGTTAGATTGGGCAGATATAAATCCCGATATATTTGGTTCTATGATACAAGCAGTTGTTACGCCAGAGCATCGTGGCGATATGGGTATGCACTATACGTCTGTACCAAATATTATGAAAGTGATGCAACCACTTTTTTTAGATGAACTTTATGAAGAGTTTGAGAAAGTGAAAACAAATAAGAAAAAACTTCAAGAGCTTATTAACAGAATTGCAAACCTAAAAATATTTGACCCAGCTTGTGGGAGTGGTAACTTTTTGATTATTGCATATAAAGAGCTTAGAAAGTTAGAAATAATTGTTTTACAACAAATAAATAAATTTTCCAATATGAAGCAAGGTGAATTATTTGAAAGTAAACGAAAACGTGAACAGTTAATTTTCTTATCACTATCATCTTCTATTGAACTAACACAATTTTATGGAATAGAACTTGATGATTTTGCTCACGAAGTAGCAATACTTTCCCTTTGGCTAACAGAACATCAAATGAATATAAAATTTTTTCAAGAATTTGGTCAAACAGCTCCATCATTACCATTAAGAAGTGGTGGGAATATTGTTCACGGGAATGCTACACGGTTGGATTGGGAGGTGGTTTGTCCTAAGGTTGAGGGGGATGAGATTTATATTGTTGGGAATCCTCCTTTTTTAGGTTCTCGAAATCAAAATAAAGAGCAAAAAGAAGATATGAAAGCTGTTTTTATAAAAGATTATAAAAGTTTGGATTATGTGGCTTGTTGGTTTTTTCTCGGTGCAAATTATATTCGAAATATAAATGCAAAATATGCTTTTGTCTCAACTAATTCCATTAGTCAAGGGGAACAAGTCGCTTTAACTTGGACAAGGGTTTTAAAAAATGATTTAGAGATATGTTTTGCTCATCAATCTTTTAAATGGAAAAATAATGCAAAAAGTAATGCAGGAGTAACTGTTGTAATTATTGGGTTAGGAAATATATCCAATATAGGTCATTTTCATACAATTTTAAAGGTTATCTAAGCGAAATTATGGTTAAAC
>CAZXSD010000011.1:0-33707 GCA_964642985.1 uncultured Sulfurimonas sp.
AACTCTTCTGTATTATTAACAAATTTACCCATTCATTTCTCCTGAATTTTAATCTGTTTTTAGTATAGCTGATTAAATGGTAAGGAAAACCTTAAATATGATTAAAAATTCATCATTTTGTTTTATTGTTTCATATAGTTATTAAAAAAGGAGTTCCTCCTCAGGATCGCTTATCGCTTCTACTCTTGGTGGCTTAGATATATCACTGAAATATTCTGTACGTCGTCCAACTTCAACCTCTATAATTCCTTTTGGTTTTGTAAACTTTCTTTGAATTTGTGGATAGAGTTTCAAAATACTTTTATAAAAATTTGAAAAAGCTGGTCCAGAGATTCGACCACCTGTTTCTTTTTTATGCATAGGAGAATTGTCATCATTTCCAAACCATACAACAGTTTGAATAGTTGGAGAATATCCTGCAAACCAACCATCAACATTATTATTTGTAGTTCCTGTTTTTCCTGCTAATTCTATTCCTCTGACTCTTGCTCGAATACCTGTACCACGAGTAACAATATCTCGTAATATAGTTGTCATAATATACGCTTGAGTAGGTGTAGTTATCTCTTTAATCTGAGCCTCTTTTTCATATATCGTTTCAGAATGTTGTTCTATACTAGAGATAAGATGTGTTTGAGATTGAATACCATGATTTGCAAATGATGTATAATATTTGGCTAACTTTAGTGGAGACATAGACATAGTTCCTAGCGATATAGAAAGGTCATGAGGAATATTCTTTATACCAAACTTTTTAAACTCTCTTAAAAGTTGTCTAAGACCAATATCATTTACAAGATTAATAGTTGCTAGATTACTTGAATGGATAAGAGCTTCTCTTAAAGTGATAAGACCTTTATAGTTTTTAGAGTAGTTTTTTGGTTGCCATTTCATCTCTTCACCATTTTTTTGATATTTATAAGTTTTAGCGATATCGACAAGTTCAGTAGCACCTGAATATCCTAAATCAACAGCAACTTGATAGATAAATGGTTTAAAGGCAGACCCTGGTTGGCGTCTACCTTGTGTTGCACGATTAAAAGAGCTTTTCTTATAATCGGTACTTCCAACAAGAGCTAAAATATCCCCAGTAGCAGAATCAAGACTTACCAATGCTCCATTCATCTGAGATATATCAGTTTCAATAAGCTCTGCATTTTTAGATCTTCTTTTAGCACGTTTAAAATCTTTTTGATCATAGCCTTCAATACGTTCTAGTGCCAAATTATAAGCATAAGTTAAAGATTTACGAGCCACTTTTTGAAGTCTTAAATCTATTGTTGTATATATAGAATAACCACCAGTTTTTAAGTCTTTAATCCCTTTTTTACGAAAGATACGAGCTACTTCATCAACGATAAAAGGTGCTTTATTTTGAGTCAATGTATCATCAAAAACCTCTGGTTCTTCTGTTAAGGCATTTTGATATGTTTCATCATCAATCCAACCTAAAATATGCATTCTTTTGATAACTCTATTAGCTCTTCCCATAGATATATCATAATTTTTTGTAGGGGCATACGTGCTTGGTGCTTTTGGTAAACCAACAAGTATTGCTATCTCTTTGAGTGTTAAATCATTAAGCTCTTTATGAAAGTAGCCATCAGCTGCTGTTTTTATTCCATAATATCCGTGACCAAAATATATCTCATTTAAGTATCTTTCTAAAATTTGCTCTTTTGTAAGAACCTGTTCTAGTTTTATCGCAAAGATAGCTTCTTTAATTTTACGTGATAATTTTTTTTCTCTTGTAAGGAGTTTATTTTTTACAAGTTGTTGGGTAATTGTACTTGCACCCTCAACAGCTTTTCCTGCTTTGAGAACCTTTATCGCTGCACGAAAAATAGCATCTATATTTATTCCAGGGTGTTCAAAAAATGTTGTATCTTCTATCGCAACAAGTGCCTCAATAGCACGTGGGGGTATCTCACTAAAAGATGAGTAAAAACGATGTTTTTTATCAAAAATATTTGCTATCTTTTCCCCATTTTTATCATATATAACTGTTGAGGTAGATGGTTTATAATCTACAAGTTCAGATATATCATATTCAAATTCAGTTAAGTAATATCCAATTACGGCAAAAGGGGATAAAAGTCCCAATATAAATAGTGTAATAAATATTCGTTTTACTATTTTCATTTTCTAAAATTCCTGTTAGCAAAGTTTGCTTCTATAAGTGTTTTTGTATAGTTGTTTTGTGGATTTTGTAATACTTCTGACATTCTACCATCTTCTATGATATTACCATCTTTGATGATAGCTATATTTTGACATAGTTGTTGAGCAGAATTCATATCGTGAGTTACAAAAAGTATTTTAAATTTTAATTCATTTTGAAGTTTTTTTAAAAGATTTAGTATAAGTAATCGTGTATCTGGGTCTAGGGCAGTTGTAGGCTCATCAAGCATAAGGAGTTTAGGATTTGATTCTAATGCCATTGCTATAACAACACGTTGAAGTTGTCCTCCAGAGAGTTCAGGTGGAAATCTTTGAAGAAGTTTCTCCTCTAAATTTACTTTTTGAAATAGCTCTTTTAATCTTTTTTCTGATGTAAAAAATTGTTTATATATTCTTGTAAGTGGAGAGAGGGCTGTAAAGGGATTTTGAGGAACAAAAGCAACAGTTTTTCCTGCGATAAGTTCAAAATCAGCATCATATTTTAAGGAAGATTCTAAATCTTTAGGAAGCATTCCTAAAAGAGCTTTGAGTGTTAAACTTTTTCCACTTCCACTCTGACCAACAAGGGCTAAAGAGTTTTTAATATTTAAACTTATATCTACAAGAGTTTTTTCTTCTGTTTTTATGGAGAGTTTTTCTATTTTCATCTATATACTCTTCTTGATTTTTTTACATAATTTTTGTAACTCATCTTCACTCTCTCCAACTCTAGCGATAACTCTTAAAATAGCACTTGGTACAGTTGGCTGACGTATTCCACCTATTGCGTAGCCATCATTATATAAACTATTTTTTATCTCTATCACTTTTTTATTATCTCCGATATATATTGGAACTATTAAACCAGCTATATCTATATTTAAAATCTCTTTGATAATCGCTTGATTTTTTGTAATTTTATTTTTGAGGAGTTGATTATTGTTTAAAATATATAGTAAAGAGTTATGTCCTAAAAGAGTATCATAAAGAGAGAGAGAAGTAGCATAGATAATAGGTTTAGCACGATTTATAAGATACTCAATAATATGAGAAGATGCTAAAATATAAGCACCAAAACTACCATAAGCCTTACCCAGTGTTCCCATTTTTATATGGTTGTTTTGTATTTCAATATTATAGAGGTCAAAAACTCCCATAAGGTTATCTCCAACAACTCCACTACTATGTGCTTCATCTACTATCAAAAGAGTATCTTCTCTTTGACAAATTTCAAATACTCTTTTATCACATAAGTCACCATCCATAGAGTATATTCCCTCTACGGCTACTATTTTACGTTTAGCATTTGAAATTTTGAGCATATTTTCTAGTTCGTTCATATCATTATGTTTAAAAAACTTTACATCTATATTTCCAATATTTGAAGCTAATACCCCTGAAGCATGATATTTTTCATCCATAAAAAGAGTATCTCCACGACGTACTAACGCTTCTATCATAGCGATATTTGCACTAAATCCACTTCCCACGATAACAGCATCTTCAAAACCATTAGCTTGACATAAATCATCTTCAAAATCTTTATGAATCTGATGATAGCCATTAACTAAAAGAGATGCTTTTGAACTATGAAGAGGAAGTTTTGATAATATTTTTACAGTTTGTTTGTGAAGCTCTTTATTGTGAGAAAGCCCTAAATAGTCGTTTGATGCAAAATCTTTTATCGTTGTGTCTAGTATCTCTCGTGTTCTGTAACGCCCTGATTTTTTGAGTGCTTTTAATTCGTTATTGTATTGCATTTTTATATTGTTTATTATCTATAAATGTTTTAATATGAGTTAAAATAAATTTCATATATTCTGTAGATTTATTTTTTATCTCATCTAGTTCTGAAAGAGTATAGCCTCTTCCACATTCAGAAAATGATTCATTTCCATGAGCTAAATTATTTCTTTTATTTTTTATAGTAAAAAGGGAAGGCTCATTCTCTGCTGGAATTTGATGAATTGCTAAACCATATTCTATTATAGATTCTTTTATTATTTTAGGTGTAACATTTCCTGATAATTTATCATCAAAATTTATGCGTACAATTTCTTGAGCTATGGTGTCTATTTTATTCATTACAAATTCTGATTTCTGTGTTCCCCTAATATGATAATTATCACCAAAATTTTTATACTCTTTATTTATCCACATCTGTTTAATTTGAGGAATAAGATTTTGATAACTTAATTCCTCCGATGTAATTTCAATACAAATTTTTTCTAAAGAGTTTCTAAAAGATGATTCAATTAAATTATAAAGCAATAAAAATAAATTAGACTTTAAGATATAATGTACACTCTCTGAAATAATAACTGTTTTTGTTGGGTCGAAATCTCGTGTAAGATGTGTTGTCGTTTGTACAAAATCAAAATATTCATTTATCTCTTCAACTTTTTCTTCAAACTCTAAAATAATACTTTGCATTTAATTACCTAACAGCATATTTTTTACATAGTTTATTCTTTCGATAAGTTTTGATTTATTATTTGCAGCATCTGAACGAGTATGTGTTTTAAATTCATCAGATTCTAACCAGTTAATTTTAATATTATCTAAATTAGAATTTTCCTGTAAAGCTAAATTCACCCCAACAGATATTGCTTCAAATCTTACACGAGGAGTTGATTTTGCATTTTTTGTTTTTGCAAAACCATTTTCAAAATATTTTTCTACAAAATTAAGCATATTAATAAAATGTTTTTCCATATCCAATCTTATATCATCTGTAAAATTACTATTTTTTTCTTTCATATACTCATCAATAAATGGAGCAACTTGTCCTTTATAATTATCTTTATTTTCAGAATAAGCAAAAAATCGTAATATCATCTCTTGAGGTTCAGCTCTTAATGTTCTCTTTTCACTTAGAGGAGAAAGTTTTTTAAATAATTTATTTTCAGAACATTTTGTAATAAAATCATAAAATTTTCCACGATGGATTCCTTTTCGTACTTCCATCTTTTTTAATTCATCACTTCCTGTATTAATTCTTTCAAATAAATCAAATCTTGCATCAGAATCTGTTTTCTCACTTAATGCAATCATTTTTAAACTTTTGTTTTTAATTCTTCGTTGTCGTACTACTGAAAGGTCTTGAAAGAAAAAATCATTTAGTTCTGTAAGTTTTGTTAAATCTTGAAGTTGTAATTTATTTGATAAAAATGAGTGTAATGTTCTTACTCTTTGGGAACCATCAACTATCTCATATCTACCATCAACATCTGCAAAAAATATATATGGTATTGGAATACCTAAAATAACAGATTCTATAAATTTAGATTGTCGCTTAGGAGACCATACAAATTCTCTTTGATAATCAGGTATATAAATATCTCCATCATCATTTTCAAGTCCATCATTATATTTTTGAACAATTATCTCTATGGGATATTCAACTGTGTCATAATCATAATCTTTAATTTGTTCAAGTATTTGCCTTTCAGCATTATCTTGATTTATTTTTGTAACTTTAATTTCATTTGACATTTTCTAAACCCTTTAAATGCTCTAAAATACTAATACCTATAACTTCTCCAAGTCTAGGAGGAACAGCATTTCCAATCTGCTTAGAAACCTGACTAAATTTAAGATTCTCTTTTTTATCTGTAAACTTATAGTTATCAGGAAAACTTTGTAATATTGCTGCTTCTCTAAGAGATATAGCTCTATCTTGCTCTGGATGTCCAAATCTTCCATTACCGATACCTGTACAAAATGTTGTCATCGTAGGAGATGGTTTATTCCATTCCATACGACCATAAACACTTACGTAAGTCTTTCCCTTATCACTTTTGTGACAATTCAGTTGTAAATCTTTATCCCAATCTCGTTTCCAACTTCCCCCTGGGATAGACTGTTTTATTCTTTGTAAATTTTTATCTGATATTTTTGAAGCTTTATGTATAAAATCTTTTTTTGAAGTCTCACCCGATTTTATTTTTTCTAAATGACCAATAGCATCTTTGACTGTAATATACTCTTCTGGTTTATGTGTCGGTTCTATAAGTTTTATTTTTCCTTTTTTTGAGGCAAGTAAAATTAATCTTTTTCTTTTTTGAGCAATACCATAATTAGGAGAAAAAACTATATCGTACCAAACATAAAATCCTTCATCTTCTAACTCTTTTACAAAATTTGCAAATACAGGTTCTTTTTTAAAATTTAAAAGATTTGGAACATTTTCCATAGCAACAATATCTGGATTTGTTGCTTTAATTAACCTTGAAAATTCAGATAACAGTTGCCATCTTGTATCTTTTTGTTTATCATTATTAAGTGTATATGTTGAAAAAGGTTGGCAAGGTGCGCAACCAGTTAAAATTTTTATATCATTTTTATTATAATATTTAGTGATGTTATTTTTTGTAATATTTGTAATATCTGCATGAATAAAATCAGCATCACAATTCTTTTCATAAGCATATTTGCATTTATCATCAAAATCAAATCCAGCTTTTATATTAATACCTGATTGTTTTAAACCATAAGAAAGACCACCTATCCCGCAAAATAAATCAACGGCTGAAATATAATTGTTCATTTTAGTTTATTCCTTTTTTAAACAAATTGTTTCAAAAGCTCAGTATGAAGTCCCATAGCCGTACTCTCATTTCCACGAACCTCTCTTATATATTTTTTACAAAATCCTTCAACCATACAAGCACCAGCTTTTCCTCTCCACTCTCCACCTTCTAAATAACTCTCTAAATCGTCCATATCAAACTCATCAAATATATAGTCTGTTTGACTTATATCTATCACTTTTTTCTCTTTAGAGTGATAAATCATACACGTTACTATTGAAGTGATATTTCCACTTTGTGTCATTAATATATTTCGTGCATCATCTATACATCTTGCTTTACGAAGTATCTGATTTTGAGATGTTACGACTGTATCTGCTACTAAAAGAGGAAAATCATCAATGCCAAATTTTTTAAGATTAACATTATATTTACCGATAGTTGCTTGATATACAAAATTTTTAGGAGAAGATGCGATAATGCTATCTTCATCAAAATCTATACTCTCTTGAATAAATTTTATATCTGCTTTTTCTAACAGTATTGCTCGTGTTTGAGAGCCTGATGCTAAACGTATAGTTTTCAATGCTTAACTCTTTTTTGATAAACTAATTTTAAAACAAGTTCTATCTTCTTCACTTGAAACGCTCATTGTACCATCTATCTTTTGGATAATCTGTTGAGACATATAGAGTCCCATACCTGTACCTGTCTCTTTTGTTGTGATATTTGCTTCAAATATAGTATTTATGATATTTTGAGGAATTCCTCCTGCATTATCACAAATAGATAGGATAGCTTGGTCATCTTCTGTATAGGAAGAAATCTTTATCTCTCTCATTTGAGGAGATATATTATTCTCTTTAAAAGCATCAATGGCATTATTAATTATATTTATAAGAAGATGTTTAAATTCATTGATTATAAGTTCTACTTGATAAGAGTTGTTTATATCTAAATTTATAGTAATACTATTTGCTGTGACTATATCTTTTAGGAGAATAAGAACACTCTCAATCTGTGGTTTATAAGTTGTAAGTTCTAAATCATGGTTTGGTCTAAAAAAGTTTCTAAATTCATTGAGGGTTTCTACTAGATAATCTATCTGTTTAGTTTGCTCTTCTATATAAAGGCTAATACTTTGGGGAGTATTTTTTCCCTTCATATTATTAAGATTTAAGATAGTTGATTGCATCGTTATAATATTTAAAGGTTGTAACCATTGATGTGCTATCGAATCTATCATCTCGCCCATAGATGCTAGTTTACTTTGAGATAAGAGAAGTTGCTCTTTGTTATTTGCATTTACAATCGTTTTTGATGTTTTGTAAAGCATCTCTAAAAGTTCAGGTGCTTTAATCGGTTTCATTACAAAATTTGCTATCCCTAACTGTATAAGTTGAATAATTTTATCTGAATCATTGTAGGCTGAAATAACTATAATAGACTGTTCTAAATTTATTTTTCTAATATCTTTTATCATCTCAATACCATCTTTATGAGGCATATTAATATCGGTAACAACAAGGTCAAAATATCTATTTGTATCTTCTTTATATTGTCTATAAAGTTCTATCCCGTTTTGACCATCAAATGCTGTTATTGTAGTATTAAAAAACTCTTCAAATAGTTCACTTGTTTCCTCTCGTAAGCTTTCATTATCTTCAACATATAAAATATTTAACTCTTTAGTATATTTAGATACTTTTTTATAATCAATCATATTTATTCCTTTTTTAATATTATTTTAAATTCAACACCATCTTCGGTGTTTTTAACTTGAAGTAATCCATTGTGATGCTCTTCTATCATTATCTTTGACATATAAAGACCGATACCTGTTCCATCTTTTTCATTTTTTGTTGAGAAATAGGGATTAAATATACTCTCTATAATATCTTCATCTATTCCACCACCATTATCTGCAATAGATATAGAATATTCATCTTGTTTTTTATCAGTAGTAATTGAAATAATAGGATTTTGTATCTCTCGTTCTCTAAAATTATCTTCTGCATTTTTAAGAATATTTAAAATAACTTGCATAATCTCATTTTGGTAGAGTAATAAAGGGTCATTATTTAAAAAATTCATCTTTACTTCTATATTATAATTGCTAAGTGAACAGCCTATAATTTGTAAAGTTTTTTCTATTGGCAGTGTTAAATTAACAGATTTTTTATCATTATTTGGTTTAAAAAAATTTCTAAAATCATCTATTGTTGTTGAGAGATGTTCTATAAAATAGTTTACTTTATCTAGTTTTTTATCAGTAAAATCAAAATACTCTTTTCTATCCTCTTCTTTATCAAAATTATATTTTCCACTCACTCTTTTGAGTTGAATATTATAAATTACACTTGACATTGAACTTAGTGGTTGTCGCCATTGGTGTGCAATCATACTAAGAAGTTCTCCCATCTGTGCTAATCGTGATTGTTGTAACATCTGTTGTGTTTGATTATAATTTTTTTCAACTTCTATTTTGACTCTATTTTCTAACTCTTCATTGAGTGTTTGTAACTCTTTAGTTTTTTTAGTTACTTCCTCCTCAAGTAATATATTTACATTGGCAAGATTATTATGAGCATGTGCTATCGCGGTTGCTAAAAATGAAAATTCATCTTGAGTATTTATATTAAAGGTTAAAGTTGTTGAACTTTTTGTTTTTTTTAAAGTTCGTACTATCTGTTCGATAGGTCTAGTAATAAAACGAGAGAGAAAATAGATTAAAATCATACTAAAAAAGCCGAAAATAAGGCTATCCTCATAAAGATTTTGTTTACTTCTTTCTATCTGCTTTTCAAATGTTGTTAAGTCAATAGAGATTACCATATAGGCTAATGTAATATCAAGAACAGAAAATTTACTGACATAATAATCACTATTCTTATATCGGATAAGACCTGTTTTAGAGTTTTTTAAAATATTTTTAATATTGATTTCATCTACTTTATCATCTATTTTTTCATTTTTTTGTATGAGCAATTTATAGTTATTATCGAAAATAAATATATTTTTAATATTTTTATTTTCTATTGAGTGAAGCATTACCCTTGATGCTTCAATATCTTGGAGATAAATAGATTCTTTTATATTAGATGTTAGAAATTTATAGATAGTTTCATTAGTAGATTGAAAACTTTGATATGTTTGCTTTTCAATATTCTCTATAGTCACTAAATATTTAAGAAAAAAGAGAGTGATAAGCACTAGGTTTATGGTAATAAAAAGTTTATTTCTAATAGATATTTTCATATTTTTGAATCACTTATAATATATTTTTGCCATTGTTTATTCACTATTATATTAAATTTTTTTAAACGTTCTTTGGAAAAAATAATTTTAGGACGACCATGTTTCCAATAAAATATACCTATCGATTCTTCTCTTTTTTTGTAAATTGTTAAATTTGTTGTAAAGAGTTTTAAAGAACTTTCTGGAGAAAGATTTTTACAATTATTTACTAAAACAATGTCTGCATAAGAGCTATTTTTTACAAGAGAAAGATGAGGTGCTTGTTCTATAACCTCATAGTATCTTTCATCTTTTGTATAAACATATATCTCTTTTTTATCTATAAGTGCAAGAAATATTTTATCAAATATTTTAGATGCCATCTGAGTATCAAAGGCTGATAGATTTAATGTTAGGAGGAGTATAGATAAGAATATTTTTTTCAAAAGAGATACTCAATTTTTCCTAAAACAACTCTATCTTCTGTTTGATGCATTAAAGGTTCTATCTGGTAGTTATTATTTGGATTAGAAGTGATAGGTAAATATTTTTTTTCAGCACTATAAAATAGGTTGTTAGCTTTAAGAGATAGTTTTAACTCTTCACTATATTCATAAGATAGAGCAATCGAGTATGATACTGTTAAATCTGTTTGGGCATCATGAAGTTGATTAAATAGGTAAAACTCATTAAAGAGTTTAAATTTATTAAAACTATTAAATAAACGTAAATAACCATTTATTATAGCTATATCCCCTCCACCGTATATATTTGTAATTTTTCCATAAGCAAGTTGAGATTTTACTTCGTGGTTTTGGTTAAAAGTATAATTTATATTTAAGTATGTTAAATAATCTTTCATCGTTTTTGTATGACTTGTTATAGCTGTTGGTGTCTGTGTAAAATCTAAAGAGATAAGATTTGTATTTTCAATATATGAAAGTGTCAGTTTTGCTAAAAGAGGGGTATCTCTATTGGCTACTGAGAAAGTAGATGAGCGAATATTTTGATTATATAATTCTTTACCTTGATATACATTACTCGTATAAGCATAAGGAAATATTGCTAATTCATCACAAGTATGAAAAAATTTCACAATAGAGGAGTTATCTTTATAGATAAGACCTACTCTATGAGATAGATAATTATCATCTTTTATATCTGAATTGTTTTGAGTATAAACATATTTACCTCCAGCTATTAAAAGAGTATTATCAAATATATCAAATTCATCTTCTAAAAATATGGTTGTCCTATTTTGCTTTGTATAATCACTTTTAGGATATTGAGTGTTGTTTATCTGTTCTTTATTTGTAAAATAGTTATAATTGCTATTTATACCCATTAAAATTTTGTTATTTTCAAAGTTCATTTTATATTGTAATTTTGCAGATATTACTTTATCTGTAATCTCATTTTTAAATTTTTGTATTGGAGCATTTTTCATACTATCGATATGATTAAAATTAAAAGATGTAGAGTTATAGTTAATTTGAAAATCTAAATTATCTAAAATTTCTCTTTCATAGCCGATATGAAAATACTCTGTTTGTGTATAAGCATCTTGAGGTATTGCAGTTAGAGCCATAGAAGCAAAAGCATCTTGTTCTCTTTTAAGATAATTTATCTGAATTAAATCATCTTGAGTTTTAAGTGTTGCAAAAAGATGAATATCTTTTCTATCGTTACTAAGTTCAACATCATTAAAACTATTATAAGGCATTCTATTTTCTACAAGATGTGAGCCATAAGCATAGTAGTTAAAAGATGTAAAATTTTGTGAGTATGTTAAAGTTTCTTGGTGTGTATCTCTACTTCCATATTTGAGAGTAACTCTACCACCAGCATCTCTTGAGGCATCTTTAGAGTAAAGTTTGATTAAAATAGTGTTAGAGTTAAGTGTTTGTGCATAACTAGGAGAGATCATATATATCTCTATATGATCCACAAAATCTAAATCTATATTTCCAAAAATTCCATAAGCACTTAAAAATATACCATAAGATATCTCTTGATTATCTATATAAAGATGAATCATATTTGTTCCAGAGTAAAGTCCACCAATATTAAAAAAGTCAGGATTTCCAAAATTATTTTCTGCATAACCAAAAAAAGGTATATCGTTGACAATATCATTTAAGGTTCTAACTTGCATATCTTCTAAATCTTTTCTTGTGTAAAGAAGTAGCTCTCCACTATTATCTTTTTTCGTATTAACTGAGAAATCACTTTTTTTTGCAAAATCATCTAAAAGAGAATCCATACTCTCACTACTCTCACTCAAAAGAGTAGATGAGAGTAAAATTAATAGAAGTAGCAATTTATACATATTCTAACTCTTTAGTATTTTTCATAAATTATGATACCTTATTCTTGAATTTTATTCAACAGTATATTACAAAAATATGAGAAATGATATAAAAATAAAACTTTATTTTGAAATATTTTTCATAACTAATTAACGCACTCTTCGCTATAATCGCGCAATTTTATAAAAAGAGATATAACTATGGATATTAGAGAAGAATACTTAAAATTTTTCGAGTCAAAAAATCACAACAGAGTTGCCTCAGCGCCATTAGTGCCAGAAGATGCGACACTTCTTTTTAACAATGCTGGAATGGTTCCATTCAAGTCAATTTTTACAGGAGAGATACCAACTCCCTCTAATCCTCGTGCTACTTCGTGCCAAACGTGTTTAAGAGCAGGTGGAAAGCATAATGACCTTGAAAATGTTGGGCATACAGCACGTCATCATACATTTTTTGAGATGATGGGAAATTTTAGCTTTGGAGATTACTTCAAAGAGGAAGCTATTGCTTACGCTTGGGAGTTTATCACGGAGATTATCAAACTTGATATTGATAAACTTTGGGTAACCGTTCACGATAGCGATGATGAAGCTGAAAAAATATGGGAAAAATATATTTCGCCAGATAGAATTATGCGTTTAGGCGATGCTGATAACTTTTGGACTATGGGCGATATTGGACCTTGTGGACCCTGTTCTGAAATTTTTTATGACCAAGGGGCTGAAAAGTTCAATGGACCTGAAGATAGAATGGGTGGAGAGGGCGATAGATTTTTAGAGATTTGGAACTTAGTATTTATGCAGTATGAAGTAAAAGAGAAAGGGGGAGCAAGAGTTCCTCTTGAGAAACCATCTATTGATACTGGTATGGGCTTAGAGAGAGTTATCGCTATTAAAGAGGGTAAAACTTCTAATTATGATTCTTCACTTTTTATGCCTATTATTAATAATGTTGAGAAGCTTATAGGTAAAGAGTATCAGTATGAAAGTGGTGCATCTTATAGAGTTATCGCCGACCATATCCGTACATCTGTTTTTCTTTTAGCGCAAGGGATAAACTTCTCAAATGAGGGGCGTGGTTATGTTCTTCGTCGTATCTTACGTCGTGCTGTTCGTCACGGTTATCTTTTAGGATTTCGTAAGCCATTTATGTTTGAACTTGTAAATACTCTTGTAGATATTATGGGTGGAGAGTATGAGTATCTTGTAACTAAAGCTGAGGTTGTAAAAGAGCAGATTCAACTAGAAGAAGCAAGATTTTTTAAGACTATTGAACGTGGTATCGCTCTTTTTGAAGAGGAATTAAAAGTTACTAAAGATATATTTAGTGGTGCAGTAGCGTTTAAACTTTATGATACATTTGGTTTCCCTCTTGACCTTACAGAAGATATGTTAAAAAGTCATAATTTAACTCTTGATACTACAAAATTTGATGAACTGATGTTAGCACAACGCCAATCAGCAAAAGCAGCGTGGAAAGGTTCTGGAGATGATGCTGTTCACGGCGATTTTAAAGAGCTTTTAGAGAAGTTTGGCGAGAACACTTTTGTAGGATATGATTTTACACAACACTCAGGAGAGGTTTTAGCACTTCTTGATAATTCATACAAACATTCAGATATTTTAAACGCTGGAGATAAAGGTTGGGTACTTTTAGATACTACTCCTTTTTATGCGCAGAGTGGTGGTCAAGCTGGAGATTGTGGTGTGTTAGAGGGTTTTGCTAAAGTTCTTGATAGTAAAAAGTTTTTCGGTCTTTCTCTTGCTCAAATAGAAGTGACTAAAACGCTAAAAGTGGGAATGGTTGTAGAAGCTATCGTAGATAATTCAAGAAATGAGATTATTAAACATCACTCAGCAACTCATCTTTTACACGCTATCCTTTTTGATGTTTTAGGGGAACATATAGCACAAGCTGGTTCATTAAATGAAGCAACTCGTTTACGCTTTGATTTCTCTCACCCAAAAGCTGTTTCTCATTCGGAATTAGCAGAGATAGAAACACGTGTAAATAATGAAATTATGAACGCAATCCAAACAGATACACAAGTTATGAGTATAGAAGATGCTAAAAATAGTGGTGCAAAAGCTCAGTTTGGCGAGAAATATGGCGATGAAGTTCGTGTTGTAAGTTTTGCAGATGCTTCAGTAGAGTTTTGTGGTGGAGTTCACGTTACAAATACAGCAAATATCGGTTCTTTTATCATCACAAAAGAGAGTGGTGTTTCAGCAGGAGTACGACGTATAGAAGCTGTTTGTGGAAACGCTGCATATCAACATTTTACACAACAACGTATGCTTTTAAAGCAAGTTGAAATGGACGTAAAAAACCTTGATGTTATCGCAGGTATTTCAAGAATGAAAACAACTATTAGCGAGTTAAAAGATGAGCTAAAAGATGCTCAAAATTCTGCAAAAGTTGAAGTAAGTGCTAGTGAAATAAATGGTGTTACAGTTGTAATAGAAGAGTATCCATCTGGCGATATTAAAGCTAAAATAGATGAACTTAAAAATGAAAATGAGAAACTATGTGCAATGCTTTTTCAAGTAAAAGGCGATAAAGTTTTAATAGCGTGTGGTGTTAAAGATGCAACTGCTAAAGCTGGTGATTGGATTAAAAAAATCGCTCCTATTTTAGGTGGTGGTGGAGGTGGTCGTCCAGACTTTGCACAAGCTGGTGGAAAAGATGCAAGTAAATTACCTGAAGCAAAAGAGGCATCATTAGCATTTATTACAGAGGCTCTTTCTTAGTATGGAAGAGTTTTTCGCAGATTATAAAGTAATCATAGTTTTTTTACACGTTATATCTGCTGTAATGTGGGTTGGTGGAATGGTTGCGATGCGTTACGCCGCTCATCCATCATTTTTAGAGATAGAGTCTCCTGCAAAAAGATTAGAGCGTATCGCTGATGCACTCAAACGTCTTTTTTGTATAGTTGCTCCTTTTGTTTTAGTTTTATTAGCAACTGCTATCATAATGCTAAAAGGTTACTCTATAAGTGATAGCGAATTTAAAAATATCGGTTATGCTAAAGAGGCTATCTGGACTATAATGTTTTTAAATCTTGGATATATGATAAGACGAAGAAACAATGCTCAAAAAGCTTTAGAGAAAGGGGAGTTTGTCGTAGCTAAAAATCAGTTAGAGATGATTGGCAAGTATATGGTTCCTTTGAATATTGGGCTTGGTGTTGTTGCTATCTTTTTGGGTAGTTATTTTTCTGGTAGTTTGTAAGAGTATAGTTTTCGCTCTGCGGGAAGATACAACATTTTTCTCCTCACTTTTTCTACATTTTCGGACACTAATTATTCTGTTTGTGTCTTCTCTTTGTTGGGGTAGTATATTGATAAATATCAATACTTTGTAAGTCGTACTTTTAATTGTATTAATATTGATGATTTGAAAGGGATTTATAGAAATTTACTATTTGTGAAAAATGAGATTAGAGAGATGGTAGAAAAGGAAAAAAAATGAAAAATTTTATAAAAAAATACAACTTCCAAGATTATTTCGTAAACGATTTAATCTATGACGATACAAAAATAATCTTCGTACTAGAATCCCCTCATGTGTATGAAGTAAAAAATGGCTATCCCGTTGCTGGAAAAAGTGGTAAGGATATGAGTAAAGTTCTTATGAGTGATGAGAACTTGAAAAAAGAGTCATTTGGAAAGCTTATTTATGAACAAAGAATAAAAAATTTTGGAATTGTGAATATCTCAAATATTCCCCTTCAAGAGTTAGCTTACTCTACTGAAGATATTAATTTTCAAAAATTACCTACACAACTCATATTTAAAGATTTTGTACTTTTTCGTCAAAATCCCTCTCTAAGAAAAAAAGATTGTAGAGTGAATAATCTTATTAGAGTTTTTCAAGAGGATTTTGTAAAAAGACTTTCTTCTCATAAAGATAAAAAAATAGTTCTTTGTGGTGCTTTTGTGCATAAGATTTTTAATGATACTTTTTTGCACGAAGATTTTAAAGAGACTATCGAAGTGCCTCATCCCTCTTTTAATAATTGGTCTAAGGGTAAGTATAAAGAGAAGATAGAAGAGCTTTTAGTGTTTATAAAATAACGATAAAATTATAAAAATTTCAAAATCAAAAAAGGTTTAAGAATAATGAAAGAGAGCAAAGATTTTTTACGTGTCAAAGTTGAAGAGGATTTAAAGTCGGGTAAATATAAAGAGGTTGTTACAAGATTTCCTCCAGAGCCTAATGGGTTTCCACATATTGGACATGCTAAGTCTATTGCTATAAATTTTGGTATTGCTAGTGATTATAATGGTCACTGTAATCTTAGAATGGATGATACAAATCCAACTAAAGAGGATACTCAATATGTTGAAGCGCTTAAAGATGCTGTTGAATGGCTAGGATTTGAATGGGGTGGTAATATTCGTTTTACTTCCGATTATTTTCCTCAAATACACGCTTATGCCATAGAACTTATTAAGATGGGTAAAGCTTATGTTGATAGTTTGAGTGAAGAGGAGATACGTGAGTATCGTGGAACTGTTACAGAGGCTGGAAAACGTAGTAAGTTTGCTGAGCGTAGTATTGAAGAAAATTTAGACCTTTTTGAGAGAATGAAAAATGGTGAGTTTAAAGATGGTGAACATATTTTACGTGCCAAAATAGATATGTCTGCACCCAATATGAAGATGCGTGACCCTCTTTTATATCGTATAAGACACTCACATCACTTTAGAGCAGGGAATGAATGGGCTATCTATCCTATGTATGATTTTGCTCACTGTTTGTCTGATTATATTGAGGGTGTTTCTCACTCTATCTGTACGTTAGAGTTTGAGAATAATCGTGATATTTATAATTGGGTATTAGATACTCTTGGATTACATGTAAAACGTCCTTACCAACACGAGTTTGCAAGACTTGGCATAAACTATACAGTTATGAGTAAAAGAAAGCTTTTAGAACTTGTAGAAGCGAAAGAGGTAAGTGGTTGGGATGACCCTCGTTTACCAACTATTGCTGGATATAAAAGACGTGGTTACACTCCTGAATCTATTTTAACTTTTTGTGACCAGATAGGTATCGCAAAAGCGAACTCTATGGTAGATGTTGCACAGTTAGAGTTCTGTATTAGAGATGATTTAAATACTAAAGTACCACGTGTTTTAGCTGTACTTGACCCACTTAAAGTTACTCTTGTAAATTATGAAGGTCACGAAGAGATTGACGCACCTTACTATCCTTACGATGTTCCAAAAGAGGGAACAAGAGCTATACCTTTTTCTAATGAACTTTATATTGAACGTGATGATTTTATGGAGAACCCTCCAAAAGGTTACTTCCGTTTGACACCTGAACAACCTGTACGTTTGAGACACGGTTATATTATCACTTGTAAAGAGGTTATAAAAGACGCTAATGGTAAGGTTATAGAGATAAAAGCTGAATATAATCCTAACTCAAAAAGTGGCTCTGATACAAGTGGCATAAAAGTTAAGAGTGCTATCCAATGGGTAAGCGCTAAAGAGGCTAAAAAAGTTGAAGTAAGAGTATATGATAGACTTTTTAAAGATGAAGCGCCTCAAGGTGTAGAAGATGTTAATAAAAACTCTCTCACAGTTATAAAAAATGCTTTAATTGAACCTGCTGTTATTAACGATAAACCTGATGAAAGATTTCAGTTTGAGAGATTAGGGTATTTTTATGCTGACCCTATTGATTATACTGATGAAAAACCTGTATTTAATAAGATTGTTGGATTAAAAGACTCATGGGGTAAAAAGACAAAAGCAAATAAACCAACACCAAAGCCTCAAGCTAAAAAAGTACAGATAGATGGGGAAGTAGTTGCTATGAGTGAAACGCAACAGGTACTTTTTGATAAATATACTAAAGAATTAAAATTAAATAGTGAAGTAGCAAATATTTTAGCTCGTGATGAAAAACTATCCTCTTTTTATGAAGAGACTCTTTCTATACTTAATAGCCCTGTATCTCTCGCTAATATTGTGAGTAATGAGGTAGGAAGAGAGTTAAAAGAGAAAGAGTTATCGGAACTAAAATTTAACCCAAAACAGATAGCTGAACTTGTTAAGATGATTGATGATAAAATTATTTCAAGTAAAATTGCAAAACAAGTATTTGAAGAGATGGTAAAATCTGGAGAAAATCCAACAAAGATAGTTGAAGAGAAAGGACTTGTTCAGATTAGCGACCCTGCTAAAATTTCTCCTATTATTGATGAAATTATTGCAAATAATCCTGATAATGTTGCTAAGTTTAAAGATGGAAACAAAAAACTATTAGGTTTCTTTGTGGGTCAAGTGCTTAAAGCGACAGGGGGTAAGGCAAATCCTAAGGTTGTTAATCAGCTTGTGGCTGAAAAGTTGAGGTAAGCTAGAAGAAAAGGATTTTTTAGCAATCCTTCTTTTTCTCTCTTATACTTTGTGCCATCTCTCTAGTTTCCTGAAGTTTAATCATCAAGTCATCAAAAAGCTCAAAAAAAGTATCATCAAGATTAAAACTCCCATCTTCATTTACCATCGTATTTTGCATATTGTTAAGTGCTGACTCCATCTGCATTACTGTTATTCCTGGGTTTCCTGCCATTTTTTTATCCTTTTCTCATATCTAAAATTGCATCTATATCTATCTCTTTAGTGTATTGTACAAACTCTTTACTTTGTTCTTGGATAGTGTACATTGTCATTCTATCAGCTAACTCATTGCCTTCAAATCCAGCGTGTGCTTTTATATGGGTGAGTGCTACATCTTTTTTTATCTCATTGTATAGATAATAGGCTTTTTTTATAATTTCAAGATTTTTAATCTCTCCACCTTTTTTAGTCCAGTTTTTTCTTTCCCATGATATAGCCCAAGTTTTAATACAGTTTATAGAGTACATAGAATCACATTTTATCTCAACACGGTTTTTATCTGTAATCTCTTTTTGAGCGATAAGTAAAGATTGATATAATGCACCTAGTTCGGCAGTATTGTTTGTTCCCATTGTTTCATATAGTCCATACCAAAGTTCAGAAAGTTTATCTGCTCTATATACGGCAACACCTGACCCAGCTTTTCCAGGATTTGGAGTACAACCACCATCACAGTATATTGTTACATCTCCACTTTTTGGAACTGTTTTTTGTTCTTCTATTTTCACTTCTTTTTCTTCAATAATTGAATTGTTTTCTTTTCTAAATTTTTGAAGAGCTTTATAATTAGTGATAATTGTTTCACGAGCTTTTTTAGTTTTTATCTCAGATAGTAAAACAAAAAGTTCTACTCTTGCATCTGATAACTGTTTACCTAGTGATAAATTTATCCAATCATCTTGTTGATTTTCCTTAATATCTAGTAGTATAAGTTGAGATTCATTTATTTTAGAGTTCTCTTTTACACCTAAGTTTAGTAAAGCTTGTGTGACTATTTGCATCGTATCTCCATTTAAAAAAATTATTTCGTATCTTAATACAAAAGATATTTATAAAACGATAGTATACAAATATGAATAAAACTATAATGATTGTAGAAGATGAAGAAGATATTTTAGACTTAATGGAATATACACTCTCTAAAGAGGGGTATGATGTTATCACATGTATAGATACAACTAATATAAAATCTATACTTGAAGAAGAAAATATCTCCCTTATTTTGATGGATAGAAACTTACCTGGAATAGAGGGAAGTAGCTATATATCTAAGCTTAGAGAAGAGGGTTATAATCAACCTATTATCTATGTAAGTGCAAAAGATTCTAGTGAGGATATTATCGAGGGGTTTGATAGTGGTGGAGATGACTATATAACAAAACCATTTAATCTTAATGAGTTTAAAGCAAGAGTAAATGCTATGATACGTCGTACTCAAAAGTTAGAGAGTGTTATTAAGTATAAAGATATAGTCTATACGATGTCAAATAAAACATTTTGTATAGAGGGTAAAGATATAAAACTTACACATCTTGAACATGACCTGCTTTTAGAGTTTATGAAAAATCAGAATATACTTTTAAATAGAGATATACTGTTAGAACGTGTATGGAAAGATAGTATAAATAAACAGCCTAAGACAGTAAATGTAGCTATTAAGAGATTAAAAGAAAATATTGATCCAGATGGAACTAAAAACTATATTCAAGCTGTAAGAGGAGAGGGTTATATATTTTGCTAAAGTTTCATCAGATTGTACTTCGTAAATTTTTCTTTATTTTTACTATTCTCTTTTTAATTGTTGGTGCTATCGTTTATTATTGGACTAAAGAGTTTTATATAACGCAAACTAAAGATGCACTTTTGGACAATATAAAGATTATAGCATTTGAGATAAAAGATGATTACAATTTTGATAGATTAGCTACAAATATAAAAAACTCTCTTAATATTCGAGTTACTGTTATAAATAAAGATGGTTTAGTTATCGCTGAATCAAATAAAGATAAATTAAAAATGGATAATCATAAAGATAGATATGAGATTATCCAAGCTAATAGTGCAGAGTATGGCTATAAAATACGTTACTCTCATACAGTTGATAAAGACCTGCTTTATATAGCGAAGAGATACACTATCCAAAATCAAACTATCTATATACGTTTATCTAAAGAGCTAAATAGTATAGATGAACAGATATATAGCTTAGGGATAAAGATAGGAGGAGTGTTAGTTCTCTTTTCTCTTTTTATATTTTTGATGACCTATAAGATAAGTAAAGAGATAGAAAAAGAGACACAAAAGATAGTAGTATTTTTAACAGCACTTACAAAGAAAAATAAAACTACCTATGTAAATTCAGATTTTTCTTTGGAGTTTGTACAGATTACAAAGCTTTTAACAAAAGTATCTCAAATTCTTGTCAAAAAAGAGAAACAAAAATCAAAATATACGGCAAAATTACAGATTGTAAATAAGCAAAAAGATGATATTATCTCTGCTATTTCACATGAATTTAAAAATCCAATAGCAGTTATCAATGGATATTCTCAAACAATTCTTGATGATGAAAATATAAACCCAACTATTCGTAAAAAGTTTCTTACTAAAATATATAAGAATGGGATTAAGTTAAGTGATTTAATAGATACACTTAGATTGTCTATTAAATTAGATAGTGGAAAACAGTCTATTAGCTTTATGAATATAAATTTATATGAGTTGATTATAGATAGTGTGGAAAATATAGAGTTAAATTACCCTAAACGAGAGGTAGTTATTAATGGAGATAAAGAGATTAGGATTAAAGCTGATAGCTCTTTGTTCAGTGTTGTTATAAGTAACTTAGTAGAAAATGCTTTTAAATACTCAGAAGAGAGAGTAGTGATAAATTTTGATGAAAAATCTTTAGATGTAGTGGATAAAGGAATAGGTATATCAAAAGGAAACTTGGAGAATATTACAAATAAGTTTTATAGAGTTCACGAAAATAGTTGGAATAACTCTTTAGGATTAGGACTTTTTATCGTAAATAATATTACAAAACTTCATAATTTTAGTTTAGCGATAGAAAGTATTGAAAATAATGGTTCAACTTTTAGTGTAAAATTTTAAAAATAGAGAGACAGGAGTTAATAAAAATGAAAGTATCAGAAATTTATAAATATTTAGATGAGGTTTCCCCATTTAATCTGCAAGAGTCTTGGGATAATTCGGGTTTAATAGTTGGTGATTTTGAGCAAGAAATTAGTAAGATAATCTTGAGTATAGATATTGATGAAAAGTTAATAGACTCATTAGATGAAAATACACTTATAGTTTCACATCACCCTTTGATATTTAAGGGATTAAAACAAGTAGATTTTAATAAATATCCATCAAATCTTATTCAGAAAATGATTTGTAAAAATATATCAAATATAGCGATGCACACAAATTTTGATATTACTCATCTCAATGATTATGTTGTAGAAAATATTTTAGGGTATAAAATAGCTTATAAAGATGGTTTTATCGCTTATGTTGAAATTGAGGAAGAGTTTGATTTTTTTGTAAAAAATGTAAGAGAAAAACTAGGATTGGAGTATACAAAATATGTTAAATGTAATAATTTTGTAAAAAAAATAGCTATTACAACTGGTTCGGGATGTTCTCTTATTTCTAATATTGATGCTGATTGTTTTTTAACTGGAGATATAAAATATCACGATGCGATGGAAGCAAAAAGTCTAAATTTATCTTTAATAGATGTAGGACATTATGAAAGTGAACACTTTTTTGCACAAATTTTAGAGAAACATTTGAAAAATTTAGGTTTAGAAGTTATAATTGCATCATCTGAAAATCCATTTACATATATATAGCTATTTTTATATCTACAAATGGTAAGTAAAAAATCAAAGGGAACCCAATGAACAATCATATACAACAACTGATAGAGCTTTCTCAAATAGACAAAGAGATTGATGCATTTGAACCTCAAATCGAAGAAGCAAACTATAATTATGAAGCAGCTCTTGCAAAAACTAATAGTATCACTTCAGATATTGAGAATTTAACAGAAGAGATTAAAGCTGAAGAGTTAAAAAAATCAAAAAATGATTTACACCTTCAAGAGTTATCTCAAAAATTAGAAGAGAATGCAAGTAAAAGTGATAATGTTAAAACTGAACGTGAAATGAAATCTTTACAGCTTGAAGAGGAGATTGCAAAAGAGCAAGTAACTTTTGCAAATGAAGAGATAGCTAGATTAGATAAAGTTATTGAATTGAAAACAGAGCAGATAGAGGCAGCGAAAAACTCTTTAAAAGAGGTAAGTAAAAACTTAGAAAAAGTGAAAGCTGATGTTGATAAGAAACTAACTACACTGAACAACGATAGACAAAAAGTTTTTGTTGCAAAAGAGAAACTTCTTGGAACAGTAAATCCAAAAGGTTTAGCTTTTTATCAAAAAATTCGTCGTTGGGCTAAAAATACAACTGTTGTTCTTGTTGAAGAACAAGCTTGTATGGGTTGTCATATGATGATTAATGATAAAACTTTTTCTGATGTTATCAGAGCAGAAGAGATTACAACTTGTCCTCACTGTGGACGTATTCTTTATGTAAAAGTAGGCGAAGAATAGGCTTGACCCCCTTTACTCTTTTTTACTATATTTTAAGTGGAGTGCTTTATATTTTAGCACTACCATTTTTAATACTTCTCTCATTTAAACAAAAATACAGACAATCAATTCCAGCACGCTTTTTTCTTTTTAATAACTCTAAATTTAAAGATGAAAATGGAATATGGTTTCATGTTTGTTCTTTAGGGGAAGCAAGAGCATTAAAACCTATTGTAAATCTTATTAGTGATAAAGATATTAAAATAACTACAATCACACACACAGGTTATAGTGAAGCCAAAAAGTATAATGTAGATGTTCGATATTTACCGTATGAACTATTTTTACCATTTTGGATGAAAAAGCAGAAACTTTTGATAGTCTTAGAGGCCGAATTTTGGTATATGCTAATTATATGGGCATATCTTAGAGGAACGAAAGTAATTCTTTTAAATGCACGTATATCTCAAAAGAGTGAAAAAAAATATATGAAACTTAAATGGTTTTATAAGAAGATGTTACAAAATGTAGAGATGGTCTATGCTCAAAGTGAAGAGGATAAACAAAGGTTTTTAGCTTTAGGGGCTAAAAATATTGAAGTTATTGGAAACATTAAACTAGCTGGTAAGATTACAACTACTCAAGAGTATGAAAAACAAAAGTGTGAAGTGATTGTAGCTGGAAGTACACATGAAAGAGAAGAGAAATCTATTTTAGAAGCATTTGTTAAGTATAAAAAACAAAATGATAGCAAACTTATTATAGTACCTCGTCATCCTGAACGTTTTGAAAGTGTGTATGATTTAATAATAGAGTATGCAGAGAAAAATACTCTTTCATATAATAGATTTTCAAAGAACAACTCTTTTGAAGGTGATATAGTTTTAGTGGATATGATGGGAGAGCTTAATAATATCTATGCGATAAGTGATATAGCTATTTTAGGTGGAGCGTTTAGAGATGATATAGGTGGACATAATCCACTTGAACCAGCAAACTTTGGCTGTAAAATAATTACAGGAAATCATTTTTTTCATCAAAAAGAGCTATTTAAGTATGTTAAAAATGTTCAATATGTTGAAGACAACAAAATATATGAAGCATTAGAAAATAGTAAAAATTTAGATGTTTCAATACTAGAAGAAACAATTAATTTAGAAACAGTAATACAAAAAATATTAGAAAATTAAGGAGTCAAATATGGCTACAGAAAAAGCGTATAAAATTTTAGCAAACCAAGAGGGTATCTCAAATTCTCAAGCTAAATCTATGATAGACAGAGGTCTTGTTTATGTAGGAAATAAAAAAGTGATGATAGCTCGTGGAGAGATAGATGCAAAAACTATGTTTAGAGTAAATAAGGTAGAAAAAGCACATGTAATTTTTGAAAATGATGATATATTAGTAGTTGATAAACCAGCCTATGTAAATTCGGATGAAATAGAAAGAATGTATAAACCAGCAGTATTGCTTCATAGACTTGACCGTGAAACAAGTGGTGTTTTAATGCTTGTTAAAAATGAAGAGTTCCGTCAAAAAGCTATTATGGAGTTTAAAAAAGATAGAGTTTACAAAGAGTATATCGCTTGGACAGAAGGGATTATGAGCGAACCTATTGAGGTAGATAAAGCTATTTTAACTCAAAAGAAAAATAATAAAGCCTATTCAAATGTTTCAGGCAAGGGTAAACCTGCAAGAACAGAATTTTTTCCAGATATAGTAAGTGCTAATAAAACAAAAGTAAAATGTATTATCCATCAAGGTCGTACACATCAGATACGAACACACTTACGTTATATTAAGCACTCTATTATTGGTGATGAACAGTATGGTGGACGTCGTTCAAAACGTGTAATGCTTCATGCGCATAAAGTTCGTCTTTTAGGTATGGAATTTATCTCAAAAGAACCTAAAATATTTACTGATTTTCAGTAAAAGGATATTAAAAGTAAGATTTAGATATAATTCGAAACTTTTTTACATCTGTAAAGATTTTTAATTCAGGAGAGTTTATGTTTGGTAGTTTAACAGAATCGTTCACAGGGGCGATTAAAAAGATTCGTTTTCATGATGATGATAAGGCACTATCAAAAGCTCTTACTGAGTTAAAGAAAAATCTATTAAAATCAGATGTAAACCATAAAGTTGTTAAAGAGTTAATAGCAAAAGTTCAAGCTGATACAAAAGAGAAAGGGATTGGTAAAGACCAGTTTTTAGATGCTCTTCGAAAAGCTTTAAATGAACTATTAGAGATTGGTGGAAATAAAGGTTTTATTTTTGCTCCAAATCCTCCTACTGTTATTCTTATGACAGGACTTCAAGGTTCTGGTAAAACAACTACAACAGGTAAACTCGCACTTTATCTTAAAAATAAAAAAAAGAAAGTTCTTATTGTTGCCGCCGATTTACAACGTTTAGCAGCAGTTGAACAGCTTCGTCAAATTTCGACTCAGATAGATGTTGAACTTTATGAAGATGAAGCTACAAAAAATCCAGCAGAAGTTGTAAAATCAGCTTTAGCAAAAGTAGATAGATCTTTATATGATGTTGTTTTAATAGATACTGCTGGTCGTTTAGCTATTGATGATGAGTTGATGGGTGAACTAGCAGAAGTTAAAGCCGTTGCAAATCCTGATGAAATTTTTTATGTAGCAGATTCATTAACAGGTCAGGATGCCATTAGAACAGCAATATCTTTTAAAGAAAAGATAGGTATTGATGGTGTTATCCTTTCTAAGTATGATGGAGATTCTAAGGGTGGTGTAGCTCTTGGATTATCTTCTCAAGTTCAAGTTCCATTACGTTTTATCGGTAATGGTGAAAAGATGGAAGATTTAGAAGTTTTCATACCTGAACGTGTTGTAAACCGTCTTATGGGTTTTGGAGATGTTGAAGGTCTTGCTGAAAAAACTGCTGATTTTATAGATGAAAAACAAGCAAAACATCTTACTAAAAAGATTAAAAAGGGTAAGTTTAACTTTAATGACTTTTTAGAACAGATGGAATCTATGAAAAAAATGGGTAGTATGAGTTCTATTATGGGTATGATTCCTGGTATGGGAAATATGTCTAAAGCAGTTAAAGATTTTGATTTTGAAAACTCTGATGAACTTAAAAATATTAAAGCTATGGTTTCTTCTATGACAGCTAAAGAGAGAGAAAACCCAGAACTTTTAAATAACTCAAGAAAACAGAGAATTGCTAAAGGTTGTGGTCTTACTCAAGTTGAAATAAACAAGATGATTAAGCAGTTTAAAAATGCTGGTAAAATGGCAAAAAAATTCTCAGGTAAAAATGGGATGAAAGACCTTCAAAATATGATGAGTCAAATGGGTGGTGGAGCTGGTCACAAAGCATTACCTCCTAGATAGAAAAACTTTACGAAAGTAAAGTTATAAACTTATATTTTTTATATGAAGTTTATAACTTTGCATTCAAATGCAAAAAATTTAATATATTCAGCTAGTTGAAATATAACTAGTGCAGAGAAGGAAAAAATATGGCAACAGTAATTCGCCTAACAAGAATGGGAAGAAAAAAACAACCTTTTTATCGTATCGCGGTAACAGATTCACGTAAACGTAGAGATGGTGGTTGGATTGAACTAATCGGTCACTATAATCCAATGGTAGCTGAGAAAACTTTAGTTGTAGATAACGAAAGATTAGATTACTGGTTAAGCGTTGGTGCTAAAATGAGTAGTCGTGTTGCAAAGATAACAGGTCGTTAATATGATATCTGATTTTGTCGCACAATTTGCAAAACTTATCGCATCTAAACCTGACGATATAAGAGTTGAAGTACAAGAGCGTGATGAAATAACAGAAATCGTTCTTTATGCTAATAAAGCTGACATTGGGAAGCTTATTGGTAAAGAGGGCAAAATGATTGGTGCGATAAAAACTGTCATTTCAGGCTGTAAAGCTAAAGATGGTATGAGTTACCGTATTAATGTCGAAGCAGTATAACGAGCAACTTCTTCATATCGCTACTATCGGCAAAACAGTCGGTATACATGGGGATATGAAATTTCACGATAAAAGTGATTTTCCTGAACAATTTTTTGATGGAGCTACTTTTTTTACTAACCTAAAAAAAGATATAACTCTTGAGGATGTAAACCTTGAAAGAGGTATTATAAAGATTAAGGGAATTACGAGTATCGAAGATGCTAAAAAATTTACTAATGCAAAGTTATTTACAACTAGAGAAGAAACAAGAAAAAATTGTCATTTAGATGATGGTGAGTATTTTTGGTTTGATTTAGAAGATTGTGAAGTTTTTGAAGATGGTAAACTTTTAGGGAAAGTTGAAGATATGGAAAGAATAGCGATAACTAACTATCTAAATATTAATACTAGTGATAGTTTGATTAAAGATGGTTATGCTAAACGGTTTTTATTACCTTTTATTAAACCATTCCATTTGAATACTGATATAGATAAAAAAGTTATCACTGTAAGTGGTGCTATGGATATCTTAGAAGCTTCGTAATGAAATTTACATTTGTTACACTTTTTTCAAATCTTATAGAGGGTTATTTTCAAGATTCTATCTTGAAAAGAGCTATTGATAAAAATATATTAAATATAAATTATATCAATCCTAGAGATTTTAGTGCAAATAAACACTCAAAAGTAGATGATACTGCTGTTGGTGGTGGTGCTGGAATGGTTATGAATCCCCAGCCTTTATTTGATACTTTAGATGAGTTGAAAAAATCAGATGAAGATATTCATATAGTTTTTTTAACTCCTGTTGCAAAACCTTTTAGACAGAATGATGCTAAAAGATTATCTAAAAAATCTCATGTTGCGTTTGTGAGTGGACGCTATGAGGGCATAGATGAAAGAGTGATAGAAAAATATGCAGATGAAGTTTTTTCTATTGGAGATTACATTTTAACGGGAGGCGAATTAGCTTCTTTAGTAATGTGTGATGCGATCAGTAGAAATATAGATGGTGTTCTTGGAAATAGTGATTCTTTAAGTATCGAAAGTTTTGAAACTTCGTTGCTTGAAGCTCCCTCTTTTTCTAAGCCAAAAAACTATGAAGACCGAGGTGTTCCATCAGAATACCTAAAGGGTAATCATAGTAAAATCCGCTCATTAAAACTGGCTTTGTCAGAGTCTAAAACTAAGTTTTTTAGACCAGAACAGCTATTAAAGTATAGAACAAGGAAATCTTATGAGAAATAAGTATATAGAAAACTTTGAAAAAACACAAACAGCTGAGAAAAACCTTCCAGATTTTCGTGCAGGTGATACTCTTCGTTTAGCAGTAACGATTAAAGAGGGTGACAAAACTCGTGTTCAGGCTTATGAAGGTGTTTGTATCGCTAAGCGTGGTCAAGGTACTGGTCAAACTATTACAGTACGTAAAATTGGAGCAAATGGTGTTGGTATCGAAAGAATTTTCCCACTATTTTCTGATTCAATTGATGAAATTAAAGTTATTCGTCGCGGTCGTGTTCGTCGTGCTAAACTATTTTATCTTCGTGAACTTGCAGGTAAAAAAGCTCGTATCAAAGAACTTAGAAGAAAGTAATTCTTCTAAGCTTCGGCGACCCCCTCTTTTTTTTAACCTTCTATAACAAAAACTACTCATTTTTTTTAAACTCTCCAAAAGTTAGACTCCTTTCATAAACTATTATTTTATTTATTAGTATAATCCTTGTAAATTATTTTTTATACTACTATATGGAATCTCAATGGATTACTTACAAGATCTCGAAAAAATTATTAAAATAAATTCTTACACTCAAAATAAAAGTGGTGTAGATAAAGTTGGTCTTATCTTTGATGATTGGCTCAAAGATTTAGATTATGATATAGATATTTATAAACGCTCCTCTATCGGTAACCACCGTCATTATAAATCAAAACATACTAATAATTCAAAAAAACTTCTTCTTTTAGGACACTTAGATACTGTTTTTCCAGAGGGTAAGTTTGAAAACTATACTCAAGATGAAGAGTGGATTTATGGTCCTGGTGTTTGTGATATGAAAGGTGGAAATATAGTAGCTATCCAAGCTCTTCGTGAATTACAAAAGGAAAATATTGATATAGCAAACATTGATATTTTATTTGTAAGTGATGAAGAGACTGGAAGTGATGATTCTAAACTTTTAACAGCTGAACTAGCATCTCAATATGATTACTGTTTTGTATATGAAGCAGCAGGTGAAAATATGGAAGTTGTGACAGGACGTAAAGGTGTTGGAACTTTTTTCATAGATATTACAGGTAAAGCATCACATGCTGGAAATAACTATATAGATGGTTTTGATGCAAATTTAGAGGCCTCCTATAAACTTCAAGCCTTAGTTAAATTAACAAATTTAGATTTAGGAACAACTGTAAATGTTGGTAAAATAGAGGGTGGGATAGGTGCAAATACTATATCTCCTCAAGCTCACCTTACTTTTGAACTTAGATATAAAACTCAAGAGGAGAGAGAAAGAGTTTTAAAAGAGATAGATAAAATTGTCACTCAATCTTTTGTAGAGGGAACTGTATCAAAATTAAGTGGTGGTATTCAACGTGATGTTATGCAAACTTCATCATCTTCATTAAAATTAATAAAAAATATTGAAAAGATTACAAATATCAAACTTAAATCAGAAGAGAGAGGTGGTGTAAGTGATGCTAATATTGTTAGTTCACAGGGAGTTATCACTTTAGATGGGTTTGGTCCTTTTGGTGATGGAGATCATACAGTAAAAGAGAGAGCAAATAAAGAGAGTTTTAAAACAAGAATAGAGTTAAGTAAAAATCTATTCAAATATTTTATTCAAAACAAAGATTTTTAAGGAGAAAAGATGTCAAATAATAGAAAAATAGGTATGTGGTTATATAGTAATGGTGGTGGAGATAAGATTCAGAAGAAGATTATTAAAAAGTTAAGAGAACGTGATATTGAAACTTTAAATAATATAAGATTACATGATTGTATTGCTCAAAATAAGCATATAGTTCATAATGATTTGAAAGTAGATAAACTAGACCTTTTCTTTTCTTATAATGCAGGGGAACAAACACAGTATCAGATGTATTTATATCAAGCATTAAATCGTGTTATTCCTATGATTAACTCCTATGATGCCTTTGCTTTAACAGAAGATAAGTTTCATACATCTTTTGTACTACGAAATGAGGGAATTGCAACAGCTGACTATAAACTTTGTCATAGAGATAATGGAGCTGCACTTAAAAAGATTATTAAAAAATGGGATAAAATGGTTTATAAACCAACGGATGGTTGGGGTGGGGTAGGTCTTACAAAAATTGAGAGTGAAGCAAATCTTGATATGTTGATGCCATTTTTAAATCAGATGGATTTAAGATATTTTTATGTTGAAAAATTTATTAAATATGATAATACAGACTTTAGAGTAGATGTTGTAGATGGTGAATTTGTATCTTGTTATGGAAGAAAAGCGAGTGGAAGCGATTGGAGAACTAATGTAACAAGTGGTGGTTCTGTCTTTATGCGTGAAGCTAATGATGAAATAATTGATATTGCTGTAAAAGCTTGTAAGGTAACAGGTGTTGATATTGGTGGTGTTGATATTATTTATGACCAAGAAAAAGAGGAGTATATTGTTTTAGAAGTAAATGGTATTCCTGCATTTGCTACACCTGAACAAGAGAAGATGGGTCTTGCATTTAATGATAAAAAAATAGACTTAATAGTAGATTTAATCGATAGAAAAACAAAACACAAGGCTTAGCTAGATATAATTTAAAAAATTTTTATATCGAGGTTATAACTTGAGACAACAATACACTTCATACAACGATATGGTAGACTTCTTTAAGTCTGCCCAAAAAATAAAACCAGACCTTTTTAATGTAACAACTATTGGAAAAACATGGGAAGATAGAGATATTATTGCAGTAAGCATAACAAAAGATGTTAAAAAAGATAAAGAGAAACCAGCTTTACTTTATACAGGTACAATTCACGCACGTGAGTGGATAGGAATAGAGTTATCTTTACGCTTTGCAAAATATATTTTAGAACATATAGATTATGATCCTCAACTTAATAGAGTATTAGATAATGCTACTCTATATATGGTTCCTTGTGCTAATCCTGATGGATACGAGTATTCAAGAAATCACTTTTCATTTTGGAGAAAAAATAGAAGAAAAAATTCTGATGGCAGTTTTGGTGTTGATTTAAACAGAAACTTTGAAGTAGGATTTACTCCAAATAAAGATATGAACTCTAATGTTTATTCAGGACCTTGTGCTTTTAGTGAACCAGAAACATCTGCATTAAGAGATTTTGCTCTTGAACATAAAAATATTACAATAGCTTTAGATTATCACTCACAAGGTAATGTTTTCTTTCCTGCACACAATTTTATTCATGAAGATGCTGAAGATGCAATAGATTTAAACCTTTTAGCTGGAAATATGGCTGAAGAGATAAAAAAAGAGTCTGGTCGGGAATATGGTGTTCATATGGGTAAACCTCCTGTACATCTTATATCTGGAAGTGGTAGAGAGTTTTACTATTCTCAGGGTGCTTTAGCTTTAGTTGCAGAGGTTGGAACTAGAAATATAAGTGATTATAAAGAGCATATGAGTGAAAATATTGATGAAAATATTCCTGCGTTACTTTTTGCACTTACAGAGGTAAATAACTATCAAAAAGATAGTTCACTTCCAAGAGTAAAAAACTTTTTAGCTACAGAGGTAACTTCAAGAGAGGTTCAATTAAATTGGGATTATATTGAAGATAGCAGTCTTTATTTTGAAGTATATCGTTCAGAAAAAGCAAAAGGTTTTGCACAATCATCTAATAGAATTGGTATGACAAAGTTAAAAACTTTTACAGATAAAAATCTTCCATCTTCTACAAACTATTGGTATCATATTCGTGCAGTATGTAAAGAAAAAGCGATGAAATCCCCATTTGGACAAGAAGTAGGAATCCGTACAAAACCAAATGAAAATATGTTTTCAAAAATTCTTTATCCAACAGCAGATAAGATAGGCTATGTTGGAGAAAAAACAAAGAAAAATAGTGAACACTTTGGAACAAACTCTCTTTTTGTAGGTTTATCTGAAAAGCGTGGAGAGTGTCTAGGTGTTTGTGGTTTCTCTCTTAAAACTATTCCTGAAAATGCGTTAATTACAAATGCTTCAATATCTTTTTATCCTATGAATAGAGTAGCAGTTCAAGTAGAAAGCTATGGTCAATGGAGAGTTGGACAGATAGATGAACGAACTATAGATAAGATAGATAGTTTTGATGAGATTAAAAATGCAAAAGTTTTAAGTTATATAGATAGACCAACTGGCTCTGCACAATTAGCACAGGGTGTTTGGAGAAAATATAATTTTGCAAATCAAGAGATTGAAGTGTTACAAAAATCTTTAAAACGTAGAGAAGCATATTTCAGAATGGAAGGACCAGCAACTTTACCATTAGACCGTGCATCACAGTTAATGCAGTGGGATATAGGATATGGTAAGTTTAGCGGTGGTTTAACATATAGACCAAAATTAGACATCTCTTATACTATTAATGAGTCAAGAATAGAGATACAATCATCATTAGAAGTTACTGCTACTAAGGATAAAGTAGTTGATTCTTCTTTAAAGGTAGGTTTTGGTAAAGATGGCGATAAAGAGTATGGCTGTATAGAGTTTGATATGTCAAATTTACCAGATATGGATAACACTGTAATTTCAAGTGCTTACATAGATATAGAATCAAATAAAATTGATGCCTTAAATGATTTACGTTTTCATATAGAGATGATAGTTCCTTGTAGTGGTGAAAAAAGCTATGAAAAGATAAAAAATAGAGATATTATTGAACGTATTGGTTATGATGTAAGTGTTAGTGAAATTAAAGATAGTTCTAAACAAAGATTTGTTTTTGATAAATATGCTATTAATGAGATGTTATTAAATATAGCAAAAACCCCAAAAGCAGTATTTGTAATATCTCCATCTTCGCAAAAATCATTTTGTAAATCACAGAGTGTATCGTGGTTAGATTCAAAAAAGATGAAGAAACCAACTTTAGTGGTAAATTATATTAAAAAAAGACGAACAGCTCCTGAAAAAGTTCAAAATTTAAGATATAAAATTGAAAATGACTTAATAAAACTTGAGTGGGATAAATCAACTGATGAATCAACGAAAGGTTTTATAGTTGTGAAAAATCCATTTAAAGTACCTTGTTCACCTTATGATGGACAAAAATTGTATGGTGGAAGTGATAGTTATACCTTTGATAATTTTGGAGACAAAAGTATTCATAAATACTATGCAGTTTTTTCTTATGATGATGTACCAAATTTTTCTGAACCAGCATTTTTAGAAATAAATAGATAAAATTTTATATTTAAGGGAAGTTTAATATAAACTTCTCTATAATTCCCATCCACAAACAGAGGGACTTAATGTTTAAGTTTCAGATT
>CAZXSD010000012.1:0-33316 GCA_964642985.1 uncultured Sulfurimonas sp.
ATTTTTCTCATATTGTATTTTACTATATTTTTAGTTTTGCAAGAAGTCTATTATAAAATATTGGATTCCTCATCTTTATGTTGTTGAACCTTTATGGTTAAAAGATATTATTCAAACCGATTTATTGAAATATTTAGGGAAAACAACTTAAAGCCGTAAGCTACCAACCAATAATATAGGTGGTAGTCATTGGGTATTTCAATAGATATAATATTCTCCTTCGCCATAGCCATTTTTCTATTACTTGTTGTTTGATGAGGTTTTGATTTATCAGTCTATTATATTATCTTGACAAGAAACTTCTTTACCATTTGTCATTGAAATAGTTGAAATTGTTGTTATACTTATCTCGCTAAAAAACTCGCCATTTTAATAAAAGTATTTTGGATATTAATCTAATTAGAGCTTATTTATATATGTATTTTACTTATTTTACATTCGCAAAATAGGTCGCCATACTTTGTGATATAATTGTATCAACACAATAAAAGTAGATATATGAATTTTACACCAATAATTCCAACGGACATACAAGGAAATATAGATATTTCTCTATTAAAAAAAGCAGATAAATTATTATTAGAAGCTTCTAAGCTTGAAGGGTCTCATACACCACAAATACTTCAATCTGTTAAGAATCTTCTCTATACAGTTAATAGTTACTATTCCAATAAAATAGAATCTGAAGGTACACACATTATCGATATTGAAAGAGCGATGCAAAAAAACTACTCTACAGATTTTAAAAAAAGAAATCTTCAAATACTCTCATTAGTGCATATAGAGGTTCAAAAAGAGTGTGAAGAATATTTTAAAAGCAATCCGTTAGCCTCACCGTATGATAAAAAGTTTATTTTATCTCTTCACGAAAAATTTTATTCAAAAGATGGAATGAAACCATTTCTAAAAATTAATAGTGATGGAATGAACGATAATATTATTCCTGGAAAAATTAGAGAACGTGATGTTAAGGTCGGAAACCATATTGCACCAAGTTCTGATAAGTTAGATAGTCTGATGAATGAGTTTGAATACCTATATAATAAATCGTTAAATTCTAGTGATACAGTTAAAATTATTCATATATTATCTTCTCATCATCGATTAATGTGGGTTCATCCTTTTTTAGATGGAAATGGTAGAACATCACGACTTGCGCTAGATGGAGCATTTGCAAGTATGAATATGGGTGGTTATGGTTTATGGAATATTTCTCGTGGACTTGCTAGAAATTCCAATGATTATAAAAATAATTTATCGTATGCAGATATGCCAAGACAAGGTGCAAGAGATGGAAAAGGTTCATTGTCTTCTAACTCATTAAATTATTTTGTGAATTTTATGTTAGATGTTTCCTTAGATCAAGTAGCATATATGAATAAGCACCTAAAATTGAACTCTCTTACATCAAAAATCGAAATATATGTACAAAGAGTTAATGATGGTTTATTAGGGATTGATCCTCTTCCTAATCATAGTGAAAAAATATTTAGATATTTACTGCTTAGTGGCGAATGTAAGAGAGGAAAGATCCCTGATATTATAGGAATGAAAGAAAGAACAGCATCAAGAGTTATTTCAGAATTATTAAAAAGAAATTTTATAGAATCAGATACAAAAGCAGGTGCGATAAGATTAAAAATAGGTGCTTCAATGGCATCATATCTCTTTCCTATGCTTGTTCCTGAAAAATAATATACATAACTATACATTAAGTCTATAAAAATGATACAATACAAAAAAATATCAAAGACAGGGCATTATGAACAATGAAAATTTATTATCTAAATTAGACAGTTACAAAACTTCATTTATAAATGAAAAAAAGTCACTCAACTCTTCAAATAATACAATATCTACATACTTACATATTTTAGAAAGCTTCTACGAATATATAGTTGAGAATAATGCTATTTCTGAGCTAAATGATATTAATAAAGATATAGTTCTTCAATTTATAACAAGAGATATAAAGAGTGCAAACTCCACTAAAATATTAAACTTAGCAGTTATAAAATCTTATTTAGCATTTATTGATGAAAAAGAAAATTTGAATGGATTGTTTGAACTACGACTTAAAAAATTAACTATCAAGAGAGAATCTGTTGAAGTTGATGCTCTTGATGATACTGAAGTAGAAAGACTTTTAGCACTATTTGATAAAAAGAGTTTATCATTTAATAAAAATAGAGATTCTCTGCTTATTAAACTGATATTATTCACAGGAATAAGAGCAAGTGAATGTTTATCTATACAACTCAAAGATTTATCAATTATACAAGAGGATAGTGTATATAAAATCAAAATATTTGGTAAAGGATCTAAGGAGAGATTTGTATATATAGCTAAAGATAAAATATATAAGGAACTAACTTTCTTACAAGAACAAAACTATATAACTGACTATATAGCGATAACCAATAAACAAAAACCAATGAGTAGAGTAGGTCTATACAATGTAATCTCAAATAAGATGAAAAAAGCCAATATAGATAAAAAAGGTGTTCATATACTAAGACATACATTTGCTAGAAGACTTGTTGCTAAAAATATTAATCTTGTAACTATCTCTGAACTACTCGGTCATGCTGATATTACTCTTACAGCTAGGACTTATGCTAAGAGTAATGAGGGGAATAAGATTAAGGCTGTTTTGCTTTAGATTGTTTAGTCTAGTCATTACTACTTGACAATAAATACCCAATTTGATACAATTCAGTAAACACTAGACTAAAAATAACGGAGAAATATTTTGAACACAAAACAACTGGTAAATTTAATTAATTCTTTAAATATAAATATTAAAGCAGAAGAGATAGCAAAACTACTCTATTTTTTAAAAGCATGGAAAAAACTATCAATGGATAGAGAAAACAATATATTGGAATTTGATAATTTTTATACTCAAACAATAAAAGTAAAAGAATTCAAATCAATTATTGATGAATTATCAAAAACTCAGAAGTTATTTGAACTTTTTACAAGTTTGAATATAAATATTGATAAAATCAAGGATGAGGATTTGATGAATATATTCTATATCGTTAATGATATAGATATTCTTCCTAATGTTTTTGATACTTTTTATTCTAGCTTTAATAGTTATATGGATTTTTCTGTAGCTAATCAAATAGCAGATTTTGGAATAAGACTTTTAGATGGAGATTGTACTGAAATTTATGCTCCATTTAGTAATGGCTACAATATAGCTTACTATACAGATAAAAAAATAGTGGCAGAATCATTTGCAGATGAATTTATTATTGAATTAATGAAGATTATAGATAACATTGATATAGAATTTACATTTGATAATCCATTGGATAATCCACAGTATTTGAATGAAAATCAATTAAAACAATTTGATTGTACATTATCTTTTCCACCTATGGGTGTTTCTACTAATAATGAGTTTTTAAATACAGATAACTTTAACAGATTCAAATTTCATAAAGTTAAATCAAGTAGAGATATTGCTCATTTTGAGCATATTTTGGCGCAAACAAAAAATAAGGCAGTTGTTTTAATGCCTGTAGGATTTACATATAGAGGTAGTCAAGATGAAGAATTTAGAAAATATCTTATAGATAATAATTGGTTAGAAGCTGTAATACAACTACCACCGAATCTTCATAATGCTACTTCTATCGAAACAACATTTATTATAATTAATAAACAAAAGAAAGACAATACGATTTATTTCTTAAATGTAAAACATGATAGTTTTTTAAAAAGAGAGGGTAGAAAGCTTGTACTAAAAGATATTGATAATATTATATCTTTTTATAAATCTAAAAAAGAGGAAGAAAATATATCAAGAGTTGTTAATCCAGATGAAGTTGCGATAAATAATTATTCACTAGCTATTGATAGATATATCATCTCAAAAGAGATAAAACAACTACAAAAGAAACTTGCAGAGTTTGATTTAGTTAAGTTAGAAGACATAGCAGATATTAGAAGATCTCAATTATTTAAAGATGAAGGAAATGGTAATAAAATATATGAGATTTCACCATCTAACTTTAATAGTGCTGGGTTTACATTAGAATCTGGAAAGGTCAAAAAAATAGGCTCACAATATAATCGTTTAGAGACGTATAAACTAGAATCTTATGATATATTATTAAGTACAAAAGGAACAATAGGTAAAGTAGCAATAGTCGGCGAAATAAGTGATACTATGGTCGCATCTCAAGCAATACAAGTAATAAAATTAAAAGATAGTAACAAAAAAGAAAATGCTATTTTTTTGTATATGTTTTTAAAATCAACGGTAGGACAAACAATGCTATCTATGCTTGTGTCTGGAGTTGCTATGCCACAAATTTCAACAGCAGAGATTAAACAGTTGAAGATACCGATAGTATCAGAAAATAAAAAGCAACAACTCTTATTAAACTTTAACAATGAGATAAAAATGTATAATGAAATAAATACAATAAATACAAATATAAAACAAATTCACAATGACTTTTTAGGAAAATAATAAATGAATCAAGCAGTACATAATAAACTAGTATCTTTTATATGGAGCATCGCAGACGATTGTCTTAGAGATGTATATGTTCGAGGAAAATATCGTGATGTTATTTTACCTATGGTTGTTTTAAGAAGACTTGATGCGTTATTAGAGCCTACAAAAGAGGCTGTTCTTGATGAAGTGAAGTTTCAAAAAGAGGAAGTGCAACTTACAGAACTTGATGCTAATGGTTTAAAAGATGCAAGTGGCTATGTGTTTTACAACACTAGCCCTTGGACACTTCTAAGGTTACATAATACAGCTACAAACTCTCAGCAGATGCTAGAAGCAAACTTTAGTGAGTATCTTGATGGGTTTAGTTCTAATGTAAAAGAGATTATTCAAAAATTCAATCTCCGTTCTCAAATCAAACACATGGCTTCAAAAGATGTACTTTTAGAGGTTTTAGAAAAATTTACCTCTCCAAATATTAACCTTACAAATAAAGAAAAAGAGGATAGTGATGGTAAAAAATTACCACCACTTACTAATCTTGGTATGGGTTATGTTTTTGAAGAGCTTATCAGAAAGTTCAATGAAGACAACAATGAAGAAGCAGGTGAGCATTTTACGCCTAGAGAAGTTATAGAACTTATGACACATATTATTTTTGACCCTATAAAAGATAATTTACCTCCTGTTATGACTATATATGACCCTGCATGTGGAAGTGGTGGTATGCTTACTGAATCTCAAGATTTTATTAAAAATAAAGAGGGAGAGATAAAAGCTACTGGCGATGTCTATCTTTATGGAAAAGAGATAAATGATGAGACTTATGCTATTTGTAAATCTGATATGATGATAAAAGGGGATAATCCTGAAAATATTAGAAATGGTTCTACTTTATCTGTTGATGAGTTTAGTGGAATAAAGTTTGATTTTATGCTCTCAAACCCTCCTTATGGGAAATCTTGGGCTAGTGAAATGAAATATATCAAAGATGGTAAAGATATTATTGATTCTCGTTTTACTGTACAACTAAAAGATTATTGGGGAGAGGAAACAAAATCTGATGCCACTCCACGAAGTAGTGATGGACAACTTCTTTTTCTAATGGAGATGGTAGATAAATTGAAACCAACATCTTCAAGCCCTTTAGGAAGTCGTATAGCATCGGTTCATAATGGAAGTTCACTTTTTACTGGTGATGCAGGTGGTGGAGAGAGTAACATACGGAGATATATTATTGAAAATGATATGCTTGAAGCGATTATACAGCTACCAAACAATCTTTTTTATAATACTGGCATCACTACTTATATATGGATAGTTTCAAATAATAAAGCAGAAGATAGAAAAGGAAAAGTGCAACTTATAGATGCTGGTGAATTATATAAAAAGTTACGAAAAAATCTTGGAGATAAGAACTGTGAGTTTACTTCTGAGCATATTACAGAGATAATAGAAATTTATCAGAGTATGCAAGTACAAGAGAAAGATGATACACAAAAATTAGCGAGTAAACTATTTGATAATAGTGACTTTGGGTATTACAAAGTAAATATAGAAAGACCAAAAAGGTTAAAATCTCAACTTAGAGATGATTTGATAGAAACACTACGATATGATAAGGCATTAATAGAACCTATGACTTGGGCTTATAAAGAGTTTGGCAAGGAAGTTTATACAGATATAACTAAATATGAGAAAGAAATTTTAGAGTGGTGTGAAAAAGAGGAGATAATTCTCAAAGCAAAACAGAAAAAATCAATTATTTCAAAAGCTTTATGGAGTAAACATAAAATGTATCTAAACGTTGCTCATACTCTTAAAGAACATATAGGAACAGAAATTTCTAATGATTTTAATCTTTTTAAAAAAGAAGTTGATAAAGTTATAAAACAGGAAAAACTAAAATTAAGTGTAGGGGAAAAGAATCAAATCTTAAATGCTATTAGTTGGTATGATGAAGGTGCAGTAAAAGTTGTAAAAAAAGTATCTAAAATAGCGAAAGAAAAGCTTACAATACTCCTTGAACACTTAGGTTGTGAAGAATCAGAACTTCCTAATTTTGGTTACTATAAATCTGAAAAAGTAGATGAATATATAGAGTATGAAGCTGAAACAGAGTTAAGAGATAGTGAGAATATACCTTTAAAAGATGATATACAGAGCTACTATTTAAAAGAAGTAAAACCTCATATAGATGAAGCGTGGATAAATCTTGATAGTACAAAAATAGGCTATGAGATAAGTTTCAATAAATACTTTTACAAACATAAAGCACTAAGAAGTATAGAAGATGTTACAAAAGATATAGTAAGTTTGGAAGAACAGAGTGATGGCTTAATCCGTGAGATATTAGGATTATAAGATGGAGATAATTACACAAGAGTATAAAAAATTTATTACTAAGATAAAATCAAAAATTTTATCAGCACAATTAAAAGCTCATATTAAAGTAAATGTTGAATTATTAAATCTTTATTGGGATATTGCTCAAATGATTGTTGAAAAACAGAAACAATCATCATGGGGAGATAAGATTTTAGCAAATATTAGTAAGGATTTGAAAAAAGAGTTTCCAGATATGAGTGGATTTTCTGTTACAAATATAAAATATATGAGACAATGGTTTATATTTTATGCAAATAGCCAACAGCTTGTTGACCAAATTTTCCAGATTCCTTGGGGACATAATATTCATATTGTGAGTAAATCTAAAAGTATTGATGAAGCACTATTTTATGTTAATACTACAATCCAAAATAACTACTCAAGAGCAAGTTTAGTTCAAGAGATACAAAAAGATTTATATGCAAGAAATGGTAAAGCTATAAACAACTTTGAAAGAAAATTACCAAAGATACATTCACAACTTGCACAAGAAACACTCAAAGATCCATACAATTTTGATTTTTTAGATCTTCGACAATCACATGATGAAAAAGAGCTTGAAGATGCTTTAATGAAAAATATGACAAAGTTTTTACTAGAACTTGGACAAGGTTTTTCATTTCTAGGGAGACAATATAAAATAGTAGTTGATAATAATGATTTTAAGATAGATTTACTTTTTTATCATGTAAAACTTCATTGTTATGTGGTAGTAGAACTTAAAGTAACTGATTTTAAACCAGAGTATGCAGGAAAACTTAACTTTTATATATCAGCAGTAGATGAAGAGATAAAAGATGAACTTGATAAACCAACGATAGGGATACTTATATGTAAATCAAAAAGTGATACCATAGTTGAATATGCACTTAAAAATATAAATACACCAATAGGAGTTAGTGAATATACACATACAGAGATACTCCCAAAAGAGTACAAATCATCACTTCCAACTATAAAAGAGATAGAAGAAGAGTTTAGGGGGATTGAGTATGAGTAAATTAGAGAAATATTTGGATTATAAGGATAGTGGTGTTGATGGGTTTGGACAGATTCCAGAAGAATGGGAAGTAAGAAGATTAGCTTCTTTAGGAAGATTCTCAAAAGGTGGAGGTATTTCAAGAGATAAACTTGCTGAAGATGGTTTACCTGCAATTCTATACGGAGATATTTATACAAAATATGATATTAGTACAACTAAAACTAAGAATTTTATTTCAAAAGAAACAGCATTAAATGCTATCAAAATAATTCAAAATGATATATTGTTAACTGGTTCAGGAGAGACAAAAGAAGATATTGGAAAATGCATAGTTTTCAAAGGTAGAGAAGCTTATGCTGGTGGAGATATAATTATATTTAAACAAAATAATTTTGATAGTAGTTTTTTAAGTTATTCGTTAAATAGCAGTTATTCAATTATGCAAAAAATGATTATGGCTAAGGGTGAGATTATTGTTCATATTTATGGTTCAGCTTTAAAGGAACTAAAAATAACACTACCTCCAAAACAAGAACAAATAAAAATAGCCTCTTTTCTTGACTCTAAAACAGAACAGTTAGACAAAGCTATAAAACAAAAAGAGCAACTTATAGAGCTTTTAAAAGAGAGACGACAGATTCTTATAAATGATGCTGTTACGAAAGGGTTAGATGAAAGTGTAGTTATGAAAGATAGTGGGGTTGAGTGGATAGGTAAAGTTCCTCAACATTGGGAAGTAGAAAAAGTAAAAAACATATTTAATTTAATTATCAATCCAGCACCAAATAATAATAACGAGGAATTATTATCAATTTATACAGATATAGGTGTAAAACCAAGAAAAGAGTTAGTTGCAAAAGGCAATAAAGCTTCAACAACCGATGGGTATTGGAGAGTTAGAAAGGGTGATTTTATTGTTAATAAACTATTAGCATGGATGGGAGCAATTGGATTATCAAATTATGATGGTGTTACAAGTCCTGCATATGATATATTAAGAGCAAAAATTGATACGGTAGGTCTTTATTATCATGAACTTTTTAGATTAAAAGTATTTTCAGAGGAAATGAAAAAACACTCAAGAGGTATTATGGATATGAGGTTAAGGCTTTATTTTGATAAGTTTGGTGATATTAGAGTTCCTTATCCCGAACAAAAAGAACAGCAATTAATTGTAAACTATATAGAAGAAAATAACCATAAAATAAATAAAGCTATTGACCTACAATTGCAACAAATCATAAAATTAAAAGAGTATAAAACTACTTTGATAGATAGTGTTGTTACTGGTAAAGTGAGGGTTGTATAATGTCAAAAGAGAAAATAGAATTTTTAAAAGAATCTCATAGAGAATTAAAACGTATTGAAGACAATCCATATCATGTTTCTGTTAAAAAATGGAAAGATAAACTACTTCCTAAACTTGAAGGTACAAGTAAAAATAAAATAAATAGACTTGAAATAGTATATTCTGATAATAGTTATACTGAACCTTATATCAAAGAGCATGAATTTAAAATAGCTGAAACAATTTTAAGAGATACAGTCTTTAAATATTTAAATAAAAAAACAAAAGAAGATATTGAAGCAATTAAAATTTTAAAAGCTCGTGAAGAAAATATAGATTTTGAACATGATTTAGCTTTGATAGTATGTGGGGATAATGAAAAATTTCCTTATAAGTCTTCCTCTAAACTAACTGATTTCTTTCAAAACTTAGGTTATAACTTTATTCACAAAGATGAAACAAGAAAAATCTGGGTTAAAGAAAGACTTGAAGAATTAAATGTTAAAGAAATTCATAAATTAATATCTACGGGAATATTTCGTAAAAAATATTTTATTAACTATACAAAAGAAAATCAGCTTGATTTTAATAAATTTTTAGAAGATGCTAAAATTGAATTTAATGAATTTATAAAATCTTCCATTACTGCAAATGAAGCATTTGATTTATCAAGTGTACTAGATATGAATGTAAATATAGAACTACTATTCGATAAAAAAGCAGATACAGAAGATGTTGAATTGAATAAATTAATTGAAGAAGGTAGAGAAAGGTTCTTACGAAATGATAAGCAAGTTGCACTTGAAAAGATATGGGATGCATTTGAAAGAATTAAAACACATTATGCGAATGAAGGATTAAATAAAAAACAATCAGCAATAAAGTTAGTAGATAGTCTTTCTGAAAAATTTAATAAAATTTTTATTGATAGTGAATTTAAAGAATTAACAAATATTGGTAATGGATATAGAATTCGACACCATGAAGTTGGTAAAAAAGAATTGACACTTGAACATAGAAATTATTTCTTTTTTAGAATGTTATCTCTGATAGACTTGTGTTTAGTCTTTTTGAATAAAGAAGAAACTAAAAATACTGATATAGAAAATATCTTAGTGGCTTCATAATGATAAAGGCAATATTAAAGTTGATGTAAAAGATAAAAGATAAAAGTAAATTTGAATATCAAAAAATAGTGCAACAAGGACAATAGTGTCTTAAAGAGATAGAAGAGGTTAAAATGAGAAGCCAAACAAACGAAGAAGCATTAGAAAGTAGTATAGAAACATCACTTGTAGATAGTGGTTTTTATAAAGGTTCAAACAGTGATTTTAATAAAGAGTATGCCATTGATGAAAAAAGATTTTGGCACTTTTTAGAATCTACTCAAGAAGATGAGCTAGAAAAACTTAAACGTGATACACAATATAAACTAAAAATCATTCAAAGACTAGATAGGATGATAAAAAAGTATGGGGTTTTAAAATTACTCCGTAAAGGTCTTGATATAGATGATGCTCATTTTACTCTAATGTACGTTGCTCCATTAGCTTCTAGCTCTCAAACGATACAAGATAAGTTTAATAGTAATGAGTTTAGTGTAACAAGACAAATAACATACTCAAAAACTAATCCTCTTCAAGAGATAGATATGGTCATCTTTATCAATGGACTACCAATCATCACTATGGAACTTAAAAACCAATGGACAGGGCAAAATGCTAAGGTTCATGGACAAAAGCAATATAGAGAAGATAGAGATACAACACAAGCACTTTTAAACTTTACTAGATGTATTGTTCATTTTACAGTTGATACTGATGAAGCATATATGACTACTAAATTAGATGGTAAAAAAACATTCTTTCTTCCATTTAATAAAGGGAATAATCACGGTAAAGGAAATCCAGTAAACCTTAATGGACATAAAACAGCTTATATATGGGAAGAAGTATTTACAAAAAAATCTCTTGCAGGACTTATACAACACTTTGTAAGATTGGATGGAAAAGATGGAGATGCCTTATCTAAAAGAACACTCTATTTTCCTAGATACCATCAGATGGATGTAGTAAGAAAAGTGATAGAAGATGCTAGTGAAAAAGGTGTTGGACAAACATATCTAATTCAACATAGTGCAGGTAGTGGTAAATCAAACTCACTTACATGGGCAGCTTATCAGCTTATAGAAACTTATCCTAATAATATAGATACAGTAGGTAATCGTGGACTTGACAACCCATTATTTAATTCAGTAATTGTAGTAACAGATAGAAAACTTCTTGATAAACAGCTAAGAGACAATATAAAAGAGTTTAGCGAAGTAAAAAATATAGTCGCTCCTGCATATTCATCAGAAGAGCTAAAGAAAAGTTTAGAAAGTGGTAAAAAAATAATTATTACTACTATTCAGAAATTCCCATTTATAGTTGATGGGATAGCAGATTTGAGTGATAAAAGGTTTGCAATAATTATAGATGAAGCACATAGTTCACAAAGTGGTTCTGCACATGATAATATGAATCGTGCAATGGGTAAAGATACAGAAAAAAATGATAGATTAGATGCTCAAGATACAATATTAGAAATTATGAGAACTAGAAAAATGAAAGGGAATGCCTCTTATTTAGCATTTACTGCTACACCAAAACCAAATACATTAGAAAAATTTGGAGTTAAACAAGAGGATGGAACTTTTAAACCATTTCATCTTTATAGTATGAAACAGGCTATAGAAGAGGGATTTATTCTTGATGTATTATCAAACTATACAACATATAAAAGTTACTATGAGATAGAGAAATCAATAGAAAATAATCCTCTGTTTGATATAGCTAAGGCACAAAAAAAGTTAAGAGCTTATGTAGAGAGAGATAAGCAAACAATAGCTACTAAAACAGATATTATATTAAAACATTTTGTGGATAAAATAGTAAATACCAAGAAGTTAAAAGGCAAAGCAAAAGGTATGGTAGTTACACAAGATATACAAACTGCATTACTATACTATTTTGCTATAACTGAAAAGTTAAAAGAACTTGATAATCCTTTTAAAATAATTATTGCTTTTTCTGGTAAAAAAGAGCTAAAAGGGATTGAATATACAGAAGAACAGATAAATAAACTACCAAATATTGATGATAAGGATAGAAAGAATGAAGATAAAATTTCTTATCACTTCGATACAAACGATAGCTATAAGCTTTTAATAGTAGCCAATAAATATTTAACTGGATTTGACCAACCAAAACTTACTGCAATGTATGTTGATAAAAAGCTTCAAGGTGTATTAGCTGTTCAAGCACTATCAAGGCTTAATAGATCAGCAAATAAATTAGGTAAAAAAACAGAAGATCTATTTGTATTGGATTTTTTTAATAAAGTAGAAGATATAAAAACTTCATTTGACCCTTTTTATACAGCAACTTCACTAAGTGGTGCAACAGATGTAAATGTACTGCATGAACTAAAAAGTTCTTTGGATTATATAGGTGTATATGAATGGGGAGAGGTAGAAGATTTTATAGAGAAATATTTTGATGGGGCTGAAGCGAGTGAGCTTAGTCCTATCATAGATGTTCCTGCTGAAAGATTTAATAACAAACTCAAGCTAGAAGATGAAGATAAAGCTGATTATAAAATAAAAGCTAAACAGTTTGTAAAAATATATGGGCAGATGGCTTCTATTATGCCTTATGAGATTGTAAATTGGGAAAAGTTATTTTGGTTTTTGAAGTTCTTGATACCAAAATTGATTATTAAAGATAAGAATCAAGATGCACTTGATGAGCTTTTAAATTCAGTTGATTTATCTACTTATGGGTTAGAGAGAGTAAAGTTAAATACCACTATAGGGCTAGATGATAATGAAACAGAAGTTGATCCACAAAACCCTAATCCTAGAGGTACACATGGTGGAGATGAAGAAAAAGACCCTTTAGATGTTATCATAAATAGTTTCAATGAACGATGGTTTCAAGGATGGGATGCAACACCAGAAGAACAAAGAGTACGATTTCTAAATATGGCTCAAAAAATGAAAGAGCATCCAGACTTTAAAAATAAATATGTAGATAACTCGGATACACATACTAGGGACTTAGCATATATGAAAATATTTGATGAGGTAATGAATCAGCAAAGAAGAAGTGAATTAGATCTTTATAGAATGATTTCACAAGATGACGCTTTTAAGAGTGCTATGCAAGATACGGTTAAAAGATTGTTGAGTGTTTAGTTTACAGAATCTCATAATGTGCCGCATTTAAACTTAGTGAACAATGATAGTAATTTAATAGAGTTAATTAAACGTTCGTATATGTAACCATATATTTTATTTGTATTTACGACTATCTACAAGAATAAATGGTTATATAATTCGTTTATTATTCTTAGTATCAAATATGTTGGTTATATTAGAATAATAAACGATAAAAACAATGACTATTTAAAATTGACAAAAACTACCAACCAACAGAAATAGGAGATTGAACATCAACCTGTTTCTCAGCAGACTTTGAGTTTTTTGTTGAAACACCATCTTGTTTTAAAGTGCTATCTTCCTCTTCTTCAATATCATTATTTGATGAATTCTCAACTAATTTTGCAGAAGCAAGAATATCATCAACTTTCATTTTGTCATATTCATCAAGAAACAGATTTCTCATTGTTTCATTTTGAGCTAAAAGGATAATTGCTTGTTCAATCATTAATGTTCTAGTACCGTGTTTAAATACTTGATAAAGATCAATGGCTTGTTTATTATTTAAAAGTAACTGTATTTTTTGTTTTTTAGCAGGGTTCTCTATTTTTTGAGTTTCAGTAGCCATTTTTATAAACCTTCTTTAATTTCTAGTAAGTTATAACCTCTTACATTAGCATATTCATACGGTAAAGATGAAAAAACAACATTAGATGGATTCTTACTCTTATTTAGAAAATAAGCTCCTCCTCCACTAAATATAACAGCAGTAGCTGAACGTAAAAGATCAACTCCTTTATTTTTCATCTCATCAAGAATATACTCAGCATAATCCTCTTTAGATTCATCTATCTCATCACTTAAATCTATTTTCTCTCCATAATGCATAATATAACCATTAATAAATGTATCTTTAGCAATCTGCTCAGTAGCATCAAAATTAAATCTTTTCTTTAGCTTTGTTTGTAGCTCAGTAATAATTTCATTAGCACCTTTGTTAGTTGCATAAGAAAGATCTTGTCTAGGTTTACCATCTTCAAATACTAAAAAGTCAAAAGTGTTGTAACCTATGTCAGCAACACATACAAGACCATCTTTCTTTCCAACATAATCTAAATATATCCCTTGACCCTGTGCCATAAGATGAATTTTAGGAGAAATAATTGAATCATTAACATTAATAGTTCTCAATGTATCAATAAATATATCTTTCTCTTTCCAATTTAAAATAGATAACCCAATAATAATTTCAAGAGGTTCATTTTTATCTAATCCAGATAACTCTATTGCATGATAAATTAATAAAGCTCCATACTTGAGTAAAAAGTTAAATCCTCTTGTAGAGATTGCATTTACTAAAGCTCTATCCCCAACTCTGTATTTTCTACCTTTAAATAGATAAACATCATCATTGTCACTATCATACTCAACTTGACTCTCTTTACGTTTCTCTATCGCTGAAGCAAACTTAAATATTTTATCCCCAACAACAACTTTTGTATCTCCATAACCTAAATCTATAGATAGTCTTTGCATTCCAATCCTTATTTATTATTTATTATTTATATTATATTTGAAGAATACTTTTAAAGCTTTTAAATATGTGTTTAAAAAATATTAAAGATAATAAACAGATGTTAAAAAAGTGAAAAACTATATTTAAAGTAAATAAAAACATCTAAAGAATAATAAACACTTGTTTAAAAACTTTAAATAAATACTAAAAATCATTTATCAATAAATAAAATAACTAGAATACAATTAACTCTAAATAGATTTAACAATAAGAAAAAAACATCTATTTCGTTTAAAAAGAGAAAGTAGTTATTTAAATGCTCTGTATGAGATTATTTTCCTTTATTAGACTTCTTGCAAAACTCAATCCAGTGATACTGAAAGTCTCTCATCCCTAATACTTTAGAGATACTTGTAAGCTTCATTTTCATTAGTTTTGCAAGAAGTCTATTATACAAACAGCCTAATGATTTTTATTTTTGTCTTATGTAGAAGATATAAATATAAAATTATTATTGTCATAACAATACAATTTTATATTTATTTTATGTATAATTGTGTATAATACAATGTTTTAAAAAAGGTGGTTAAACCATAAGGTTTCCGCCAGATACCTGTTTTGCGACCATCTTTTTAAAAGGGATTTATTTATAAGTTCCTTTTTTTTTACTTCAAATTAAAAAATTTTCCTAAAACACTTTTTATATAATAAATTCTTTAAGAAAAAATAGATATAATCTAATCAAGTTATTTTTTACAGTATATTTTTTGTTAAAAATATATTAGACTTCTTGCAAAACTCAATCCAGTGATACTGAAAGTCTCTCATCCCTAATACTTTAGAGATACTTGTAAGCTTCATTTTCATTAGTTTTGCAAGAAGTCTATTAATAAGAGAAGCAAAACAAAATCTGGCGATTTTTAACTTCTCTGACAACTAATTAAAAATTGGACAGAGAAAATGAAATTAGGACAATCGCCTAGCCTTTGCTAGACTTACTAAACAATCCCCAAACACTTAACTTAGAAAACTACAACAATAATCTAATAAAGTTACATAAATTACTCCATAAAAAACTATTTTTAGAAAATATACAATCCTGCCAAACAAAAGAACAATTAGAGTTTTATGTAAAACCAAAAGATAAGAATGAAGCATTACATGATAATTTTATAAGATATGGTACTAAACATGCAACATCATTCCTAATAATTGATATAGACAATATCCATACTCCTATAAATCAATATAAACAAGAGGTTCAATCGAAACTCGGACTAACACCTAATTGGATTACAAGAACATCCAAAGGCTATCATATTGGTTTTATATTAGAAGATACAGTATACTTATCAGATACAATAGATCAAGAAAAGCTAGTAATAACTAAAAAAACTATAACTAACATCTTAAATGGAGATATAGCAGGTTCTCATAGATTAATAGGCTATTGGAGAAATCCTCTTACTCATACATCAATAATTAATACAGATAAGTTATACACAATAGATGAACTATATAAAGTAATATATAATAAACAACTCAATACAGCTGCTATATCAAATAAACAAACAAGTGATATTAAAACAACTAAAAATCAAATAGGAAAAATTAACTTAGAAAAAATAAATAAAGATGGTTTCATACAAGGTAATAGAAATAATTATCTTTATATAACAACAATAGGAATGTTATACAATGGAAAAATAGAAAATAATCAAGTAGAAGATACACTTATTAATTTAAACAATAAAGAATTACCACTAGAAGAGATAAAAAAAATATCTAAGTCAATACAAAAATATAATATAAAAGAAAATACAACTAAAAATGAACCATATATAAAAGGTGAATACTATCAAGATTTATGGGATAACAAAATACATAACTATAAAACGAAAGATATAATAGAATTTAGTAGACAAAAAATAGGACAAAAAATTAGTACAGCTAAAATACTTGAAAAAACTATAGGAAAACTAATAGAAGGATATAAAGTAACATATAGAAATAATGAATTATTTACTAATAAAAATATAATAAAAAATAGTGAAGTAAGTAGATCAACAATAAAGAGATATAGAAATGTAAAAAAAATAGAACAAGAGATTAAAATTATAGCATTTAATCAATATATGAAAGAGTTAGTCAAAAAAAAGGGTGTTAAGGCAGATGAACCCCCTATAAGAGAACTACTAAATTTAGCCTTATCTGAGTTATCTTTTGAGTACGAAAAGACAGGTAAAGTGTTTGCTTTTATGTTTAATGAAAATGATAGACTTATATTCTATGAAGTTCCCTAATATTGGATGGTAAAGGCTTGTTTATTTTGTTAAATTTGTTTTATTTTTACAATACTTTTATAGTTATATTATATATATCACTACCATATCATAAATAATATATATTGCTTTTTATTACTTCTAAATCACTAACTATCAATAAAAACCAAAGATATATTTCTAAGTGCTGAAGATAGCTCTTTTAATTCATCTGTAAATCCATAATTACTAAAAAAGAGATATCGGAAATCACTGTGTATAGGATGAGTTTCAATAGAATCAACTTTCTCTTTTAAATCTATAAAATCATCAATAGAAACTTCTTTATTGCTATAAAAACTATCTCCAGCAAAGAGTATGGCATTATCAGAAACAGCAACTATATCTATCTTTGATGTTTTATCCCACCATTGAAGTTCTAAACCTATTTTATATCTATCATCTATATACTCAGTAGCAATAGATCTATAAATAGGAGCAATAAAATTATTCCAACTACTCTTAATTTTATCCATAACAAACTCAATATTTCCTAACTCCAGATAGCTCTTATAAGGAAACACATATCTATACCAAAACCTAAAGAAGTTATCATTAATAAAATAAAGTCCCATCTTACTTCTAGCTCTATTCTCTTCAGTAACAGGAAGAGCTTTAGAGATAATGCCTAAACTGATAAGTTTAGCAATAGGAGCAGTGATATTTTGGACACTTTGAGCTATATTAAGTGCAATATCCCCTAACTTATGAATACCAGAAGCGATAGACTCCAATATAGAGTTATATATAGCTAACTCATTTACTTCATTCTGAAGAATTAACTCCACTTCATTATAAAAATAACTGTTCTTATCTAATATAGAATTTTCTATAAAATCAAATATTGTTTTATAGCTATTAGCACAATTACTCTCTTTATAAAGATTAAGATAGTTTCGAGTTCCCCCTAAAATGGCATATATCTCTATAATACTAGAATTAAATAGACTATCTTGATTTATCTTAATCTTATTATCTTTACAATCACTCTTAGAAGTATCTTTCTCTTTTAAAAGCAGAGATACCTCACTAAAACGCATCTGCTCTAATTTTAAAGTAAGTGATATATTTTTATATAATAAAGATTTTGGAGAAAGAACCTCTTTATCTATTATAGATAGATTAGAACCAGAAAGTATAAGCTCTATATTTTTAGATATAAGAAGCTCTTCTATAATATATTTTAATTGTTTCATAATAGAACTATCTAATTTAATAAGAGCTTGAAACTCATCAAGTACAATTACTAACTTTTCAGTAAACTCTTTTTTAGCAATATATTCAAATAGATGTGTTAAGTCTCGTACATTACTGAGTTTTAACACCTTATCATCTAAAAAATCTGCTACTATATTTTTAAAACTCAAAAGAAGAGCATTTATTGTTTGAGGTTTCACAAGAAGATACAAAGAACTCTTATTTTTGATATATTCTCCAATAAGAGTTGTCTTACCAACTCCTATCCTTGAATAAAGCAATACACAACTAAAATTATCAGTTTTATAATTATCATTTAAAAGTGCTAACTCTTTAGTAAAACCTCTGTACATCAATAAACCTTGTTATGATTTTATGTTGTATAGTATAATTTTTATACTTAAAAATTACATTTACCTCAACAAACTAAAACATATCACTACCATTTATAAAATTATATATAGTTCATTTAATTAAAGAATGCTACAATTCAAATACACAAACAAAAAGAGAGAATAAACAATGAATCCCTTAGAAGAGCTATTATCAAAGAAATTTCCAAAAAGTCAAATAGTCACTTTAGAGTATATTACATCTAAAATATCAATGGTATCAAATGTAAGAGTTGGAAGAAAAGAGAATAGAGGGTTTACTAACTATGATGAACTCTCTTTAAGTAATATAGATAGATATGGATTTATTTATATAAGTGATACAGCTAAGATACAAGAACCAGCATCAAATGGAGTAATGAATGCCCAATCATTGAATTATGGAGATATTTTAATGGTGCAACGTGGAAAAACTGGTAAAATTGCGATGGTTAATAAAAAAGAGTTCTATAAAAAAATTATAGTTGGTAACAATAGTATGCTTAGATTACAATTCTCGCAACAACAGCTAGAAGCACATTTCCATCATTTAGTTTTTCATTATCTACAACTACCCTTTGTGAAAGAATATATAGAATCATATATACCATCTTCAAGCTCTTATGATAGAAAAATATTAAATTCAACTGCATTATCAGAAATACCAATACCTTTCATAAAAAATGAAGATAGAGATCTCTTATTAAACTTTCTATCTACTAGACAACATATTCTATTACAAGCAGATGAGATTCAAAACAATATAGAAAAACTTTTACTTCAATATAAAGATTTACAAAACAATACCCTTGATGATATTTTTAATTGTAATACTAATCAATGTTCTAATACATTAGATAGTGATATGAAATCTTTGGAAACTCTTATTGGTGTTAATGATAAATTAGTTGAGGCTATTAAAGATGATATATAAATTATCTTTAATCCCTATAATAATCCCATAAGTCTATAATTTCTATTCGTCAGTGCATAATCATAAGCTGTATGACCAATAACAGTTTTTAAACTTTTATCTGCACCTTTCTCCAAAAGTTTAATCACTAAGTTCTCTTCATTATGTTCCGTTGCCTGTATAAGTGCTGTTATATCGTGTCTTACTGTAATATTTAAGTTTTGTGATACTTCCACTATTAAAGAAAATATCTTTACATAATTTTCTTTATTCTTTTTATATAATTTTAAAATTTCATCATTACATATTTCAGTCATATTTACAAACTTTTCTAAAGAAATTTGCTGTTCATTATCAAACACACCATTCATATTAAATATAGTTTCAAATTTTTTCCTTATATCCTTATACTCAAGAGGATGAACTATATTGAATTTCGAATTTTCCTCTATAACCTTTTTACTTTTTGAAAGATTTATACAGTTGATAACTAGAAACAATGCTGTAAAATTATCTGTAGTAACTCTTTTCTCTACATCAGCACCATTCTCTAACAGTAACTGTACAATTTCTACTAAACCTAATCTGATAGCTATCGCAAGAGGATTCTCTAGCTTTTTTTCTAATTTCATATTTAAAGCTTTTTTATCCATCTTTGGTATTAATAGTTTTGCTATTTTTAAAAATAAATAATCTTCTTGCATTTCATAATTTTGTAATGCAATAATAAGAGCTGTAGCATTGTCGTTCACTTTTAAATAATTAACATCAGCACCATTAAACAACAGTTTCTCTATAGATTCTAAATCTCTATTTACAACACAATATATCAGTTGAGATAGATCATTTATAAATATTTTTACAATTTTATTGGCATTATTAAAATCAATCTTATATTTAGTATTATCACAAAAACCTATATTTTGAGAGATAATAAAATCTTTATTTTCTTTTATGCCATCAAAAAGATTATTAAAATGTAGATCAAACCCTTTTTGCAGATCTAATAACAGATATGTATTTACTTCTTCTGGTTTTTTATCTATTACTTTATAAAAATATGCTTCTTTATAAAATTTTGTAAAACTATTCTTTGCATTAAGTAAATTTACTTTCTTTTCTCGTGTTGTTAATGAAGACACCATGAGTCCCTCTTTTATAACATCTAATATGTAACATCCCATAGCATTTTTACCATCTTTCAATGCCATAAGATAATGTTTCTCAGCTAATTTAATTTCCCCTAACTGAGCAAAGTATCTGGCTTTTAAAAAATTAAAATAAGGATCTCCATCTATCTCATAGACCCTTTCAATATCATCTAACTCTTTTTTTATCTCAAGTTCAATCTGTTTTTCTTTTTTTATAGATGGATCTGTTTTTATGAAAATTTCATATAGTCTATCCCCATACTCATCATTGGCATAAAAAAGTTGTTTTAATTCACTCTTTCTCATCTTACCCTGTAAATATTTTATTGGATAAATTGTATCTATTGAATTAAAGAATACCTTTTGATGCAATTTGTAAAATATTCTTTTAAAATCGTATTTTTCTAATATTATCTCTTCAAATAAACGATTCTGATAATAATAAATATCTGGATTCAAAGCATCTTTTAAAAAAATTGTAAATAATTCTCTGCTACTTGTTATATATAAAAAATTATAATTTGATACAATTTTTTCATCTAAGGGTAAACTATAATCTATACCTTTCAGCATTAGTTTAAAATGTTCTATCATTAATCTTGTTAGTTCATTTCCAAAATATTCTATAGATTTTATATATAAATTTTGTAAAACTTTAGCGATGAGTAAAACTCTTTGTAGTTCTAGTTGTGTAAAATTCTTTGTATATTTTGCTAGTTTTGAAATAATATTGATATGTTCCATTGTTGGTATAGTTTTACCATTTAGCCAATTATTTATATTTTTATAAATAGCATCATAAGAGATAAGTTTTTCATCATCTAATATTTCATATAGATAAGAATACAATGTTTTATTTTTATCTATAAAATCTTTAGAAATCATCTGAAAAACAATTACAAGTGAAGAGAGCTGTTCTGTTGGTAACATATTTTCTAAAGTTACTTTATTGTTTAAATTATTAAGATAGACAACAAAAGGTATAAAAATATCCATAACTATTAAAAAATCAAGTTGCTTCTGTACACTATGGTCTGTTGGGATTATTCTTTTTACAGTTGTAAAATAATTTAAAAAATTTATACTTACTTGTTTAAAATAACTTTGATTATATTCTAGCATCTCAAAAACTTCAAAGATGCTATCTAAAACAATCTCAAATATTTTATAAAATTCATCTACGGAGATATTTTCCTCTTTAACAAATCTTTGATAAAGTTTTAAATCCCTTTGTTTAATTTCTAAATTTTTAACAAAAAAATCTAAAATAGCTCCATTTGTTGGGAATAAACTTTTAATAATCTCAATCTTCTGTATTTTCATGTCTTGTTGATTTCCTATCTTTTATTTTTTAAAAATTATAAGATTCTATTTTTAAATTAAGGAGAAAGTTTATGAAAATAGTGTTTATTGACCTAGAATTTGGTCAGATATATGGTTCTTGGAGAAGAGATTTTTTAGTAACACAAGCTGGTGTACTTTCGTACGATACTGAAAATGATGAGATAGAATTAGGTGAGCTTCATTTCAAACATAACTCAAATTTGGTAATGAGAAGAAAAGAATTCAAAAAAAGAATTGAAACTGTTGTTAATTTTGCTACAAAAAAAACAATTGTATATGATGAAAATCATAAAATTCCGAAGAGTGAACAAACACTAATAAGAAAAAAGTGGAATAAACTTTATTCTCAAAAATTCAGAGTTTTTATAAAACAAGCTATAAAACAAGCTGATATTATCTGTTTTTATGGTGCAAGTGAAGATTTAAAGATTCTTAATCGGTATAATATTAAAATAGAAAACTATATAGATATTTATACAGTTGTAAGAAAAGATTATAATAAATCTTATTCTTTAGATCATATCGTGAAAATATTGAATTTAGAAAGTTTTTTAGATGATGATTATGCTGAAAAGCTAATCTCTTTGACCTGTGCATATCAGTTGCCTTATGGATACAGTAAACCATTTTTATATGAGATAGAACATCTAAAGCCTCACTATGCCATAGGTGATTGTGCAAGAATGTTTTTAGTTTTAAAAGAGTTGTATTTAACTAACATTGATATTTCGGTTAAACCTATGAACTGTAAATGTTGTAACGGTAGTGGTTATATTGAGATAGGTGTTCCTTGTGGACCAGAAGAGGTTCAATGGATGAGTGATGGAGAGTTCATGTGTTTAGGTACAGATATATGTGGATGTTGCGATGGTGAAGGTACAATTTCAAAGATAGCTCAAAATAATTTTGATTTTTTATCAACTTTTTTATCAAAAAGAAATAATCGTCATTAATGAAAATCATTGCCATTAATGGCGATGATGAAAATGCTATTAGTTAGAAATATACTTTATGATTTAACAATATGCTATAATTTTTTAAAAAATATATATGCAAGGATAGATAAGTGGCTATAAAAAAGAATAAATCAAATAATAATAGAGCTAACAATAGAATAAATAAGATAGTTCAAAGTGTAGGGAAATTAAATGATAAGAATATTATTGAAGAGATAAACCTTTCAATAATAAAAGAGAATCCTTATCAACCAAGATTAGTTATTGAAGAGGATGATTTACTAACTTTAGTCAATAGCATTAAAGAGAATGATCTTCTTCAACCTGTGATAGCTAAAAAGAATCAAGATAATACAATTACATTAATAGCTGGACATAGACGACTAGAAGCCCACAAAAGATTAGGACTTCAAACAATCAAAGTTATTATTCTTAAAGATATAACAGATAAAGAATTGGCTTCTTACTCTCTTATAGAGAATACTCATAGAAAAGATTTAACATATATAGAGATAGCGCATCAATATGATAGATTATTAAAAGATAAAGTTTTTAATACGATACAAGATTTAGCTCTTGCTGTTGGACAGGACAAATCACAAGTAGGTAAAATTATAAATCTATTAAAACTCTCTGATAAGATAATAGAGGATCTAAGAAAAAATAAAAGTATATCAGATATAAAATCATTAGATACAATCCGAAGAATTAATGATCCTAAGATACAAGAGGAACTTTATTTTTGGTATATTAATGAAAATATATCAAGAGATGAGTTAATGGAAAAAGTTACTGATATTTTAAATAGTGATAGTGATAAAGAAAAGAGATCATTATATAAAATCAAAAACTCAAAAAACAAGTGTGCAGTAACACTACCAACACTAACAGAAGAACAGATGAAAAAACTTAATAGGTTTCTTAAAAAACTAGTATAGTAAGTAGTAATCAGAAATAGATTACATAATACAAAAGATATATAGAATAGATCTATGAAAATAGAAAGATATATGAGTATGAAATTAATTTTTATCTACTACTTAGGTCATGACCTATGATAGATATATGGAAAACTTATATTGAATTAAGTCCTAAGATTAGTTATTCGGTATAAGTATTAAGAAAAGTGAGTTAATGAAAGAAATTGGGGTCTAAAATTTTAAATTTGATCCCTTAGAATATGATTTAAAAATAATTAATAAAATGGCAGAAGTATTAACTAATAATAGTTAAATATTTAGTTCTAAAAGGAAAGAGATGATAATTAATGATATGTACAATACCAAAGATATAAATTTTGATAATCAAGAATATGATGGAACAGAAGAGCATAAGATATTTGAATATGGTGATGAGAAACTAAGTTTTCTAGTAAGACTTTTAAAACTTTGGATAAAGGAAGAGAGTTTCTTTAGTATTTATGAACCTGTTTTTAATAGCTATACTGTTTGGCTTAACAGACATACTCCAAATATAGATTTTTATGATTATCTACAATATACAGTTCAATATAATCCAGATATATTTTTAGCTGATACAACATTTAAAATTGATATAGATAATGGTACTTTAATTGATTATATTCATAAAGATGTTGTAGAGATAGATGCTATGATATATTTCAATAACTATGTTCTTTATATAAAAGGTATGAAGTTTTGGATCGCAAATAGTTTAGACCCTTCTAAACAATATTTTTATAATTTGAATACTTAATAATAATCTCAACATATTTCAATACTTTATGTTGAGATTATTCTAAAATAAACCTACCATATAAATTTCCATATATATTTATTAAAGATAAACTAAACAATAAAAAAAGAGGAGATATGGATAAAAAAACAGAAAAAGAAGAGTTATTCTTCCATAAGAGAAAAACAGTAAGAAATGTATTAAAAAAATATATCTATAAGAGAAATAGAACACATTATTTAAAATGGGTAATAGATGATGAGTGGTCTATAAGATATTTTTTTATATTTGAGACACGTTCAGAATACAATCATCAATGGGTATTAAAGAGCCATTACACAAAAGATTATATTATAATGGATAATCTAACTGCAATGGACTACATACAACATCTTGTAAAAGATAAAAATCCTATCGAATACTTTTCACTACAAGAGTTTAAAAAAGGTTATCGCAGGTTAGTAGTAGGCGATGGTGTGGAATGTTTCCTTGAAAATGAATGTACTCCCAACCTTATTAATAAGATCAATTAAAAAAGACAAGTCTATCTCAACTTTTTCTTACCTTTTTTATGCTTTTTTTGAATAAAACATCCTCGAATATTGAGCTTTATACTTTTTATGTTTATCTACTAACTTTTTAGCTTTATTTTTGAGAATAGCTATATCAATCTCTTTCTGATTCTGATTACCTTTTTCCCAATATGTACCAATATTTGAATATTGCTTTAAAATATTAGGGATTATTTTAACTTGTATTTCAATCGTTGTTACTCCTTACTCAATTCATAAGAATTAGATAAAGAACTAAACATTAATTAACAACAGAAGCAGATTAGATGCATGGTAGAGAATTAGAAGTTCTCGCTTACCAGAGTCAAAATCTGTTTCCCTTAAATGTATTTTATTCTTTTTGATTTAACAAGTCAATCTTAATTTGTACCCTTATAGGTCTATTCGATAAAAAATGATATTAAATCAAAAATAGGAAATCTGAATCTATTATCCCTAATCAAAATCAAAGTGTATTTGCACAACATTTAATTTTTTTCTACTTTCTCTATTTTTAAATTCTCTATCCTCTACCTCTTTTAAGATTGATTGTACTTTATCTAATTCACGAAGGGAAACATTATCTATGGTGTTATCATACCTACCATTGATTGCATCTATAAGATTTGTGTGTTTTAGATTTTCAAATTTATCAACAAGTTTTTGTGTATCTGCATGAATCTCTTTTGCTTTATTTACTAACTCTATTTTGCTTAATAAATAGTTATTTAATATTATAAACTCATTGTGTACAAAAACAGGTATTGGTAAATTTGCTATTACCTCAGAATTTAATATTCTTCTATTGGCTGAACCAGATGAAGGGATAAATGTATCTATGTACTCTTTTACAAATGGTAATGATAAGTATTCCATAATATAACGTGGATTATGATTCTCTTTTTGTTTATCAGTAAACTGTATTCGTATCATACTCGTGTTACCGACAATAGTTCTCTTATATTTCTCTCCTATCATACCAATTTTACCAATCTTTCCTCTAAGAAGCATTATTAAATCACAATGATTTAATGCTTGTTTTTGTATAGATTTATTAGATGCTGGTTCTAATTGTTTATCTGTATCTGGAACATATATATATCCAAGCTCATCTATATTATTTAATGAGATTTCATCATAGTCCCTATATTTTCTAGTCTCTTCCTTACCTACTCTAACTTTAGAGATTGTTGCTACTTTTTTAGTGAGATTTTTAATTGTTGTTATTTCAACATTTGGAAACTTCTTACCTAGTAATTCTTCTAATTTATTCATAATACACCTTTGACTAATATAATTATACATAGGTAGTTTTAATTTTTAGTTAAGAAACAAAAAGATATACTTTTATTTCGACTAACACTAAGTATATATGGTAGTCCTTTTTACTTGGAGATGGAATGAATTTAATCGCAGGAGAGATGATGAATGACAAAGAGATAGTATCTCAGAACAATATGGCAACAAAAGAACAGGTTTATACAATGTTTTTATTGATTTTTCTTGCACTTATAGTAGTAATTATGGTTAGTATCAACGGAACTCCTTCTGAGCAACGTGATAATTATATTAAAGAGATGATAGTAAAAAACAGTAAAACATTTAAGAAAGGTAGCTCTCTTATATGTCCAAGCTCAACTTTTGCAAATCAAGAAAATTATCTAGTCAGCAAAAAAAATGGTTGGAAGATATATAGAAGAAGTTATTTTCAAAAAAATGATTTGCTTTTAAATATAGAGATATGTAAATGAAGATAAATATAAAAAAATTGCTTGTATTGATGAGAATGAATAGATACAAAAAATAAATTATAAATGTGTGATTTAACATAGGAGTAAAAATGAGTGTACTAACTGTTTTAATATATGCTTTGTATAAAAACTATATTCTTCAAAAGAGTAATAATAAATTACTTCAAGAGCAGGTAGATGCAATCTCACTGCATACAGAATTTACAGAGCTAGATATTAAAGATATTAAGAGATAAACGATTTAGTTATCGATATATCTTCTTCTAATAAAAAAAGGAATCTGCAATGATAAAGAAAATCATATATAAAATTAAAGATAACAAAGAGTTCTCTTTTACAATAAGTCTCGCCATTCCTCTTCTTATAGCTATTGATGCCTATTATTTAATTGCTTTATTAGCAATAATGTTCGGATTTCATATCTTTGTTTTGAAGTCAGATAAATATAAATACTTAAATGATAGCCTTATTAACACTTTGTCGAAGTATTTTTAAATAAATAATTGAAATATATATTTAAAAAGCTGAAAAATAAAAGGTTCATCTTCATCATTTTATAAAACATGATTTAATTGTAAGAACTAATCTTTGTGAAGAGATTTAAAATATTATGCAAGAAGATTGAATCTTATTAAGGAAAGAGTGTGCTTATAACTGTGTATGCTTTTTATTTATTTTAACACTCCATTATCCCTACACCACTTATTTTATAAATTGATTCAAGTTCCCTTGTTTTTTAGCAATTATCTCAAAAACTTATCTTGATGAAAGTGTAATATTTGCAATAACAATAGATAGATTCGATTTTGTAAATGAAAAATTTGAACAAAAAAAACCTATTGATTTATCCTCAAATAATTATGATTATTCATATTGTCATACAGAAGAAACAATAGATTCTTGGAAAAAAATCATTACCAATAATAATACTATTACAGCTCATACATTACATGCTATATTTTTAGGTTTATGTGAAAAAGTTAAACGTAAAGAGATGACAACAGAAGTAGCAGATTATATTTATTTAAAAAATAGACTTCTTGCAAAACTAATGAAAATGAAGTTTATAAGTATCTCAAAAGTATTAACGATGAGAGACTTCCAGTATCAGTGGATTGAGTTTTGCAAGAAGTCTAATAGAGAAAGATTGTTTGGTATTTAATTCGCCAACTAAAAAAGATAAGTCTATTTCAACTTTTTCTTACCTTTTTTATGCTTTTTTTGTATAGAACTGTACAATAAACCAATAGATATTGATAATAAAATGAATGCTTTTAGTTCTTCCATAGAATCTTCTCTAATTTATTTCATATTGAAGTGTGCTAAATTATATTTAACATATACTCAAAATTATACACCTTATTACATATCATCTAAAGAAAGTCCCTTATATTGAACTTTATATTTTTTATGTTTATCTACTAACTTTTTAGCTTTATTTTTGAGAATATCTATATCAATATTTTTACTTTGTCTTTTTACTTCAATAATTACCATAGATTTATCTTCATCATTGATAGCTACTATATCAATCTCATTTTGATTACCTTTCTCCCAATATGTACCAATATTTGAATATTGATTCGATAATTTGAGAGTTTGCGTAAAATATTTCTCTAAAATACGTCCACTATATGTTGTATAATCTCTATTTACTATCTTTTTAAGATATTCATAGTTTTCTATCTCAATAGCACTCTTATATTTATAGATAAATCTAAACCAAAAGTTAAAAAAATTATCTATTATCTCATATCGTAATGTTCTACTACCATCTTTAGCAAAAATAGGTTTTACTCTTTTAATAATTGTATATTCATTTTCTAATCTATCAAGATAACCTCCAACATTTTTTTCTAAGATACTTTCTATCTCAACTCTAGCTGTTTTAGATGAGGAGATAAGCGCAAGAATAGAGAAATATGTAAGATACTCTTTGCCAAACTCTTCTATAAGTAAATTCTTACCTTCATCTATAAATAAAGAATATTCATCAAATACTAAATCTAATTGCTTTTGTAATGTAAATGCTTTATTATCAACAACTATCTCTACATACTTAGCAACACCCCCTGTAAGCATATAAAATGAAAGTAAATCATCATTTGAGTAATCTGGATAGTTGTCTTTAATAATCTCTTTGATAGTTTGTACACTAAATGGTTTTAAATGTATTCTATTGTTAGCTCGACCAAATAAAGGTTCTTTTTTATCTTCAAATATTCTTTTCATAAGAGAATAGATAGAACCACTCAGAATAAGATTCATTTTTGTTCTATCTTTGTAATTATCCCAAATGTTTTGCATATCAGAATAAAGAGAATCGTTAATATATAAAAACTCTTGAAACTCATCAATAACTAATGTAAATGATTGAGTGATAGCTAATTCCATTAAATATTCAAATAGCTCTTTAAATCTTGTGATTTTACCAAATATCTTTAGATTCAAACTATCTTGGATTATAGAAATAAACTCTTCACAAAGGAGTGCTTCATTCTTTTTTGATACAAACAGATATATCTTCTCTTGATAAGCTTTTTTAATCAGTGTAGTCTTACCAATTCTTCTTCGCCCAACTATTACTGTCATCTGAGATGATATTTCTGAACGACTCTGTATCTCTTGAAGTTTTTTTAGCTCTTTTTCTCTATTGTAAAATTTAATCTCTTATCCTTTTACAGTAATATAAATTACGGTAATTTACTTTACTATAAAAATATTAAAGATATTCTATTATTTTATAAAATATCCTCTAATTTTCCAATATCACTTGTTTTCATTTTTTATAATCTCTTGAAGCTCACTTAGTTTAATTATTTTTTCTACATCTAAACCATTTTTTTTACATAATATTCCTAGTTTAACAAACTCTAAAAGTTCTGGTGATCTACTTTTCCAGCCTTTAATAGTCTGTTCACTTTTCCCTAGCTTTTCTGCTATTTCTTTATACGTAATTTTTTTAATCATAAAAGAATTATAATATTTTATACTTATTTAACCATTTAATACAAAATAGTATCAATAGTAATACTATTTTAATAAAAGATAAAGGAATTATATATAATACTTCTATTTCAAAGAGTATTATATATAATACTTTTAAAATAAAAGGAAAAAATATGTCAAAAAAGACGAATCATTCTCAAGATGATATAAAAAACATGGTTGAAGCAAAAGGATTTACATATATTGAAGGTTCACAAATCAATACTAATTCTCAACATTTAGTTCGTTGCAATAGTTGTAATATGATAGAGAAGAAAAGTTCAATGTGGGCAGTTTCTGAAAAAATGTGTAGATTTAGCCCTTGTAATAAAAAAGGTATACCAACTATGCTTTATATGCAAACGATAGCAACAGATAATGATGTGACTGTTGCTCATCCAACACTTAATGTTGATCTTTACAATAAAGAAGCTATTTCTGTTACAGATAAGTTAATTTGGAAAAAAGATGAAGAAGTTATGACTCAATCTTTTGAAGAGGTACGAAAAAGAGCATTGAGTAGTAAAAAAGGTACATTTTTTATAGCTGATAAAAATAGAAGATCTCCTGTAAAAGATAAAATGACTTTGAAAAATATTGAGATTTTATGTAAACAGAAAAATTTAAAGGTAAAAGAATTACAAACAACTACACAAGAAAAATCTGTCTTTTTACATATTCCATGCAACAAAGAGTTTTTCTTAACACACTACCAACTTGAAAATTTTAAAGATACTCAATGTATAGTCTGTAATCCCCTTGATGAAAAAGTAACAATAAAGTTCAACTCATATCTTAAAAAGAGAAATATGCAATTTACAGGTATATTAAAACCATTGCCAAACTCAAAAAATGTAGATAAACAACAAAAAATATCTATAGAGTGCTTAATATGTGGACATACTAATAAAGCAATAATATATGATAAAGTAAAATATAAAGGTTTTACTTATTGTGAAAATGATAGTTGTAGTAACTCTCGTAATCCTAAAGATATTACAAATCAAAGTTTAGAATATTATCTTGAACTTTTCAAGAAGTATCATTTCAATTCAATGGCAGAGGTTCAACAAGGATTTCCAAATGCTGCTCAATACATTCAAACTGATAAAAATATGCAAGATACAATAGTTGAAGTATTCGGATTCAAGACAAATGAACTTACAAAGAAATTTACAGACGATGAGCTTATATCTGCTTTAGAAATTGCTTATGAGAATGGATTTCAGAAGAAAGATGTGTTAATTAACTCTTTGCCAAATGAGATAAAAAAATTTATTAAAATAAATAATAAAAATAATGAATTTCAGATAAAACTTCATCTATTTTTAGAAAATATTGGAGTTGTTTTGTTAAAGAATGTAAATATAGATAGCCTAGAAGATGCTCTAAACTATATAGAAAAATATACAATTAAAAGTTGGTCAGAACTGCTGAATCAACATGGTTCTGTATCGAGTAAAATCATTGAATTAAATCTAAAAGATGATGTTTTTAAAATAAAAGATTGGATAAAACTTCCTAATTATAGTAATTTAACAGATCAAGAACTCTTAAATGAAGTTACTAAGATTTGTACAGATGATACAAACGGTATAGGTACAATCACTGATTTAAGAGATATATCGTATGGTTTAGTAGTTCATTTAAAAAAGAGAGGACTTGTTGAAAAGGTAATACAGGTACATAATTTTCCAAAAAAAATGAATTGGAAAGAGTACACTCAGCAGGAAGTGATCAAGTATATTAATGATAAAAAATATTTCAGCCTTTCAGATATTCATATAGAAGAATCTGGTCTGTATAAACATTGCTCTAAAAATGATTGGCTAAGAGATATTGAAAGAGAGTGTAAATTAGGTAATTTTAGAGGACTTGATAAGCAAAGTTATTCATCAAAGGTAGAGCTTATTATTGCGAATTTACTGTATCTTAACAAGATAGAATATCAAGCTCATGCCAATGTATTTAAAGGTAAAAAAGGTGGTCAATCAACTGCTGATTTTTATTTGACTCAATATGATTCTTATATTGAAGTATGGGGTTTAAATAAGAATGAAGATGCTCAAACAACTAATATGCCAGATTACTTAGATGTTCGAGAGTATAAAGAGGAACAATATATAAAAAATCATCTTGAACTGTGTTCTATTGAGGGGAACTTATATTATAAATCAATCATAATAGATGATGTTAAACATACTCATAAACTAGAAGGATATATTGCTCATGCAATCAATGAACTTAATAAACATAAAGTTCAAATTACAAACAATGAAAACTTGATTGACCAGATACGAAGTTCTATTAAACAATATCTATAATAGAGATATTGTTTATATTCATACAATAATAAGATATAGAAGATACTTCTTCCTAAAGTACCTTCTATATATCGCAGATATTTGTCAAATAGAAGATAGAGTCTATCTTCAACAATTTAATAATGGTGCTTTTAAAGCAAGTCCACTATCTATTGCAAAAAATATAGAAAACAATCAACGACCCCGAGGCAAGCCTTTTAGCTGAACGCTAAAACTTTTTTTCGCAAGCTCAAAAGTAGGGGTATGAAAAAAGTTTAAACTCTATTTCTTTGTTCGACCCAAGGGTCGGGGAATCTAACCCACGCCTGAACGGCTGATTAAAAATATCAATATTATTTAAAATCATCTTTAAACCTTGACTTTTATTTTTTATTAATAGAATAGAAAATAAAGTTACATATTCTGTACTTATATAAAGTTTTTTATTTATATAAAATAAAAGATCGTATTCTATTTTTTCAGAACTATTTTTCAGAATAAAATAATTTTTATAAAAAGTTTTAGATAGAAGTGAAGAAATTAATATATCAAAATTAGATTCATCTATTGAACTAAGTCTATTTCCAAAGTCTTCTTTTGTTTTAATTTTACCGAGAAATCCTTGTATCAAATATTCTTTTTTATTTCTGATAAATTTTAAATCTTTCTCTTTCTCTACTATTTTTTTAAAATTAAAGATTTTCATCTTATTTTCAGATTTATTTTCAAAATTATTTTCAAAATTATTTTCAGATTTATTTTCAAAATTATTTTCAGATTTATTTTCAAAATTATTTTCAGATTTATTTTCAAAATTATTTTCAGATTTATTTTCAAAATTATTTTTAGATTTATTTTCAAAATTATTTTCAGATTTATTTTCAAAATTATTTTCAGATTTATTTTCAAAATTATTTTCAGATTTA
>CAZXSD010000013.1:0-33143 GCA_964642985.1 uncultured Sulfurimonas sp.
ATTATGCTAGGGAGTTGGCGGAAAAAGAGGGGATGGAAAAAGGGTTAGAGCAAGGGTTAGAGCAAGGAATAGAACAAGGAATAGAACAAGAAAAAATTAATATTGTTAAAGTTTCTCTAGAACAGGGTTTAGACACAAAAACTATATCTTTGATTACTGGTTTATCTATTGAAGAGATAGAAAATTTAAGATAGGATAACACTAAATGCAAAATAGATACAGTTTCTGGAAATTAATAAACGAATATACAATAAAAATACCTATTATTCAACGTGATTATGCACAGGGACGAGATAGTGATAAGATAAGAACTATTCGTAGGGATTTTTTAAATACTATTTACGAGATGATAGAGGATAAAGAGAAAACTATCGACCTTGACTTTGTATATGGGAGTGAGTTTAGAGAAAATGATACTCAAATTTTAACACCTCTTGATGGACAACAACGTTTGACGACACTTTTCTTATTGCATTGGTATCTTGCTTTAAAAGATAAAAAACTTAATAAAAATATTCAAAATATATTGAAAAATTTTACTTATGAAACACGAATAAGTTCAAGAGAATTTTGTGAAAAGTTAGTAGTTTCAGATATAGAACTTGATGAAAATGAAAGTTTAAGTAGTCTTATAGAAGATAGTTCTTGGTTTTTTGCATCTTGGAAAAAAGATTCTACTATTCAATCTATGTTAGTGATGTTAGATGCTATCGACAAAAAGTTTCAAAAGAGTGATGATTTTTTTGAAAAACTGATAGATGAAACTAACCCTCCTATCACTTTTCAATTTTTAAAGTTAGATAATTTCGGTTTAACCGATACCTTATATATTAAAATGAATGCACGTGGTAAATCTTTAACAGAGTTTGAAAACTTTAAAGCTAAATTTGAACGATATTTAGATGAACATAATAAAGCAAAAATGGATAATAGTTGGACAGATATTTTTTGGAAACATAGAGATAAAGAGAGTTCAACGGTAGATAATAAATTTTTAAACTTTTTTCAAAATATAACACTTAATTTTTATCTTCTAAATTATAAACGTGAAGATAAAGAGGATGTTACAAAAATTGATATTTTTAATATTTTTGAAGATGTTTATAGCGATGAGACTAATGTAAAAAAACTTATAGATATATTGGATTATTTAGCTAGTAATGAAGAAAGCCCCTATTTTACTCTATTTGAGAAGTTTATAGAAAATAGTGTGACACATTGGGATAGAGTACGATTTTATTCATTGACAGAGGCACTTCAAACTGATGATATTGAAAACTCTATGCGAGTAACAAAAAACTTAATAAATAATAGACTTATTCAAACATCCGATGACTTGATTAATGCTTTGAAGTCTATTGAGAGTCTATATAAAAATAGTGAGAATAATATATATAACTATCTTCAAAGTGAAGAGTTGAAAATAGCATTTTTTAGTTCAAATCAAGTAGAAGAGGAACAGATTAAAGTTCAACTTTTGCAAGAGAGTGCAGAGTGGCAAAAGGCTATACTAAAGTATGAAAATCATAGATATTTTGATGGTCAAATCTCTTTTTTATTGATACTTTCAGATAAAAATATAGAAAAGTTTAAAGAGTATGGAGATAAATGTTCTCAACTTTTTGATAAAGATATTTTAGAGGATGATAACTTTATATTTCAAAGAGCTTTATTGTCTCAATATAATTATCTTCCAAAAGCAGGGAGTAATTATACTTTTTGTGTTTCTGATTTGGCTTTAAGAACAAAGATGGATAACTGGAGAAAAGTTTTAAATAATAAAGAAAAATCAGATTCTTTTAAAGAATTATTGGAAGATTTAACTCTTGCAACTATAGGAGAAGATTTAAAGAATATTATTTTAAAATCTTATTGTATAGACTGGAGGCAATATTTTATAAAAGATGTTCAGTTTATAAAATACTGCGAGAAAAAACAGATACGTTATTATAGTGAAGATGAGATATATCTCCTTAAAAATAAACAGATGAATGGTAAACATTTAGAGCTTTATAGTTATATATTCTATATTAAAAATCTAAAAAACAAAGTTTTTGAACCTTTTAAAACTACCCAATACCATCAAAGTACCTCGTGGATTTTATCATCTGGACAACTCAATGGCTTTGTATATAGAAAAAAAGAGTATATTTTAGATATAGAGTTTAATCATCTCAATAAAACTTTTAATATCGCTTTGTTTACAAAAAATGAAACAGCTATCTCCTTAAAAATAGTAGATATTTTAAAAAAGAATGGATTTAACTCTGATGAAAAAAGTTTTGTGTTAAAGGGTGTGGAAGAGAATAAAGTTTTAATAGAGATAGAAAATATTTCTCTTGGTTTAAAAGATATTTTATAATGTGTGCAGTTTTTGGAATAGTAGGGGAGTATGATGAGTTTAAAGCAAAAGAGGCTTTATCTCGTCTAACACATAGAGGACCAGACTACTGTGGTATAACTCAAAAGAAAAATCTTTTTTTTGCTCATCAACGTCTTAGTATTTTAGACACTCATGAACGTTCTCATCAACCCATAAAATACAAAAATATTCTTCTCTCTTTTAATGGAGAGATTTACAACTTTAAAGAGTTAAAAAAAGAGTTAGATTTTGAATTTCAAACTCAAAGTGATAGTGAAGTTATTATCGCTTCCTATATAAAATGGGGTCTTGATTTTGTGCATCATCTAAGAGGTATGTTTGCTATTGCATTGATGGATAATGATACCCTCTATCTTTTTCGTGATAGACTTGGAAAGAAACCTCTTTTTTTTATGAAAGATAACAATAACTCTTTTATTTTCGCATCAGAGATAAAAGCACTCACACCTTTTTTAAATAAAACTGTTATGAATAACGATGCCCTTTTAAGTTATCTCTCTTTTTTAGCGCCAACACCACCTCATACTTTTTATAAAGGGATAGAGAAACTTTCAGCAGGAGAGTTTTTAACATATAAAAATAATAAGATTGAAATAAAACGCTACTTTGACCTCCTTGATGCAAAACCAAATAGTATTACTAATAGAGATGAAGCGATATATACACTAGAAAAGATTTTAGATGAGTCTATAAGTATGCGTTTAAATGCAGATGTTCCTATGGCTTCACTTCTTTCAGGGGGAATAGATAGTGCAACAATAAATGCTTATGCCCTCAAAAGAGGAATTAAACTAGATACCTATACATTAGGCTATAAAGAGTTTGCAAAGTATGATGAGAGAGCCAATGCAAGAGAGAGTGCAGAGTTTTTAGGACTAAGCAATACAGAAGTTGTTATAGGTCAAGATGAGTTTATAGATGCAAGTGAAAAGGTTTTTGATGCACTTGATGAACCTCTGAATGACCCAGCTTCCATACCTCTTTACCTACTTTTTGAACGTATTAAAAATGATGGTTTTAAAGTTGTAATGAGTGGAGAGGGAAGTGATGAACTTTTTTTAGGGTATAGACAATATTTTGAGTATCTTGATATTGAAAGTGCTGGAAATTTAGCGCATAAAAATTGGCTCAAAAAGTATTTTCGTGCAAATTTTTCTATGAACAGAGAGTGGGAGTGGTACAAACGTATCTTTGATGATACTCTTCTTTTTCGTACATCAGGAGATAAGTTTACAGACCTTCAAAAAAATAATCTTATGAGAAGAAATGTAAAAGATAATGAATCTTTAAAATATTTAAAACCATATAGAGATAGATTTGAGAGTTCTAATCATAGTGATGAGAGTATCTGGTACAGTTACATAGACCTAAATATCTTTCAAGCAGAGCATTTCTTAACAAAACTAGACCGTGTAAGTATGGCGCATTCTATTGAATCACGTACACCTTTTTTAGACCATAAACTAGCCTCAGCAGTTTTTTCCATAGACCCTAAACTTCGTTATGAAGATGGCATTACAAAATCACTTTTAAAAGATATTATGAAACCTATGTTAAATGAGAAGATTTTAAAACGTAAGAAAAAAGGGTTCTCAAATCCTTATATGGAGTACCTTGTAAACTCTAAAAGAATAGATTTAATTACCAAAGTAAATAAACAAACTGGAATGTTTAAACCTAAAGAGTTGAGTGAGTATATAGAGACCGCTTCACGAGGTAGCTTTAAACAGCATGTTTGGGGACTTTATGTTTTGTCTTATTGGATTAAGAAGAATCTTTTGTAATTGGTTGTCATTAGCAATTTTCCATACAAGTAGATTTAAAGAAAAAAAGTAACAAGCTAAAAGCTCATTACTTGAAAAAGAGAAAAAAGAAAGAACTTAATAATTAATAGCCACTTTATAAGTAGGGTCATCTTCTGCATAAGCACAATAAGGACCAGCTTGTTTTAATAAGACTTTACAATCTTCACTTAGATGACGAAGAAGTAAATTTTTACCTGCATCTTCATATTTTTTAGTAATCATATCTATCGCTTCAACACCAGAACTATCCATAACTCTAGCATTTTTGAAGTCGATAACTACTTTTGGTGGGTCTTGAAGTACATCAAAGTTATCAGCAAATGTAGAAGCACTCCCAAAGAAAAGTGGACCATCTAGTTCGTAAACTTTTGTACCATCATCTTCTGTATGACTTTTTGACCAGATTTTTGCATGTTTCCAAGCAAATGCAAGAGCTGAAATAATAACACCTGCAATAACTGCAATAGCTAAATCTTCAACAACAGTAATAATAGTTACAGTAACCATTACAAAAGCATCTGTTCTAGGCATCTTGTTTAAACGTGAGAAACTTGACCACTCAAATGTACCGATACTTACCATAAACATAATACCCACAAGAACAGCAACAGGAATAGCATTTAAAACACCACTCATAGAAACAACAAGTATAATAAGTCCAACAGCCGCTACAAATGAAGATAAACGCCCTATACCACCAGATGTATAGTTAATGATAGATTGACCAATCATAGCACAACCTGCCATACCACCAAACATACCACACGTTACATTTCCAGTACCTTGAGCTATACACTCTTTGTTTGCAGAACCACGAGTATTACTTAACTCATCTAAAACACTAAGTGTAAGAAGTGACTCGATAATACCAACAAGTGCAACAATAACAGCATAAGGAAGAACAATCATAATAGCATCTAAACTAAATAGATAGTAAGGAATTCCAAATGAAGGAAGCTGACCTGCATATTTACTCATATCATCTAAACCACTTAATAAAAGTGTATCGGCATTTGTAAAATAAACACCAAGAGTTATAACTACAATAGCCACTAAACCAGCTGGAATAGCTTTAGTATATTTTGGTAACAGATACATAATAGCCATCGTAACAGCAACAAGAATATACATCATATACCCTTGACCCTCAAAAAACTTAAACTGAGCAGTACCGATAACGATAGCCAAACCATTTACAAAACCGTGAATAGCAGGAGTAGGTACAAGACGGATAAATTTACCAAGTTTTAGCATACCAATAGCTATCTGAATAAGACCTGCTATAACAGTTGCAAGTAAAATATAGTTAAGAACCATAAATGCCATCTCTTCATTGGAGAGACCCAAAGATGCTGACATCTGATTTACTTCAAGAGAAAGCCCCACTAAAACAATAGCAACAGCACCAGTAGCACCAGAAATCATACCTGGTTTACCACCGATAAGTGATGTAATAAGACCAAGTATAAAAGCAGTATAAAGCCCAACAATAGGACTAACACCTGCTATAAAACTAAACGCAATAGCTTCAGGAACTAAAGCAACCGCAACAACCAAACCAGATAAAATATCATTTTTGATATTTCCTGATGTATATTTCTTTAAATCAAACAATTTTTTAAGCCTTAAATAGTGGTATTTTGAAATTTCGCGATTATATCTAAATGATTATAAAGAGGTGTTTGATTTTAAATATATATAGTATAATCTATAAAAAAGGAAACCATGAATAGTTTAAAAATAAAAAACTTATCGTACAAATACCCCAGTGCAGTAGAACCCATTTTTAATGCCATAAGTTTAGATTTCGAAGAGGGTTGGAGTGCTGTTACTGGGATTAATGGTTCTGGTAAAAGTACACTTTTAAAACTTATCTCAAAAGAGCTTAAAAGTGAAAAAGGGATGATTGTTGGTAACTCCCTTGTAGTTTATTGTGAACAAAATACAGAGTTCCCTCCCAAAGAACTTGAAGAGTTTATGATGACTTATACAAAAGAGGCATATAAACTTAGAGACCTTTTACAGGTCAAAGATGAGTGGCTTGGTGCTTGGGAAATTTTGAGTCATGGAGAACGCAAACGCCTCCAACTAGCAGTTGCACTCTCAAGTGATAGTGATGTACTTATGGTAGATGAACCAACAAATCATCTCGATAGCCAATCACAAGCGGTAGTAGTTGAAGCACTTAAAAGTTATAAGGGTGTGGGTATTTTAGTAAGCCATGATAGAACACTACTTGATGCACTCTCTCAACATACGGTTATGATTAAAGCAGGTGAAATCTTGAAATATAGATCAAAATTTTCTTTAGCAGAACAAGCCTATGGAGAGACTCTTTCTCATAAGAAAAAAGTGCTTAATGAGCAAGAGCATGAACTTAAAAAGATTAAAAAAGTTGTTCAAGACCAAAAAGAAAAAGTTGCTCTTGCTAAAAAGAAGTTCTCTAAAAAAGGTGTTTCAAGACATGACAGCTCACAAAAAGAGAAGATAAACGGTGCTATTTTGACTGGTAAAGATAAAAATGATGGACAGATGCTCCAGAGAACCCTTACCAAACAGCGACACTTGAGCGAAAATATGAACACTGTTTCAAAAGAGTATGCGACAGGTATCACATTTGAGGGTACAATAGCAAAACATAACTTCCCCATAGCGATTGAGAAATCTTGTATTGAACTTTTTGAATCAACTGAACTCTGCTTTGCTAGATTGTCTGTAAATGTTGGTGATAAAGTAGGTATTAGTGGAGAAAATGGTGTAGGAAAAAGTACCTTTATTCGCCATTTTATAGAGACGATAGATTATGAACACGACTACCTTTACATCGCTCAAGAGATTACGGACAGAGATGCAGAGAAATTGTTTGAAGAGGTTCGCGACTTAGATACCGATATGAAAGGTGAACTTTTCACTCTTGTTCAAAGGTTAGGTTCTGATGCAAAAGCACTACTAAACTCTACTGTACCGAGTCCTGGTGAGATGAGAAAACTGCTAATTGCTCAAGGTCTGTTAAAACAGCCTTCATTAATTATTTTAGATGAACCAACTAATCACATGGATTTAGAATCTATAATGTTGTTGGAATCCTCTTTAAAAGAGTTTAAAGGTGCGTTAATGTTTATTACTCATGACAAAACTTTTTTAGAAAATTTAAGTACAAAACAGTGGGTATTTGAGAAAAGTGAAAACCAATGTTACAGTGTTGAAGAAGTTTTATCATAAAGGATGGAGTTAATGTCACAAGATGTATCAAATAAATCATCATTTAAAATCGCTATTATCGGTGCTGGTCCAGCAGGTCTTATGACAGCACAAGTTTTGTCTGATGCAGGTTATGAACCGATAGTATTTGACTCTAAACCATCTGCAGGTCGTAAGTTTTTACAAGCGGGTCGTGGGGGTTTAAATCTTACTCATAATGAAAATTTTACCCTTTTTTCTAGTCGTTATTTTGAAGCTCAATCTTTTTTACAACCTGCATTAGAAACTTTTAGCCCTAAAGAGATACGATTATGGTCAAAAAACTTAGGTTTTGAAACTTTTGTTGGCTCATCTGGAAAAGTATATCCTATTGACAAAAAATCTGCACCTTTACTCCGTGCTTGGTTACGTCAACTTAAAGCTAATAACACTCAGTTTAAAATGAGACATAATTTTGTATCTTGGTCGAAAGATGTTTGGCAGTTTGAAACACCTGATGGTTTTAAAGAGTATTCATTTGATGCGGTGGTTTTAGCCTTAGGTGGTGCTTCTTGGCCTCAACTAGGTTCAACAGGTAGTTGGACAAAGATATTAGAAGAGAGAGGTTTGAAAATAAGCCCTCTTAAACCTGCAAATATGGGTTTTAATGTGACTTGGTCAGAGGTGTTTAAAAAGAAGTTTTCAGGCACAGCACTCAAAAATGTAGAGATTAGTTTCAAAGATATTAACGAAAACTATCAATCCAAACTAGGTGAACTTTTAATAAGTGAGTATGGCGTTCAAGGTAGTTTAATCTATACCCATTCTAAACTTATAAGAGAAAAAATAGAACAGAAGACTCCATTTACAATCTATTTAGACCTTTTTCCCCACCGTAGTGAAAGTAAGTTAAAGCAACAGTTGAGTGCTTCACGAGGTAAGCAGAGTTTGAGTGCTTTTTGGAAACGTATAGGATTGGAGGGTGTTAAAACCTCTTTGTTAAGAGAAGTGTTTGATAAAGAGTCATTAAATAATTCTAATTTAGTGGCAGAGACACTTAAAAAGTTTCCCTTAACACTAGAATCTTATCGACCTATTGAAGAAGCTATAAGTACCGCAGGTGGATTGGCATTTGAAAATTTAGATGAAAATTTGATGCTTAAAGATTTTCCTAATCTATTTTGTATTGGAGAGATGTTGGATTGGGAAGCTCCAACTGGAGGCTATCTATTAACTGGAGTGATGGGACAAGGTAAACAGGCTGGTGAAGCTCTTTTAAAACTATTAAAGAGATTTTAGTAAAAGTAAGGTTATAATGTATGATATAATTTTACAGAGTTTTGTACCTTGGAGTAGATAATGATTAATGCAAGAGAATTGAAAAATATTACACAAAATTTAACAGTTCTTTATGTTGAAGATGAAGATGAGTTACGAGAATCTGTAAAAATCTATCTGCATAAGCTTTTTGCAAATATTGCTGTTGCTCAAAATGGTCAAGAGGGTTTGGAGTATTATAAATCTCAAAAGTTTGATATTGTAGTAAGTGATATTCAGATGCCTAAAATGAATGGTTTAGAGATGTCTCAAGAGATTAAAAATATAGATATAGACCAAGAGATTATTATTACATCAGCATATAGTGAAGCAAGTTACTTTCTTGATTCTATTCGTATCGGTATTAATGGATATATTATTAAGCCTATCGATTATGCTCAGATGAATCAAGAACTCTATAAGTCAGCAAAAAGATTGATACAGTTAAAAGAAAATAAAAACTATAAAACAGATCTTGAAAAAATGGTCAAGGAAAGAACAGAAAAGATTCTTTTGATGGAAGCTGAAAAAATAAAGAATTTTGAAAGTACTATTTTATCATTTGTAGAGATGGTAGATGATAGAGATACTTATACTGGTGGTCACTCTTTACGTGTTGCACAATATTCAAAACTAATAGCACAAGAGATGGGAGAAACAGCAGAGGATTGTGAGCTTCTTTATAAAGCTGGGATTATCCACGATATTGGAAAAATTGCTACACCAGATACCATTCTTCTCAAACCAGGTTCATTAAATAATCTTGAATATAAGCTGATTCAAGAACATGTTTCTGTTAGTTATAGACTACTTTCAAAAATTCCTATGTATAAAAAACACGCAGAGATAATTATATGTCATCATGAGCGCTATGATGGTAAAGGGTATCCCAATGCTCTTAAAGGTGATGAAATTCCTCCATTATCACATATTTTACTTGTGGCAGATGCATTTGATGCTATGACAACAAATCGTATCTACAAAGGTCGTAAAAGTTTAGAGTATGCACTGAATGAATTAATTCTGTTTTCTGGAAAACAGTTTCATCCCAAAGTTGTAGAGAGTGCAGTGAAGGCTTTAGCGAATATTGAACTTCCAAAAGATGCTCATCAATTACCAAAAACAGATATTGAAAAAGAGCGTTTCGCTTACTTTTTTCGTGATCAAGTAACAGATGCTTATAATAGTGAGTATCTTAGTTTTGTTCTTGAAAATAAAAATAATAATGTAAATAACGAGTTTTGTTATGTTCATAAACTTTCTCTTCATAATTTTACTGATTTTAATAATAGTTATGGTTGGAATGAAGGGAATAATTTTTTAAGTCATTTTGTTACGCTACTTAAAGAGGAATATCCTCAATTAATGATTTTTCGTATCTATGGAGATGATTTTATCTTAATGAGTGAAGAGTGTGTAGAGATTAATTTAAGTATGGTTGAACAGTTGGATATTTTTAAAAATAGTAAAGTTACTATAACATATAAAAGTATAGATATGAGAGATAAAGATATTTCAAGTGTAGCAGAATTGGAATTATTACTATAAAGGTAGATTAAATGACTGAACATTTTTTACTAAAATTGCAAAAATTAAATCGTTTCTATATAAAAATATTTTTTATAATAAGTGGTGTTATTTTATTATTATTTTCTTGGAATATTTATAATGAGATAGCTCATAAAAAAAAATCAGTCTTAGAACATGCAAAAAATTCATTTATTAAAGACTTAATGTTTCGTAAATGGTTTTCTAATCATGGTGGTGTATATGTTTTTCCCACACAAAAGACTCCACCAAATCCCTATCTTTCTCATGTCAAAAATCGTGATCTCTTTACTACAGATGGACACTCTTTAACACTTATGAATCCTGCATACGCTCTCCGTCAACTGATGAATGATTATGAGGGTATGTATGGTGCTAAGGGGCATATAACAAGTTTAAATCTGCTGAACCCTAAGAGTAAAGCTACACCATGGGAAACTAAGGTTTTAAAGATGTTTGAAAAAGAGAATAGAATAGAGTTTCACGAGTTCTTAGAAACAGATAATAAAGAGTATCTCTATTATATGAAAGCTTTAATTACAAAACAATCTTGTTTAAAATGTCATGCGCATCAAGGTTATGAAGTGGGTGATATTCGAGGTGGAATTTCTGTTACTATTCCTATGCAAAAATATAATGATGATACAAACCATACTATTAAAAATATTATTATTGTGTTTAGTATTTTATATATGATAGCTTTTTTTGGACTTTTTTATACATATAAAACTATTAAAGCATCTATCAAAGAGCAGGAAAAATTATATGAAGAAAACCTCAGAAAAGAGGAGATAATGCTTGTTCAATCAAGAAATGCAGCGATGGGAGAGATGATTAGTATGATAGCCCATCAATGGCGACAACCTATCTCTATAATAGCGATGTGGGCAAATAATATTATCGCTGATGTAGATATGGATGAACTAAATGAAAGAGATTGTAAAAAATACTCAACTAATATCATCGAACAAACAAAACACCTTTCAGATACCATAGATGATTTTCGAAACTTTTTTAGACCAGATAAAGCAAAAGAAAATATTTTACTTAAAGATGTAATGGAAGAGTGCTTAACTGTAATTACTAAAAGTTTAGAAAATAATAATATTAAAGTGAAAACAGATTATAAAAATAGTACAAAAATTCTTATTCATTCAAGAGAGTTGATGCAAGTTTATATAAATATTGTTAAAAATGCCAAAGAAGCTTTAGTAGAGCGTAAAATTAAAGATGCTCATATTTTAATAAATATTTATGAAGATGAAAATAATATTATTTCAGAGATAAAAGATAATGCTTTAGGGATAGATACAGAGATAATGAAAAAAATATTTGACCCTTACTTCACGACAAAAGGTGTTAAAAATGGTACTGGATTAGGTTTATATATGTCAAAAACAATAGTTGAAAAACATCTTAATGGTATGATTAGTGCAAAAAATATTGAAAATGGTGTTTGTTTTAAAATTACACTTCCAAAAGAATAGAAAGGAAAAAAAATGAATTTAGAGATAAAAGAGTTAAAAGAAAAGGTTAAAAATCTTAATATCCTATATAGTGAAGATGAGGAAGAGATGAGGTTAGGTACAGAACTGTTTTTAAATAAATTTTTTTCATCTGTTGATACAGCAAGTGATGGACAAGAGGGGTTAAATAAATTTATGGAGAAGCGTCATAATGTGGTTTTTACTGATATTATGATGCCAAATATGGATGGATTGGAGATGCTTACAAAAATTCATACCATAGATGAAAATGTATTTAAAGTAACTCTTACAGCTTCAGATGTTCGAGAAAAAGATATAACAGAGGTTTCAGATCTCTATTATCGAAAACCTATTACCTATGAAAATATGATTATAATAATGAAAGAGATAGTAAAAAAATTTAATTTATAGGAGATACAATGAGTAAGAAAATTAAAAAAAATCTATTTCTAATTGGATCGTTTATTATATTAAATATCGTTATTTATAATATTATAGAGATAAATAAAGAACAAAGAATAGATTTTTCTTTAGAGAAGCATCTTGATAAACTTAAAACACATTATAATATTTTGATATATCATCAAAAGATAACAGCTAATGCAGCTTATCAATCAACAATTAATAAAAAAGATGTTATCAATATTTTAAAAAAAAACTCTTTAGCAACTCCTCAAGAGTTGGATATATTACGTCAAAAACTATTTGAGAAATTAAAAGATAAATATAATATTCTCAAATATAAAGGAGTATTACAATATCACTTTGTTCTTCCAAATAATCGTGTTTTTTTAAGAATGCATAAGCCTGAAAAGTATGGAGATAGTTTAAAGAATATTCGTTATAGCTTTGAATATACAAATAAATATCATAAACAAATCAGTGGTTTTGAACAGGGAAAAACGACACATGGTTTTAGAAACGTTTATCCAATTTTTGATGAAAATAAAAATTATTTAGCGTCACTTGAAATCTCTTTTTCAAGTGATTTTTTGCAAGAGTATCTTATTAATGTTAGTAAAATTCATACTCATTTTTTAGTAGATAAACATATATTTGATGTAAAAGCATGGAGTCGAGATGATATGATTTTACAATATCAACAAAGTAGTGAAAACAAAGATTTTATGATGAGTATTATACATAGTGATTATAAAAAAGAGCATATTATTGAAAATAGAAAGAGACTAAAAGGAATAAAAAGAAAAATTTATAAAAATATGAAAAAGGAAGAAGCATTTAGTATCTATACTGTTTATAAAGAAAAAACAGTTGTAATCTCTTTTTATCCTATTAAAAATATTAAAGAGAAGAAAACAGTTGCATGGATAGTTTCTTATGATAAAGATGCTTTTATTGATATGGCAGTAGATACTAATAGTTATGCTCAGTTAGCTATGTTTTTACTTCTGTTTATAATCTTTTATTTTTTATATAGAACTATTAATCAAAAAGAGATTTTAGATATTCAAGTTAAAAAACAAACAGAAGCATTAGCAAAAAGTGAACAGAGTTTAAAACTTTTAAATGAAAACCTTGAACAGCGTATTAAAGAAGAGGTAAAGAAAAATCAAGAAAAAGACACTCTTTTATTTCAACAATCAAAAATGGCATCAATGGGTGAGATGATAGGAAATATTGCACATCAATGGCGACAGCCAATAGCGATAATATCGATGTGGGCAAATAATATAATTGCAGATATTGATATGGAAGAGGTTGAAAATGAAAGTTTAAAAAAATATGCAAACCATATCAATGAACAAACAGTTCATCTTTCTAAAACGATAGATGATTTTAGAAACTTTTTTGCACCTAATAAAGAAAAGAAACTTTTTAGTCTTAAAAGTAGTATAGATAAAACACTTGAACTTTTATCAGCATCTTTTAAAGTACATAATATTGAAGTTATTCAAAATATTGAAGATATTGAGATTATAACCTTACAGAATGAACTAACACAGGCTATTTTAAATATTATCAAGAACTCAAAAGATATAATAACGGTATTTAATGAAAATGGGAGAAAACTGATATTTATTAATGTTTATAAAAAAGATAAAAATGTAGTTATAGAGATAATAGATAATGGTGGTGGTATTCCAAAAAATATTATGCAAAAGATTTTTGACCCCTATTTTACAACAAAACATAAATCACAAGGAACAGGGATAGGATTATATATGACACAATCAATTATTACAAAGCATCTAAATGGAACAATAGATGTTCAAAATAGTGAATATGTTTATGATGGAAAAAACTATAAGGGTGCTAAGTTTCAGATTAAATTACATCTTATTTCAAAGGCAAGCTCTTGAGCATACAACAATTCACCCACCTCCACCTTCACACAGAATACTCTCTCCTAGATGGAGCAAACAAACTCTCAAACCTTGTTCCACGTCTTAAAGAGTTAGGAATGACATCCGTTGCTATGACTGACCATGGAAATATGTTTGGAGCGATAGATTTTTATCAGCAGATGACCTCAGCAGGAATAAAGCCTATTATAGGGATAGAGGGGTATATTCACAATGGAGAAACACTTAACGATAAAACAACCAAACAGCGTTTTCACATTTGTCTCTATGCTAAAAATCAAAAGGGTTATGAAAACCTTATGTATCTTTCATCTAAAGCATTTATAGATGGTTTTTACTATTTTCCTCGTATCAATAAAAAAGAGCTTCGTGAACATAGTGAGGGGCTTATTTGTAGTTCAGCTTGTCTTCAAGGAGAGGTAAATTGGCACTTAAACCTTTCTAATGAAAAAAATGTTCGTAATGGCGCTTTAGGTTATGATGGGGCTATTGCTGTTGCTCGTGAGTATCAAGATATTTTTGGAGATGATTTTTATCTTGAACTTATGCGTCATGGTATTGGTGACCAACTCTATATAGATGAGAGTATCTTACGTATATCAAAAGAAACAGGTATAAAAATAGTCGCAACAAATGACACGCACTACACTTTCCCTGATGATGCACAATACCACGAAGCTTTTATGTGTATAGGTATGAATAAACTCTACGATGACCCAAACCGTATGCGTCACTCTGTTCACGAGTTTTATCTTAAATCACCTGAGCAGATGGCAAGACTTTTTGCAGATATTCCTGAAGCTATTGCAAATACTCAAGAGATAGTGGAAAAATGCCAACTAGAACTTAAACTTGGCGACCCAATCCCTCCAAACTTTAAGTTCACACCAGAGTATGCAAAAAATGATGGGCTAACAATAGACCATAAAGATGATGAGCCACCGTTAGCTCCCGATGCGTCGGTTGATGAAAAAAAGCTTTGGTTTAGTGGTATAGATAAAAATGATGCAGAGTATTTTACTTATAGATGTAAAATAGGTTTAGAACATCGCCTTAAAATAGTACCAGAGGAACGTCACAAAGAGTACAACGATCGTTTAGAGTTTGAGATGGATATTATCAACTCTATGAAATTCCCAGGGTATATGCTCATAGTTTGGGATTTTGTGAAAGTGGCTAAAGAGATGGGTATTGCCGTAGGACCAGGGCGTGGTTCAGCTGCTGGTAGTCTTGTTGCATACTCTCTTGACATTACAGATATAGACCCTATGAAGTATGAACTTCTCTTTGAGCGTTTCTTAAATCCTGAACGTGTAAGTATGCCAGATATTGATATGGACTTTATGCAGGCTCGCCGTGGAGAGGTTATAGACTATGTTGTAGAAAAATATGGACGTAATCAAGTAGCACAAATTATCACTTTTGGTTCACTTCTAGCCAAAGGGGTTATCCGTGATGTTGCACGTGTTTTAGAGATGCCACTCTCTCAAGCCGATAAAATGGCAAAACTTATTCCAGATGAGTTAGGAATTACACTTAACGGTAAGATGAAAAAGGGAGAGATGATAGATGGAGCTTTTCAAAAAGAGCCTAAAATATCCGAACTCATAGACTCAGATGCCAATGCTAAACGTGTATGGGAATTTGCTAAAAAACTAGAGGGTCTTAAACGTAACTCTGGTATTCACGCTGCTGGAGTAGTTATCTCAAATGAGGAACTTTGGTATAAAACACCTATCTATAAACCCTCAGGAGAAACTACATTTGTAACGCAATACTCTCTTAACTACCTTGAAGATGTTGATTTAATCAAATTTGACTTCCTTGGTCTGAAAACTCTTGATGTTATAGATAATGCTATCAAACTTATCAAACGCCGATATGATAGAGATGTCATTTGGCACGAGATAGATGAAAATGATGCAAAGGTATATGAAGTTATCCGTAGTGGGGAAACAGTAGGAATGTTTCAGATAGAGTCTTCGGGTATGCAAGACCTTAACCGTCGTCTAAAACCCGATAACTTTGAGGATTTAATCGCTGTTCTTGCACTGTATAGACCTGGACCAATGGATTCTGGAATGTTAGATAGTTTTGTGGAACGTAAACACGGTCGTGAAGCTATTGAATATACGTTTGATATTATGAAACCTATACTTGAAAATACTTATGGGGTAATCGTGTATCAAGAACAGGTTATGCAGATTGTTCAACACGTTGGTGGTTTTTCTCTAGGGTATTCTGATATTATCCGTCGTGCTATGGGTAAGAAAAAAGATATGGCTACTTATAATGCAGAGTTTAGTGAGGGAGCAGTAAAGCAAGGTCACCCCTACGATGAAGCGAGTAAACTTTTTGACTTGATTGAAAAGTTTGCAGGATATGGTTTTAATAAATCTCACTCAGCAGCCTATGCGATGGTAACTTTTCAAACAGCTTGGCTTAAAACATATTATCCAAATGAGTTTATGTCGGCTCTTCTTACATCTGATAAAGATAATATGGATAAAGTAGTTCGTTATATTGATGAGGTTAAGCGAATGGGAATAGAACTTTCTCCTCCCGATGTAAACGACTCTTATCTTGAATTTTCTGCTATTACTAAAGATGATAAAGAGATTATTTTATTTGGTTTGGGTGCTATTAAAGGGGTTGGTGGTTCTGCTGTTGAGTCTATTATCAAAACACGTGAGGAAGATGGAGCTTTTAGTTCATTAGAAAATTTTGTAAATAGAATAGACCCCTCAAAAGTAAATAAACGCTTTATAGAATCAAGTATAAAATCGGGTGGATTTGATAGATTTGGTTACTCAAGAAAAGCACTTTTAGACCAATTAGAGTATATAGTAGAAACAGCAAAAAAAGCGAGTGATGCTAAGAAAAATGCAGTTGGTAGTCTTTTTGGAGATGATGAAGATATTACCAATGTTCAGCTTATTCTAAAAAACTCAGAGGAGTATGAACTTAAAGAGATTTTACAGTTTGAAAAAGATACTTTAGGTTTTTATGTTTCTGGTCACCCTATGGATGATTATCGTAAAGAGTTAGATGGTTTAGATTATAGTTTATCTTCGGAACTTGAAGATATAAAAGATGGTTCTTACGCTATTTTTATAGGAAAAGTGGAAGATGTTGTTAAAAAAATATCTAAAAAAGGAAATCAGTTTGGTATAGTAAACTTGATGGATTTTCACGGAAATATGGAGATAATGCTTTTTAGTGATAAACTAGAACAACTTAGCGAAATGAACCAAGAAGAGCCTATCGCTTTCAAGGGAAAAGTAACCCATACAGATTTTGGAGCAAGAATAAGTATCTCTAAAATAATGACTCTAAGTAATGCTAAAAGAGAAACAAAAAAAGTAAAAACAGAGATACAAGAGAAACCTCAAGAGCCTTTAAATATTGCAGTAAGGCTTGATAATAATAGTAATATTTTAGATGAACTTTATACACTTGTAAGACAAAATCCAGGGAATAGACCTTTAAAGATAGTTGTTATCTCTAAACTTCAGAATGTTGTTATTGAGTCTGCTATTGGGGTTAGTAATAGTATTGTTAGAGTTTTAGATGGAAATGAGAGTATAGAGATTGTTGGGTAAATAAATATCTTTATTTATGTTGGATTTAAGGTTTAAGCTAATTTAGCTAAAATATTCCAAAATTAAAAAGAAGAAGTGATTATGTTTGAAAATGTAAAAATGCCAGATGGAATAAATGCTGAGACAATGGAACACTTGATGAATCCAAAAAATTATGGAAAACTTGATGATGCTAACGGTGTTGGTGTTGCAGTTGATGAAAAAACAGGAGAGTATGTTATATTTTATAGTTTACTTGATGGTAACGAGATTAAAAATGTTTCTTATGCTACAAATGGATGTCAAGATACAGTTGTTATCGGTTCTATGTTTACAGAGATGATTATCGGAAATAATACTGAATATGCGCAAGGTGCGATTAAAAAAATGCACGATAAGCTCGGTTCACTTTCCCAACAGCAACAAGTTTGTGCAGATTTAGTATTTAGTGGTTTTGTGGCATCTATGTTAAACTTTGACAATAGAGTAGATGGAAAAGATGAAGAGATGCACATTCTTAAAATGAAAGATAGTTGTGAAGCGGAGAATAAAAGTGAATAAATTATATCAACAAAAACATGAGTTATGGTTAAGTATTACATTTGCATCATTTGCTATAAATGATGAGGAGATAAAATCAAGATTGTATGATTTTTCACAAATAGCGTTTAGACATATGAAGTGGATTGGTGAATCTATTTTAGAAAATGGTGAGAACTATAACTATGATAGAAAAATGATGCTTTACAAACGTGATACTGTTTTTGATGTTATCGATGCCTTAGTAGAAGAAGTAAAGGCTATGCAAGATAGTTATACAGATGATATTTTAGGTAATCGAGCAAGAACAGATGATACTTATCTTTTAGAGTATCTTTCTCAAATATTAAAAAATGAAAATAACAACCAAAATATTTCAGCATTTAATATGAAAAGAGAGTGGTTAGATAAAAATCTAGCACAAGACCAGATAGATGCTCTTACACTCTTTTTATTTGAAGAATCATATAAAGAGTATGAACTGATTTTAGTGTATGCTTTTATGCAAACGAGAACAGATGATACTTTACAATTTAATGTTTTTCAAGATCTTATAGATGAATCTCATTTTCACTTAAAGTCATTTGGAAATATGATGGCAAAATTAGGTATTTTAGCACTACCACGTGAACTGCATGAACTTACTTATGTTATCAAAGATTTAGAGAAGTTTATTATAGATGGTATCGCTGAAGAGGAAGCTGCAAAGATTATGTGTAAAGAGTTAAGTGATGCTATTAAAGATGAAGAGCTATCGAAGTTTTTTGATTTTATCAACTATCAAGAGAATTATCATATAGAGCTTATGCAAAAATTATTAAAATAGTAAAGATAATTTAACATTAAGGCTAGACCAATATAAAATTTTCTTTGGATAGCCTAATGTAATTATTTTGGTAACCCAAACTTCTGAGTAACTAACTCTCCATCATTGTTGAAAAATATATAATAAAGAGTATCTTTCTTAACACTTAGCCCAGCTAAAAAACGAAGAGCTAAATTTGCTTGATGAGATGCTATATGCATTACCATCGGTGCAGTGATACCCTCTGGAGTTTTCTCTACTATCTTAAAAGCATCTGTAAATGAAGACTCATCTATAAAAGCAACTTGACCATGAAAAGCTTCTACACTTCCATATACCCAAGGGATATTGTTCTTTTTTGCGTAACTATTTATATCACTACGTGTTGGTAGATTATCTGTTGCATCTATGATTAAATCTACATCTATATTTTTTGTAGCCCATTCATTAAAATCACATTGATGAGCGATAGTTTTTGTAAAGGGACAACGTTGTTCTATAAGCTCTGCATTGAGAACTGCTTTGTTTGCTCCTTCATCACCTACTTTAAAAGCGATTTGACGATGAATATTATGAACACTCACTTCATCAAAATCAACTAGATGAATCTCTCCAATACCACTAGAACCAAGTGCAAAAGCCAAAGAGCTACCAAGACCACCAGCGCCTATAATAACAATTTTTTTTGTTTGAAGAACTGTTTGAGTATCTTCTCCCCATAGCTGTATTTGACGATGAAAATAGTTTGTCATAATAGTAATCCTTTTATTTATAATGATGATTATAACATAACTCTTTTTTTTGAGTATAATTATGTAGATTAATTTATAAGAGTAGAGATAAAATAAATAATAGTAGCTTTTATTTTATCTCTAAACACCATATTAGATATACAGTAGCTAAAATAAAAACTTTAAAGGAAATATAAACTTGAAAATATTACATACATCAGATTGGCATTTAGGACAAAGTTTTATGGGTAAGAGTCGTCAAGAGGAGCATAAGGTATTTTTAGAATGGCTTTTAGTAACTATTGAAGAGGAAAATATAGATGTTCTTATCGTGGCAGGAGATATTTTTGATACGGGAACACCTCCAAATTATGCATTAGAACTTTATTATAATATTTTAATAAAACTAGCTAATTCTTTATGTAAATATATAGTAATAACTGCTGGAAATCATGATTCTATCGCTACATTAAAAGCTCCAAAAGAGTTACTTAAATCTTTAAATATCTATGTAATAACAACTGGAGATGAAGAGGAAAATCAGCTTATAGATATATATGATAAAGAGAAGCTTCAAGCTATCATCTGTGCAGTTCCATTTTTAAGAGATAGTACAATAAGAAAATCCCAATCAGCTCAGACATTAAATGATAAAGAAAAAGCACTAAGTTTAGGGATAAAAGAGCATTATAATAATATATATATAGATGCCAAAAAAATTTCAGATACTGTTCCTCTTATAGCAACTGGACATCTAACAACAGTAGGTGCAAAAAGTAGTGATTCTGAACGGGAGATATATATAGGGGGAACTCTTGATATAGATAGTCAATTTTTAGGTGAAAATTTTGATTATGTTGCCTTAGGACATCTTCATGAAAATCAAAAAGTAGGAACTGAACATATAAGATATAGTGGTTCTCCAATCCCTCTTAGTTTTAGTGAAGCTAATTCTCAAAAAAAGGTAAATATTATCACTTTAAATGCTAAAAATATTGATGTAAAAGAGATAGATATTCCATTGCATAGAACTTTATTAGTATTTCGTGGAGATTTAGAGAGTATCACTAGTGAATTAAAAAATATAACAGATAAAGAGAGCTGGATAGAGATACACTTAAAAGATAAAAATCCATTCGATGCAAATCGAGAGATTCGAAATTTAGCAGATGAATTAGGATTAATAATTTTAGCAATTAAGATAGATAAAACAGAACAGAGTTTGCAAAATAATGATTTTAATGTAATAAGTTTAGAGGAGTTAGAACCGATGGAACTATTTGAAAAACGATTGGATAAAGATGGGGTTGATGATGAAGAGTTACGAGAGGAGTTGATTGAGGAGTTTAGAGTTGTTTTGGGGGAGGTTGAGTAATGATTGAAAATTTTAAAACACAAGAGAGTGGGATAGGTTTTGAATTTGATATAGAGTTTGAAGTAAATCAAAAGATGAACTGTATTATTGGTAAAAATGGTATTGGTAAAACACAACTTTTGGAAAATATGGCTAAATCATTATTTTATACACACTCTATATTTTCAAAAAATATAGATTATAAATATAAAGATTTATTTATGCAAAAGATAATTAATGAAAAACTTTCCCATTTAGATTTAGAATTACCATTAAATATAGTGTTAAATAATATTCATATTAAAGATAAAGGGGAAAGACAATGGAGATATACTAAATTTAATTTAATTGGTGTAAATAGAGATGAACTTTTTATATGTGATAAACCTTTAGTTTTTATCGGTGCAAAAAATAGAGGGTTTACAAAAAATATTGACTCAGATAATATAAAAATTTTAGGAAATTTTCAAAATAGGTTTATAGAAAGTATTGAAAGAACAATGAATTATATAAATGGTGAGGGTTTAGAAAATGAGGAGATAGCTAATTGGTTTGTATCAAGACTTATAATAAATCCAAACTTTGTATTAGCAGAACAAAATAAATCAAATGAAGTAATAACCGTATTAAAACTTATAGAAAAATTAGAACCTAGTTTAGAGCTTGTTACAAAAAATAAAGATGGCTCACATAGTTTATCAATGCTCTATAATGAAGGAAAACTTCTTATAAATAATATACCATTAGACAAACTTTCAACAGGTTTTGTATCTATTATAAAAATATTTCAAGAGATAGTAGCTGGATATGGAGGTTGGAGTAATAAAGATGATTTAAGTCAAGTAAATGGAATAGTTTTTATAGATGAGATAGAACCACATCTTCACATAAGTTGGCAGACAAAAATAATCAATATTTTAAAACAATTTTTTCCAAATACAACATTTTATATAACTACTCACTCTCCTTTAGTTTTAGCAGGTCTTAAAGATGGAGAGGCTTATGAACTTTATCAAGAAGATAATATCGCAAAAACAAAAAAAATAGAAAATATTGAAAACTATTTTCTAAATGATATAGTAAGTGAATTTTTTGGTGTTGATTTAAGCCAAAATAAGATTGATATACCAAATAAAGAGAAACATAAAAAAGTAAAATCTATGCTTTTAAATTTAACTAAAACTCTTCAAGAAGAGCAATTATGAAATATTTTATAGATACAAATATAATTATAGATTTGTTACGTAAAGATAACGATACCGTAGAAAAAATTATTGAGATAGTAAGTGATAATGAGAGTGAACTATATATAAATAAACTTGTAGCCATTGAAAGTTTACGAACAATACATTTTGAGCATACAAAAATATTTCAAGAGGCTAAAATATGAAAATCCTATCCCTAAAATCCTTAAATATAAACTCCCTCAAAGGTAAAACAGAGCTAAATTTTTCTGAACTTTTAGAAGATAATGCTCTTTTTGCAATCACTGGTCCGACAGGTTCTGGTAAGAGTACACTTTTAGATATTATCAGTTGTGCTTTGTATGGTCGTACAGCACGGCTTAAAAATCCTAATGATTTGATGTCACGTCATAGTGGAGAGGCTTTTTGTGAGGTTGAATTTGAGATAAAAGGGAGTGTATTTCGCTCCTCTTGGACTCAAAAACGTTCGCGTAAAAAGGCTGATGGTAAATTTCAATCTGCAAAAATGGAACTTTCAGAGGCTAGTAGTGGTAAAATAATCAAAACAGGAAGTCGAGATGTTCCTAAATATATAGAGGAGTTATCAGGACTTGATTTTGATAGATTTACTCAATCTATGATGTTAGCACAAGGTAGTTTTGATGCTTTTTTAAAGGCTAAAGAGGGTGACCGTTCTGCTCTTTTAGAGAAGATAACAGGAACAAAAATATATGCAGATATATCAAAAATAGTATATGAAAAATATAGTTCACATAAAAATAGTATAGAGTTAGAACGTAAAGTTTTGGATAATATAGAACTTGTAGATACGATAGAATTAAAAGAGAAAGAGTTACAACTAGAGGAGAGTAAAAAACAAAAAATAGTCTATGATGAAGAGTTAAAAGAGATAGAGGTAGCTCTAAATTGGACTATAACTTTGCAAAAACTTTTAGATGATAGTATAAGATATAAAGAGAATTTTTCAGATATTGAGTTAGAGAAAGAGAGAGAAAAAGAGTCGTTTATAAAACTTGATTTAGCAACAAAAGCTTTGACTCTTGCACCTTTAAATATTAAAAAAATCGAATTAGAGAAGCAGATAAAATCTGATAAACTTTTTTTAGAACAATTAAATGAAAAAATAAAACTACTTTTTAGTAATGTACTTGAAAATAAAAAAAAATACCAAACAACAAACATAAAATATCAAGATATAGAAAAACAATACAATATTAAAATACCTCAATTAAAAAATATAAGAACTCTTTTAATGGATATTGAACATCAAAATAAAGAGCTTCAAAAAAATGAGAATAACATAAAAGAGTTAGAAAATAAAAAAATTCTAACTTCAGAAGCTGTATCTAAATCAGAAAACAGTTTGAAAAAGATTAAAGAAAAAGTTGAAAAACTACAAAATATTAATAATATATATATTGATGAGTATAAAGAGATAGAACAAAAGAGTTCTTTAGATATAGAAAAAGAGAAAGAGTTTCGAGTTCAAAGTAGAGAGATAGAAAAATTAATAACTGATTTAAAATCTTATAATAGATTGATTTTAAATCAGAAAAAAGAGGAACTCAAAAGAGATGAACTTATAGTTCAAGAAAAAGTTATAAAACTAAATGTTAAAAATGTAGATACTCAAATAGAGGAGTTAAAAGCACATATAAAAACTTTACGAGTTACAAAAGAGCAAGAAACTCTTATTAAAAATTATGAAAAAGATAGAGAGAAACTTGTTAAAGGTGAAGCTTGTTTTTTATGTGGTTCTAAAAATCATCAATTAGACAATCACAATAAAAATATATCTTTAGATAATATATCGGCTACTATAAATGAGAAAGAAGAATTAGAGATAAAATATGAACTAAATTTAAAGAAATATCTAAAAGAAGAGTCAAAAATTAGAACTAAAATAGAAAATTTAGATATTAAATTAGAAGAGATTAAATCTGAATTAGAAAGTTATCAGTTAATAGATAAAAATGAAGTTGAATTAAATATTGAACTTACAAATATTCAAAATAGTTTAAAGACTATTTTAGATAAAAGAGTAGAAAAAGAGAAAGTTTTACAAAAGCGAGATAATGCTAAAACTGATTTAGAAGTTGAAGAAAAAAAGTTTGAGGAAAAAAATAGAGAGATTATAAAATTAGATACAGAGTTACAACAGTTTGTTGAACAAGAGAAAAATCTTGATAAAATTTTAAAAACTTTAGGGGAACAATCTCAAAGAAATTCAGAACGCTTAGAAGATATAGCATTTGATATAAAAAGTATTAAAGAGTTAGATAGTTATGAGAAGAGATTAAATGATAAGTTTAAAGAGTTGGCATCTCAAGAGAAAGAGCAGGGGAATACACTTAATATTTTACAAACAGAGCAGAGTGAAAAAGAGAAACAAAAAAAAGAGTTACAAGAGAAGATAGCGCAACTAAAAATAGATTTTAAAAAGCAGGGTAAACTATTTGAAGAAAATTTACAAGAGCAGGGTTTTGAGAATGAAGATGATTTTAAAATAGCATCTTTAAAAAGTTCAGAACTTGAAAAACTAAAAACTTTTTGTAAAAAAATTGATGATAGATTTAATGAGATTAAAACTCTTAAAATAGATACAGAGAAAAAATTACAAGAGCATCAAGAAGATATTGTAAGTGAAAAAAAATTAGAGGTTTTACAAGAGGAGCAAAAACTTTCTAAAGAGAATAGTTCAGAAGTTCAAAGAACTATTGGTCAAGATGAAAAAGAGTTAGAACTGTATTATAAAAATGAAAAAAAATATCAAGAGAGTATCTCTATACTTAAACAAAAAGAAAAAAAATTTAAAGTTTGGACAAAGATGTATGAATTGATAGGTTCAGCTGATGGAGCAAAATTTGCAAAGTTTGCACAGGGAATAACTCTTGACCAACTTATTAAGTTGGCAAATCAACATCTCAATATTTTATCTTCACGTTATACATTGATGAGAGCTAAAGAGCAAAAGCAGTTGTTGGAGATAGAGGTTATAGATAGTTTTCAAGGAAATGTTATACGTTCTGTTGCAACTCTTTCAGGTGGAGAGAGTTTTATCGTAAGTTTAGCATTAGCATTAGGACTTTCAGAATTAGCAAGTCAAAAGATAGCGATAGATTCTCTCTTTTTAGATGAGGGATTTGGAACACTTGACCAAGAGAGTTTAGAAACAGCACTTAATGCGTTAAATTTGTTACAAAGTCGTGGTAAAATGGTTGGAGTTATCTCCCATGTAGAAGCTCTTAAAGAGAGAATATCTTTACAGATAAAAGTTATACCAAAGGGTGATGGTAGTAGTTATATCGAGGTTTAAAGATGAATAAAATTAAAAAAATTGAGAAACTAATCGAAGAGTTAAATTTAATATATTATGAATATGATACTGAAAAACATAAACTTGTTTTAGATAAAAAGTGGTCTAAGGATTATATTTATTCTGAGTTTATGAAAATTACTTATATGCTAACATCAAATAATATAGTTTTTTTTATTGATGAAAAAAAATCTATAGTTGTTGCAGATAAAGATTCTTTACTTAAAAAAACAGAACGCTATACAAAATCAATAATAAATTACGTAAGGAACAGCATAATGAATATATATATTTTAAGTGATAAACAAGTGAAGTGGGCAAAAAATTTACCTGTATTTGAAGTTAAATATATTCAATCAAAGCTAAATTTAGCATCCTATGATGCCCTTATCTTTACGTCTAAAAATGCTATTAAAGCTATTAATAGTTTTGATAAAAGTTGGAAAAATAAACCATCTTATGTGATAGCACCTCAAACAGCAAAAGTTTTAAAAGATTTGGGTGGAAATCTTAAATTTGTTGGAAAAGAGAAGCATGGAAATGCATTTGCTCAAGAACTTATAAAAGAGTTTGAAAATAAGAAGATACTTTATATAAGAGGGAGTAAAGTAGTTTCAGATTTATTTAATATTATTAACAATTCTCAAACTCTTATTTGTGATGAGTTGATAGTTTATGAAACGGTGTGTAAGAAATTTGATAAAGATGTTAAGCTTCCAAAAAATTCAACTATTATATTTTCTTCTCCCTCTACGATAGATTGTTTTTTTAAAAATCTATCTTGGGATGATAGTTTTACTGCTATCTCTATCGGCAATACAACAGCTCAATATTTTCCAAAAAATATAACACCTATTATTGCTGATACTACTTCACTTGATTCTTGTGTTAAAAAAGCGATAGAGAGTTTTTAATTTTTTAATTTCATTTTTTTTACTATTTTATGTTTAATTTTATGTTAATGAATTATAATTCTATTTAATGAATTAATTTATTTATTCAAAAGGAGAGATAATGTTTAGTAAAATTTTAAATTTTTTTAAATTTAAAAAAGGTGTTCCATTCGACCCCAAGTTAATTGAACAATTTAATGGTGATCACCGTAAATTAGTAAGTATTGCTATGGAAATCAAAGAGCAAATTAATGAAAACAACAACAACAAACAACTTATTAGAAGTTTATTAAAAACTTTAAAAGTTGAACTGTTTCATCATTTTGCACAGGAAGAGAAAACATTGTATAAATATCTACTGATTTTATACAAGAATGATATTGATAATAAAGAACTGGTAGAGGAGTTTAATAGTTCTATGCATGAGATACAATCTGCTGTAGAAGATTTTATGGAAACATATACTGATCGTTTTGTTGTATATGATGCACAATTTGCTAAAGATTTTAATGGTATTGTTGAGGCCTTAGCAAATCGTATTGATGTTGAAGAAAATCATCTTTACTCTCTTTATAATAAAAGAATAAAAACAATTGATGAAAAAGAGATTATTAACTAAAGAACTAGTAAAACAGTTATAGAGAAAGCTCTATGGCTGTTTATTAGATGGATAGTAAAATCTTTTCTGTAATCTCTTTTCGACTTAAACAAGCATCTATAAGCACTAATTCAATATTTAAAAGTTCACAAGCCTCTATAAGCGCATCTTGAATTTTCAAAAGATACTCACTTCCACGAAGCTCTATACCGTCTAACTCTTTTTGAGAAAGTCTATACTCTAATTCCTCTTTTGTAAGTTGTAAAAGAAATACTTTTTGTGGATAGATTTTATCTGTTGCAAAATGGTTTAATGAAACTAACTCCTCTTTGGCTATATCCCCTTGAATAATCGCATAAGCAACACCACTTACAGCACTTCTATCTGAGATAATCATATTTATATCAATATTTGGCTTAATAACTTCAGTGATATGTTCTGCTCTATCTGCTAAAAAGAGTAAAAATTCAGCCTTTTTACTTTTTGCACGAGCCGACAAAACCATCTCTCTTATCTCTTTACCTATATCTGTTGCACCAGGTTCTTTTGTAATGATGGCATCTGGATATTTATCTGCTAAAGCTAATATTTGTGTGCTTTTTCCTGCTGTATCTATACCTTCTATCGCTATATACATTTTTTTCCTTTTTTAAATTATACACAATTAGAAATATAATAGTATAATTTTGAAAATTAATCTTGGTTCAACAGATGACAAGACAAGCCTTTCACGATATTTTTTAAAATTCAAGCGCACATAAATATGTTACTTTAATATGCTTATTGCAAATAAGTTAGAAAAAAGTAGCGGTCAAGGAACTTGTAGTACACATTAGTTATAATAACAAAAAAATTTCAAACAAGAGAAAAAAATGAGTTCACAAATAACCCTTACATTAAAACAAGAGTATATAGAAAAATATCAAAACGGGTATCCATTGCTTCTCAAAGAGTCATTAGTTAATTGGAATAAACTGAGTGATGAGGGAACTATTGTAAACCTTATAAACTCTAAAAAAAAGTTTATTGCTAAAGGATATTTTGGTATTCAAAATAAGGGCTATGGTTGGATTTTATCCTCTTTACAAGATGAAAAGATAGATAAAGATTTTTTTATCCGTAAAATAAAATCAGCAGTTGAATATAGAAAAGATTTTTATGCCGACAAACAAACAACAGCCTTTAGAGTTTTTAATGGCGAAGGTGATGGAGTTGGTGGTTTAACTATCGATTATTTTGATGGTTTTTATATGATTACATGGTATAGTATAGGTATTTATGAACTTAAAAATGAGATAGTAGAGGCATTAAAAGAGAGTGTTGAATATAAAGGTATCTACCAAAAGAAACGTTTTGATGGAAAAGGGAAATATCTTGATGATGCAGATGATTTTATCTGTGGAGAAAAAGCTGACGCTCCTATTATTATCAAAGAAAATGGTGTAAATTTTGCAATTTATTTAGATGATGGTGCAATGGTTGGTATATTTTTAGACCAGCGTGATGTTCGAAAAACTATTCGTGATAAATATGCTAAAAATAAAACTGTTCTAAATACATTTTCATATACAGGTGCATTCTCTGTCTTTGCATCAGTTGGTGGAGCGAAAGAGACTACAAGTGTAGATTTAGCTAAACGCTCTTTACCTAAAACATCAGAACAATTTACTGTAAACAATCTTGACTTAAATAAGCAAAATATTATTGTCGAAGATGTGTTTAACTATTTTAAATATGCTGTACGAAAAAAGATGCTTTTTGATATGGTTATAGTAGACCCTCCAAGTTTTGCACGTTCAAAAAAACATACATTTAGTGCAAATAAAGATTATGTAAAATTACTTAAAGAGATTATCCAGATTACAAATAAAAATGGAATTATTGTTGCCTCAACGAACTCTGCAAACTTTAGTATGATGACATTTCGAGATTTTATAGCGAAAGCATTTAAAGAGTCTAAAATACGCTATAAAGTAGAAGAAAGCTTCTCTCTTCCAAAAGATTTTAAAGTTATGAGTAAGTTTAAAGAGAGTGACTATCTTAAAGTTGTTTTTATTAGAAAACAATAGTTTAAGTTAAAAAACATTAAAATTAAGTCGAAATTAAAAAAAAAAGGATTTTTTATGGAATTAAAATATGTTGGACCCAAACCAATTATCTCACACAGAGGTATCGAATTTGATAACAATAAAGAGGATAAGTTTACCTATATAAACATAGCAGTACAACTTATAAAAGCATTAAGTCATGATTATTTTGAAGATAAAAAATATGTTTACCATACAGAAAATCAGAGACTTTCAAATGAAGAACTTTTTAGAGAACTTACACAGTTATGTCCAAATTTAGAAAATCTTATAGCAAAAACAAATCATAATATAGAAGATGAGATAGAACACAATATTCAACGTGCAAATGAAAATGAAGTTTTAAGAGATGAAGATAAAGCTGTTTTAAAAACGAATATCGAGTTAATGCACGATTATATTATTCAGCGTTCTGTAAATAAAAGTGTTTATTATTGTGTTATAAATATTTTAGCAGAACTTTTGACTAAAGACCATATAGATTATATCGTTACACCAATGTTTCAAAGTTTCTCTCATGTTTTACACTCTGTACAAGGTGTTTTAAAAGGGCAAAAAAAACCAGTGGATACAAAGTTAGATATTTATCAGGAGAATGGTGCTTTGTTGGTTCGCCTTCAGGTTATTAATTTATAAGATATAAATAAATAGTAAGATACTTTTTTACTATTACTAAATCTTTTCATTTTGAAAGTTTATTTTTAGCTATAATAAATATAAAAATAATTATATGGACTAATATGCTATCTATAAACACACCAAAAAAACAACTTTTATCCTTACGAGATAGATTTAAAGAGAAACGTCTTAATCTCCGATATACACAAAGTACCCTTGCTAATATGACAGGTGTTTCTCTTGGAAGTATAAAACGCTTTGAGAGTAGTGGAGAAATCTCTCTTAAATCATTTTTAAAACTTTCAGTAACTCTTGAGTGCTTAGATGATTTTGATAATATTGCTCCTTTAGAAATAGCAGATGAAGAGGAAGTTTCACTAGCAACTTTACAGAATAGTGCAGTCAAAAAAAGACGTGGTTCAAAATGAAAAACCTATCTCAAATCTATGTTATTTTAAACTTAGAGGGTAAAAAATATAATGTTGGTATATTAGCTGAAATCAAAGATAAGATATATTTTGAATATGATGCGAAATTTCTAAAAACAAATTTTGAACTCTCCCCTTTTAAACTACCTTTAAAAAGTGGTGCTAGAGAAAATAAAGATACAACATTTAATAAACTCTTTGGTGTTTTTAATGATTCTCTTTTATATAACAAAGATACTAATCATTTAAACAACTTATTAAATCTTCCTCTAAATAGTATTGGTGCATTAGAGTATCAACCTGAAAAAAAAATAAAAGAGCAAAAGATTACAACTAGCTTTAATGAATTAGAACTATCTGATATAGTGCCTACTAGCCATAAACAAACTCTTTGTATTCAAGTTGATAAAACTAAAAAATATATTTATCAAAATCAATCTACTCTTAAAGATGGATTTTACTCTTGGTTATTAAAGATTCCAACTACTATAGAATCTTTATATAGTGCAAATATTGAGTATGCTTACTCCCTTATGGCAAAAACTGCTGGGTTAGATACAAACTTAACTTATCTTTTTCAAACAAAAGAGAAACAGAATTACTTTGGAATGAAGCGTTTTGATAGAGATGGTGAAAAACATCTCCATACTCATACATTAGCTGGTTTAACTCATTCAGATAATGATACTATATTGGATTATGATGATTTTCTAGCTCTTACATTAACACTCACAAAAAATATTAAAGATCTGCATAAAGCATTTAGATATGTTTGTTTTAATATCTTAGCACATAACAAAAGTTATAATCCCAAAGATATATCTTATATAATGAATAAAAAAGGGGAATGGTCTCTAGCACCTGCTTATAACTTGACTTTTTCTTATGGAGATAATGGTAAATATTGTATGAAAACAATGAACGAAAGAAGTTGGATAAAAATTAATCACTTAGTTAAACTTGCAAAAATTCATGACATAGTACAATACGAAGATATTATAGAAAATATAGCTGATGCTATCTCAAAATGGAGTAGTTTTGCTAAAATTGCAAATGTCCCTTATGATGAAGCACTCACTATAAAAACTATTTTAAATAAAATTTATACTAACAGACCCAACAACAATCCCAACCAATAAAGATGGAAGATAAATTGCTATATCTAAAAGTTTATTATTTTCTAAAGCGATAAAACCAAGAACAAGAAAAGCATAAGGCAACACTCTAAAGAGTGATGCACTTCCTTTTGCTCCATATTTCATACTATCAAGACTAAAAGTTTTTATTTTAGCTTTCTCCTCTTTTACTATCTCTTTAAGGTCTAACTCTTCTACGGGAGTATTATTAATAGGTTCATCATCATATAACTCATGAGGGTCTTCTATCGTGTCTAATAACTCTCTTTGACCATCATCAGCTATCTCTAAATCTATCTTGTTTTGTACCATCTTATTATAAGCAAAGGCAGAGCCTAAAATTATAAAGAAAGAACTCAAAAATGCTATTTGAAGATTTATAAAAATAGCAAAATCGTAAAAGTATATAGCTATTATTAAAAATTCAGTAATAGCTATAAGATTAATAGCTTTTTTCACCATAATCCTTATCGTCATCTTCTTTATCATCTAACTCTTTTTTAATAGCATAGCGTGGTTCTTTTGCTAAATCTTCATAACTAGCTATCTGCTTTTTATATACTTTAAAAATATTAAGAAGGGCAGCAGATATACCGATGAAAATACCTATCCAAAATGTCCATTCAATACCACTCAAACTACGAATAAGATACCCTATCCCTACACCCATAGCAACAGCTACAACCATAGAGATACCCAAAGAGAGGCTATCAACAGCCTCTATTACAGGTTTTATACGAGGTTTTCTTTCTTCTTTATTTTCATTATCCATTAGTGATAGCTTTGAAAACTTTAGCTGATGCCTTAATAGTATCTTCTATCATCTCATCAGTTGTTGCAGTTGAAATAAATCCTGTTTCATATAACGAACAAGCAAAATAATAACCCTCTGCTAACATTCCAGCGTGAAATTTTGCAAAAAGTTCAGCATCTGTTTTGGTAGCATCTGCAAAGTTTTTAACTTGATTTTCATTGAAGAAAAAGCCAAACATACTTCCTCTTACATCTGTTTGCATAGTAATTCCACACTCTTTAGCTGACTCTTTCATTCCATCTACTAAACGTGTTGCACGTGCTTCTAACACTGCCATAACTCTTGCATTTTGTTTTAGTTTTGTAAGTGTTGCATATCCTGCTGCCATTGCTACTGGGTTTCCACTTAATGTTCCTGCTTGATATACTGGACCCTCTGGAGAAAGCATAGCCATTATCTCAGCTCTTGCACCAAAAGCACCAACAGGCATACCACCACCGATAACTTTACCTAGTGTTACAATATCTGGAGTTGTTCCAGTAATAGATTCAGCACCATTTATAGTTGCTCTAAAACCACTCATAACTTCATCAAAAATTAGTAGTGTTCCATTTGCATCACATAGTTTTCTAAGTTCATATAAAAACTCTTTATCAGCAGGAACAAGACCCATATTTCCAGCGATAGGCTCTATGATAACACAAGCAATATCATTAGAATCTTCAAAACATTTTTTTACACTCTCTAAGTTGTTATACTCTGCTAAAAGTGTATGTTTAGTGAAATCTGCTGGAACACCAGGACTTGAAGGGTTACCAAATGTTGCAGCACCACTACCAGCTTCAACTAAAAGAGCATCACTATGACCATGATAACACCCTGTAAATTTTACAATATCATCACGACCTGTAAAACCACGAGCAAGACGGATAGCTGACATAACAGCTTCTGTTCCAGATGATACAAAACGCACTTTATCTATTGAGTCAAAAAATGATACTACAAGTTTTGCTAACTCTGTTTCAGCTAATGTTGGTGCGCCAAAACTAAGAC
>CAZXSD010000014.1:0-31488 GCA_964642985.1 uncultured Sulfurimonas sp.
TATTTTTCTCATATTGTATTTTACTATATTTTTAGTTTTGCAAGAAGTCTATTAGCAATTTTCATTACAATAACATAGAAATAAATTATTGGAGAATATTATGTGTATTAACCCCAGTTATATAGTAGATAGTCAAAATCATAAAATTGCAGTACAGTTAGATATTGCTACGTATAATCAAATAACAGAAACATTAGAAAATTTTGCATTATATAAACTAATGGAAGAAAACAATGATAATGAAACATTATCGTTAAAAGATGCAAGAGAATACTATAAATCATTAAAACAAAATAAAGCTTTATAATACTCAAATGGAAGTTGAAATTAAGAAAAAGTTCTTAAAAGAACTTTCTAAACTACCTAATGATACGGTAAAACATAGAGGAGAAATATATAAATATTTTCCGTAAAATATAATATTTATAGTTAAAGACTACGATAGAATGATGCAATCCATACTATATTATCAAAAACATCTGCTTATCTTACTGCTTTTTCCCTTATTAGAACAACCCTTTAACTATTCACCCGATAACCCTCATCTATAACATTAATTATAATATCATCATTTAACTTAGCTCTAACTCTTCTAATCATAGCTCTTAATCCATCCATAGTCATAGTTTTATTTTCATAGACATTTTCATCTATCATATTATAAGTAACAATTTTTCCCTTATGCTCTAAGAATAATAAAAGTAATTTTTTCTCTTGCTTTGATAAACTTTCATCGTTTTTTAGATTGAAAAAAGATAATATATCGTTTTTTGAATTATCTAATCTGTTTGTTTTTATTCTTAATTCTGCTAAATGAAAAGGTTTTTTAATGTAATCTATACATCCCAATTTATAAGCTTTTTCTAAAGAGTTTAAATCTGTATTTGATGTGATGATTATCACTTTAGAATTATTATTTTTATTGTAAATCAAATCTAAAAGTTCTAAACCATTGATATTTGGTACATTTATATCTAAAATATATAAATCATATAGATTAGATATAGATTTTAGTACCTCTGCTCCATCATAAAAAGTGCTTACTATATGGTCACTAAGCTCTAGGATTCTTTTTATCGCTTTATTTAAAGCAATATTATCTTCTAATAATAATATATTCATATATGACTTTTAAACTCATAAGAAAAAATTGTACCATTTTCATCATCACTTTGCACGGATATATTTATACCATATTTAGAAGATATATCTTTTACTATGGAGAGACCTAGTCCATAACCACCTACGATACTATTTTCTCTAAAGTATTTTTTAAATATTTTATCTGTATCATCTATCTTATTTCCATAATTTTTAAATGTCAAAATATTATTTTTAAGAATTACTTTGACTATACTATTTTTCTTACTATATTTTATCGAATTTGATAAATTATTATCAATCAACCTTTCCAACTCTACTAAAGAAATCTTAACAATACAATTACTTGAAAAAGAACTCTCTATAATAATGTCATTTGATTTAGCAATACTATCGAAATAGTGAACTCTTATCTGAACTATTTCTTGTAATTTCAATAATTCTTTAGGATATTCTTGTGTATTTTGTGTCACAATAAAACTCATATCATCATAAGAGTTTTGCAAAGTTTTCAAAGCACTCTCTATCTCTGAACTATACTCATCTGCTCCATATATTTCTTCTCTTAGTTCATTGTTTAAAGTGATGATACTCAAAGGTGTCCCTATCTCGTGCATAGAACTTTGTACAAATTTATCTTGATGGTCTAGCCTACTCTCTTTATCTCTTACTTTCACATTTACTATAATAGAAATCAAGCCTAATAAAGTAAGAATAGTTATCAAAACATCTAAATCATTTTTTTTCTTTTCTAAATCAGAAGTATCTAAAAGAAGAGTATAATATATTTTATTTTGGAATAAAGTACTTCTAGTAACTATAAATAATGAGGTATATTTCTTTCCATCTATTATCAAATATTTTTGATAAAATTCTTGACTATTTAGCTGTGTTTTTATACTATTTCCACTTAAAATATCTTTTTTCATATCTTCTATACTATTTTTATATTTATCAAAATCACTAAAAGTAATTTTACTCATATATCCAAAACTACCCTCAACAAATGCTTTTACATCTTTTATCTTTAGATTATTTTTGAGTAATATTTGTATCTTTTCATACAAATTATCTATATCACTATATCTATAACTAATCTGTAATATTCCATCTTTTTCACCATTTTCGATAAAATAACTATCTGTAAAACTAAAAAACTTTTGATGAGTTTTTTTAAAATATGGATTTGAACATCGTACTATATTTTGTTCATATCTTTTATCAAATGTACTTTTCGCAAAACTCAAATCAAAATTAAAATCTGGTTTATAAGTAGTATTTTTTATCACTAAATTTTTATTTGTAATATAAATATTATAGGGATTATCTTCTCTATTCTTATTTATAATTGTATAAATATATTGCAAATCTACATTCAATTTATTTTTATCTTTTAAATACTCTTTAACTATTTTATGCTTTTCAAGTAACTCTTTTGTTTGTATATTTCTTTGGTATAAAAGTTGAGTAAGTAAATCATTTGTATCACTTTTTATTTTATAAAATAATATTTTGGTATCTTTTTCATAATTTGTATGGATATTTAATAAAAGAATTTTATATCCTATAAAAGCTATGATAAAAAAAATAAAGATGATGACAATAAGCAATGATGATATTTTTATATTTTTAAAGTTCATTATTTATGTATATTACACTCTTTCCCTTTCAAATTTACTTATTACAAATATTTTCAAGAAAAGTCATACCATTGACATTTGAGTTTTGTATGATAGAAAATATTTAAGTACAAAAGGAAAAAAAGTGAAAAAAAAGATAGCGATAAGTTTAATAGTGGTAAGTGCTTTAAGTTTTATTGGTTGTGATTCATCATCAGATAATGAAAGTGAAACAGAAATACAAGTAAATAAAACAGAAGTACAAACTGGTAAGTTTGTTGATGCTCCTGTTCAAGGTTTAGAATATATCACAGATACACAAAATGGATATACTAATGAAAAAGGTGAATTTCAATATGTAGCAGGAGAAGAGATAGAGTTTAAACTTGGAAACTTATCACTTGGTAAAGTTACATCTGATACGATTGTTACTCCTTACACTATGGCAAATACTACATCTGCATTAGCTAATAATAAATCTACAAATATAGCATTAATACTTCAAAATCTTGATAACGATAGAAGTGATGATATTCTTAATCTTTCAAGTTTTCAAGAGCATCAATTTGATACTATTGATTTAACACAAGATGTTGATACTATGCTTACAAAAGTAAGCCAATTAAGAGAAAATCATAGTTCTGATGTAGCAAGTGGAGATACTCTTACAGCAGATAAAGTTAAAAGTTCTATGAATGAGTATGTTGGTAAGGCTCAACAAGCAGATAATATTGCAAATATTATTGATAAAGAATATGCAGAAGATTTAAGGTGTCCTCCTCTTGTAGAGTGTACTCTTTCTGGTTTTACAAACATCAAAATAACGGATACAGATTTGATAGGTACATATAGTGGGAAAGATTTGACTTTTCCTTATATTGTTGAAGATGGTCTTTTAAAAGTTATTTGGGAAGAAGATGATATATCATATATCCGAATAGCAGATATTAGCAACAATATAGTTTCTTCTTGTTCATCTGAAAATAAAGAAGATGCTAAAGTATGTAAAGTTGATAATTATTGGTTGACATCTGAAAATAAAGACTCTTTTATAACTGAAAAGAGTAAAGAGCAGAATAGTCTTCCAAGTACTTCAGTAACTGATTTTAATGAAATTCAAAATAAAGATTTATATCAATTAGAGATAAGTGGTTCTTCAATATATAGCAACAAAATTAATATTGATTCAGATGGTAAATTTAATTTCACTTATTCTTCATCTGATTATTATAATGCAACATTTGCTGATGGTTCAATAAATGTAGTTGGTTCTGATAATGGAGAAGATTATGATAGAACTCATAAAGTTGTTAAATATAGTCTAGCAGAAGCATCCATAGATGTAAAAGATTTTGCATCAGAATCTATTTTTGATGATGATAACTTTACAGAATTTTACGGTACAAAAATTAACTTTACAAAAGGAAATATGTATTGTCATATTTTATGGAGTGAATGTTGGGTAGATAAAGATGCTATTGATCAGATGACAGATACTGTTAAAACAGAACAATCATCAAGAACAATATCCGTAGCAAATGGTTTTGGAGAGAAATGGTTAGATGGTAGAGAATTTTATGCAGTAGGAGATGGTATTATACAAACTTTTAAATTTGAAAATGGTTTTCAGACAATTACACCAGCTTCTACACTAAAATTTCCATATTCAGTAACAGATACTGGTCTTTTAAGAGTTGATGAATCCGTGGGTGATGAGAAAACAGAAGACTCGGAGAATAGATTTCAAGATTATAAAATTCTAGCAATAGACGGAGATAAAATATCAACTTGTGAAGATGATGATAGTGATGTTTCAATATGTACTGAACATTCACAATGGTTATTTACAACAAAATCATCAGCTCAAACTTACTTAGATAGTTTATAAAATAGAGAAAAAGAGAGTTAATCTCTCTTTTTTAATCTTCCTATCTTAAAAAAAAAATTTGGTAGAAGTATTGATTTAAATATATAGTTTTTGGAATATAAAGAAGATTATTAACTCAAATCAATTAAAATACAGATATGAAAAATAATTTAATAGACACAGACTACATAAACCAAAAAGAGAAAGCGCTTGTTGAACTTTTTATTTCAAAAAATAGTGATACTAAAAAATATATTTTAGGTATAAATAAATTGACTAAAGCTGTTTTAAAACAGATAGAAGTTGATGGGGTTATTGATGATTTTAGTCGTGTGCAACGTTCTCGTAAAAAAGAGATTTTGCAGATAGATGATGTTCCTAAAGATGCTCTTATATTATGGGTTGCAACTGGAAGTCCTCTTGAGGTTAAAAATAGACTTGATGATATGGGATTTTTAAATGTAAGTTATTTAGCTTTATATAAATACTCAAATCTTGACCTACTCTCCCCTCCTTTTATAACAGATTTTAAAGATGATTTTAGAGATAATTATGAAAGATATAATAGTGTTTATAATCTTTTAGCAGATAAAAAATCAAAAGAGATTTTTGAAAAAGTAATAAATTTTAAAATCTCTTTTGATTACAATTTTATGAAAGGTTTTACAAATAACCATAGTGAACAATATTTTGATAAAGAGTTAATTCCTAATATTGAAAACATTAGTTTTGTAGATGGTGGTGGTTATGTTGGCGATACCGCTAGTGAAGTTATAAAGAATTTTCCAGATTTTAAGAAGATTTATTTAATTGAACCGATAGCTGAGAATATACGTATTGCCAAACGTTATTTGGTAAATTACCAAAATATAGTTTTTTTAGAGTGTGGGATTTCAAATAGAAAAGAAATTCTCTATTTCAATGAGGAAAAATCATTTTCAACTATTTATGGAAAAGGAACAAATAGCGTTGAGGTAGATACGATTGATAATATAGTTGATGAAAAAGTCGATTTTATAAAACTAGACATAGAGGGTGCAGAACAAGATGCTATAGATGGGGCGATAGATACTATACAAAAGTATAAACCTATTTTAGCTATCTGTATCTATCATAAGGCAGAAGATTGGTATAAAATACCTGAAAAAGTTTTAGCGATTGAAAGCAATTATGCTGTTTATATTCGTCACTATATGGAAGGTATTTTTGAAACTGTTATCTATTTTATACCGAAAAAAAATCATCTACTCCCACCTTTTATATAAACTGTTTTCAATTCCAAGCAGATCAAACCATTTACCAATAATAAAATTTTCCATCTCATCTAACGTTTGTTGTTCCGAATAATAAGCCATAACAGGAGGAGCGATAATAATCCCAAGAGTAGCCAACTTCTGCATATTTTCCAAAGCAATAGCAGAAAAAGGCATCTCACGAGGAGCAAGAATAAGTTTTTTTTGCTCCTTAATCATCACACTAGCAGAACGTGTAACAAGGTTATCAGATATTCCACAAGCAATTTTTGCAAGAGTATTCATAGAACAAGGTACAATTATCATAGCATCTACACCAAATGAACCTGAAGCGATACTAGCCGATATATCGTCATTATTATGCACTACAACATCTTTCATCTCTTTATCTAAAACTATTTGAGAGTTTTCAGACATTATGAAATGTTTTTCTATATGGTCTGGTAAAAGTTTAAGAGTTTTTAAACCTAAGTTTACTCCACTTGCTCCACTTGTTGCTATTATTATTTTATTTGTCATTTTAATTTTTCCCACTCAAACCCACTAATATTCCTCTCATCTTCATCAAAGTTAATCCCAACTAAATAAATATCTTTCTCTTCACAAAGATATTTTTGAGCATAATTATTACTTTTTATCTGACCTAAAGCATTACCTTTTCCCATCTTAAACTCAATAATATATATTAAATTATCTATTTTAACAGTTAAATCAATTCTTCCTTTATTTGTCACATCTTCTCCAACAATATCAAGACCTAAAGATTGTAAATAAATATATACAACTGAAGCATAAAACCCTTCATAATGTAAAATATTATTATTTGTATAGTTATTGTAAGGTATTGAAGAAAAAATAGCTATAAATGCATCTTTAAAATCTTCTAAGTTTTCTTTACGAAGTGCTACAATAATCTTTTTCTTATCAATATTATAATCTGTCTTTTTCAGAAGTATTTGAATAATATAATCATTAAAAGATTGTTTAACTTCTCTATTTGGAAGCTTCAATTCATACTCAATAATATCTAAATCTTCATCTATTACCATCTTATCAATAGTTAAATACCCAGCTTGATATAGTATTACTTCGAGATTAATATTATCTATATCAAAGCTATCTAATAATTCTTCTCCTACTCTCAAATTTGAAAGTTTTGGTAAAAAGTAGTTGTTTTTTTCTATTAGTTTTATTAAAAAACTTGGTGTTCCTGTTGCGAACCAATAGTTCTTATATTTAAAATCATTATCAATAAATAGCAATAAATCAAAAGGGTTATATACATCATCTTTTAAAAAATTATAACCGTTATACCACTCTTTCACTTTTTTTAAATCAACACCATCAAGGTAAGGTAAAAATTCATTTTCTATATTTTTTTGAGTATAACCACAAATATTTCCATACTTTGGATTTAAAGATATATCAGTAAGCATATTTAAACCACTAAAAATAGAAGCTTTAGAAAACTTACTCACACCAGTTAAAAAAACAAATTTAATATAAGCATCTGCTCCTTTCATTACTGAGTACATCCCTTTAATAAACTCTCTGTTTAGTTGTGATTGTTCAATATTATCTATTGTATCGAGAATAGGTCTATCATATTCATCTATTAAAATCACTACTCTTTGGTTGTATTTTTCGTAAGACTTTTGGATAAGTTCTAAAAAGCACATTGATAAATTTTCAGTATCTTCACACTTTATACCCAGTCTTTCTTGATTTTGATTAAGACTATTTATAGCTACTTTTTCAAGATTATTAGAAGTTTGTAAATTCCCATCCCAACTAATTTTAATAACAGGATACGTTATATTCCAATCCCATTTATCATAAATATATAATCCCTCAAAAAGCTCTTTTTTCCCTTCAAATATATTATGTAAAGTATCTAAAAAAAGTGATTTTCCGAAACGTCTTGGGCGAGATAGAAAGCTGTATTTATAATTTTCTATAAGTTCTAATGCCTCTTTAGTTTTATCTATATAGATATAATTATCATCTCTTATCTCTTTGAATGTTTGTATGCCTATTGGTAGTTTTTTCATTCTTTTTAGCTCCTAAAAACTTTATCTATTTTCTTTTTTAATTTTTTCAATAATCTCATTCTTCACGAACATCAAATTTTTATAAATACCTTTTTAAATCTTCAATATTTGTACCATTGAAAGTACGACTTACAAAATATTAATATTTATCTTTCTCTAATTCACTCATTTAAAATCTCCTACTTCTTCAAAATAATGATCTTAATATCAAACTCATCTGCAACTTTTTTTAAACGTTTTAAATAACGTTCATCGCCTTTACCAACAATAAGTCCAACAGCAGGGTCTCTTCCTGTCATCTGAGCATAATAAAGTGCTTGACCTATACCTTCAGCCCATTTTTTTGCCCAATCTACCTCTATGGCATAGTCATCGGTTAAACAATCTACTCTTGTTCTGTCTGGTAGTCTATACTCTATAATACCATCTAATTTGTTACACATTTTTGTTTGATAATATTTTTCATAACGCTTACCTTTTGGTTCTTCCTTTTTTGGTTCTTGTTTAAAAAAAGAGAGTGCTATGGCAACTAAGATAATGATTAAAACGGGTGCTGTATAAATTATTTTCATAAAGATAGTGTATCATTTTTTGACTGTATCTAGCACTATACCATCTCACAAAATCGTTCATGATAGTGTACTTTATACAAATGGAAAAAGCATCAAATACTCTTTTTCTATTAAAGAACACTTAATGGGTGTTTTGAGTTAGCCATTTTTTTAATCTCTTAGATTTCACTTTTATTCTACTAATAGGCATAAGAAATATAATGATTAATTTTCATCTGTTATAATTTTTCTAAATATATTAAATGGAAAATTTTGAATAGAACTTATTTTGCACTTTTTGTAGCACTTCTTATACATATCATCATCCTACTTCTATTTTTTTTTATTCAAGATAACTTAAAAATAATACCAAAAAAAGAGATTCCTCAAGAAAAAAGATTAAAAATATCATTAAAGGAGATGCCAAAAATAGATAAAAAATCTGCTCTTCAAAAAAAACCTAAAAAGATAAAACCTACCCTAATAGCTCCTCCTATGCCAAAGGGTTCACAGCTTAAAAAGATTATAAAACCTAAACCTAAACCTAAACCTAAACCTAAACCTAAACCTAAACCTAAACCTAAAGTTATAAAAGAAATTAAATCAATTCAAGCTGAAAAGATAAAAATTCCTCTTAAAAAAAAGGTACCTCAAAAAATTATAGATCCTATGGCTTGGATGTATGAAGATCAATCTACTCAAATTGTTAAAATTAAAGAAAAAAAAGATTACTCACATAGTAATATTAATCAAAATATTAAAGAGTTGTATGGAGAAGAGTTTGGTAAACTTACTCAGGGTCAACAAAAATATATCATAGACAATCAAGAGATTATGAGAAGAATTACTCAACAAGTTTTGACTCGTGTAGCAAGTGTAAACATTAAAAATAATCTTAATGTCAATAGAACAAATATAATAGAGTTTTATCTCCACGAAAATGGAGATATGACAGATTTTAAATTTTTACAAAAAAGTGGTTATTTTACACTTGATGAGACCACCAGAGAAACGATAGAATATTCATATAGCCGCTATCCAAGACCTAAAGAAAAAATATTGATTCGTTATAATGTTTATTATAATTTAGCTGGATATTAATAAAATTTTACTTACCAATAAAACTATGAATATCCTCAATAAATTCCTCTTCAATACTACAAGTAACAATACTATTTTCTAAAGAAGAGTATTGTTTCATTTTTTGTTCAATGTCTTCTAGCTTATGTTCACTTAAAATCATAAAATCATCACCTTCTACTCTAAATACAACTGTTTTTGGATAAAGATTATCTAAAAATGTAGCAAATTCTATCAAAAATTTATCTCCCTCTTTCCAACTATATTTACTATTGTACTCTGAAAAATGATGAAGATTTATATTATACATATATACTGATTTAGAATTTATATGATACCTTAAAATAAGTGATAAGTAATCAACTATAAAAAGATTTGTTAATCTATCTTTATAAAAATAAGCAAAACGTTGTTGTTCAATAGATGTTTGAGGAAGTTGTGTAATATCATCGTTAATCTCTATATTTTTAAGTGCTATAACGGCAGAACTTACAACTTCAGGATGAAAATGCTTTGCACTTAACTCTTCTAACTCTGCTAATGCTACCTCAATAGTTTTTCTTGGTTTATAAACACGATTTGTAGTCATCGCATCAAATGCATCAGCTACCATCATTATTCTACTTAATGGAATAATCTCTTCACCTTTTAAACCCCTTGGATAACCAGTTCCATCATATTTTTCATGATGTTCTCTCATAATATTTGCTATATCTGTATATTGGTCAATCTGTTTTAACATCTCATAACCAGCTGTAAGATGGTCTTTAATAAGTATATATTCAGTATTGTCAAGTTGTCCAGGTTTAAGCAAAACACTATCTGGTGTAGAGATTTTTCCTATATCGTGTAACCATGCTGCATTTCTTAAAAGCTCTATATCTTTATCACTATAATTCATCTCTTTGGCAATCATTACAGAATACTCTGCAACCCTTTTTGTATGACCAGCAGTATATGAGTCACGAGACTCTATCATATCTATCATAGAATGAATAATCTGCTCTTGATTTTTAGATTTTTCATCCTCTAAAGCTTCTATCTTGTTTTTTTGTGTTTTATCTCTAAAAATAGCAACTGTTCCAACTATTTCATTATTAATATATAAAGGTGTAGCAACCATAGATACAGGTAATATTGTTCCATCTTTTTTTACTAAAAATTCATTCTCATTTCTATACTCTTTGCCACTTATCATAGAGTGATGCACTTTACACTCTGTTGCTAAAATTTCTCTATTTTCATTATCTTTATAGTGAATATAATCGTGTATATTTTTATTGAATAACTCTTTAGATGTAAAACCTAAAAGTGCTAAAGCTTCCTTATTTATAAAAGTAGTTTTATTATTTATATCCAAAGTATAGATTCCATCACCTATACTTTGCGCTATATCATAGAAACGTTTTTCACTATGTGCTAATTTATTTTTTTCTTCAAATATTTTTAAATATAATTTTATTTTACTTAAAAGTTGATTATCATCAATAGGTTTCGTAATATAATCGATAGCACCTATCTCAAAACCCTGTTGAATAAACTCTTCAGTTTTAAAAATGGCAGTTACAAATATTATAGGTATATCTTTCGTTTTTCTATTTGATTTTATCATCTTTGCTAACTCAAAACCATTTATATCGGGCATCTGAATATCGCATAAAATAAGGTCAATGTGTTGTCGTAACAATATATCTAAAGCATCTTTTGCACCTAAAGCATCAAAAGAACTTATACCATCCAAATTTGACAAAAGTGCATTGAGTGTAAAAAGATTATTTTTATTATCATCAACACAAAGTATGTTATATCTGTGATTTATATGACTTGACATACTTTGTTCCTTCCACTCTCTTTAGCATTGTATAGTGCTTCATCTGCTCGTTTAATAAGAGTATCTAAATTATCTTTTTCTTTATATAGTGTAATACCAAAACTACAAGTAATAGTTTTAACTGTATCAAAAACTTCATTTTCTATATGTTTTCTAAGTATATTAGCAATTTCAACACCTTTAGTAAGATCTGTATCTAATACTAAAATAAACTCTTCTCCACCCCATCTAGCAAAAATATCACTGCTTCTTGTATATTTTTTAATAAGCTGAGATATATTGATTAACACATCATCACCCACAAGGTGTCCATAAGTATCATTTACTTTTTTGAAAAAGTCTATATCCATCATGATTAAAACAAATGTAGATTTGTCATCTTCTGTTTGAAAGATTTTTTTATCCATTAAACGATGAAGCATATTTCTATTATAAATTTGCGTTAGACTATCATAGTTTGCTTCATGTTGGTAACTATTTGTGAGTTCAGACATCTTTGTTATATCTGTTAATGTCACTATATATAATTTATGAAATACCATAGCTTTTATTGTAAAAATATAATATCTTTCATTTTGATAAATTTTTACAAGAATATCATTCTCTTGAGATAATTCAAGAACTTTATTAATCCAGTTTTTTTCATTTTCAACTAAATCTAAACTAAAATATCCATCCTCTTGCACAAAAGTATTACAGATACATCTATCCCTCTCTTGAAACTCTTTTAAACTCTTAACATTATAAAAATCTAACATAGCACGATTAGAATCTAATACCATAGTCTCATTTGTAATAACAATCATATTATCTTGTAAGTCTAAAATACTTTGAATATACTCTTTTTCTTGAATAAGCATCTGCTCTTTTTCTTGAAGTTTCAGATGAAAAGAGATACGAGACAATAACTCTATATGGTTAAATGGCTTATTTATATAATCATCACCACCCACACTATAACATTTTTGTATCGTTTGGTCATCATTATTTGCTGTTACAAAGATGATAGGAATATCTCTTGTCTTTTTATTTGACTTAATCATCTTTGCACATTCAAAACCATTAATCTCAGGCATCATAACATCTAATAGAATAATATCTATATGCTCTTTTAAAAGAATTTCCAGACCTTTATATGCTGATTCTGCAATAATTACATTGTACTTATCTTCATCATAATCTTCTATCACACTAGAGAGTATAAAAAGGTTGGTTTTTATATCATCAATACATAATATATTTGTTTTCATCGCTTAATCTACTTTTTTATATATTTTATGGTTATCACTTAATTTTTTAAATTTACTTTCAAAATCAATGTGTATAAATTCACTCTCACCAATCACCAAATGTCCCCCAAATCGGAGCGAATCATATAATAATTGGAAGACTTTTTTCTGTAAATTATTATCAAAGTAGATAATAACATTCTTGCATATTATAATATCAAATTCATTAAAAGAGCTATCTGTCGCTAAATTATGTTGAAGAAAAAGTACATTTTGCATTATTTCATCTTTTATAGCTATAAAATTATCATTTCTCAGTAAAAAATCATCTATTTTAATATCTATTGATAGTTTATTAATATTCTTTTGAGCTATTTCATAACTCTGTATAGAATAAACAGCACTTCTCGCTTCATCTAAAATAACATTATTAAAATCTGTTGCATATATAATGGATTTTTTCAATTTATCAAAATATTCTAATAACATAGCTAAAGAGTAAGCTTCTTTTCCACTACTACAACCTGCACTCCAAATTTTTATATTTCGTGAGTTTTTATATGTTTTACTAATAAAAGATGCTATCTCTTCATACGACTGAGGGTCTCGAAAAAATTCAGTAACATTTATTGAAATCTCTAAGAAAAAACTTTTAAATGCTGTTTTATTAAAAACAATAATCCCAATAGCATTTTTAATCAACTTTATCTCATGCTTGAGCATAAAAATATTTAAACGTCTCTCTATCATATCTCTTTGATATAACCTAAAATCATAAGCATACTGTTTATATATCATATCAAGTAGATATTCAACCCACTCTACTGGAGTATAGTTTGCATCTAAAAAATTAAGATACAAAATAATATTACTTGTATTTAAAATATAATCATAAAAACCAGTAGTAATAGCTTTAGTAACCATACTTTTAGCACTACATTCATCTGCATCTTGAACTATGATATGTGCGCTATTTTTATGAACAATATTTAATTTATCTACACCATCTTGTGCATATCCACACTCCTGAATAACTAGTAAAGAATTTTTATACTCTTGTGCAAAGGATTCATAACTCAAAGATATAGATGGTCTTGAATAGTTATATTTAGGAGATGAACTTAACTTAAATCTACCATTTTCTACTAAAAGATGTTCGTTATTCGGTGACAAATAGATTTTTGATTTTTCTAATTTTTCACCATCTTTAGGATAAGAAACTTTATATTTTGTATATGTCTCAAGTATCTCATCAAAAAAAGTTTTTTTATCGGGCTGAGTATGTTGAACAATTATTAAAGATAAATTTTCCAAAGAGATATTACGAACAATCTTTATTATCTTATAAGATGAATCTGCACTGCCTCCAATAACAACAACTTTTATCTCTGAAACATCAACAACATCATCTTTTAACAGAGATACAAACGCTGTAGTAAAGCCTAGTTTATGGAGATATTTATTTAACTTTGCCTTATGAGTGATAATATGAATAGACTGATGTTTTTCAAAAATTGCATTATATAAAAGAGATATTAAACGTTTATTTATAGTATAAATACGCCCAAAATTAAGAATATATCTTATATTCTCCTCATCTCTACTCAATAGATTTTCTATACTATCTATATTATCATTATCAATAGGATGATGTAAAACTATATTACAACTATTATCATTATTATTATGAAAAAATTGTAACATCCTATTTTAACCAAGCTTTTAACATACTTAGAAGTGCGTTATGATTTAAAGGTTTAGATAGATAATCATTCGCTCCTGCATCTAAACAACTTTGTTTATCTTCAGGCATAGTTTTAGCTGTAATAGCAATAATTGGAATATGTTTCAAATTATCATCGGATTTAATCTCTTCCATCGCTTTAAGACCATCCATAACAGGCATCATAATATCCATCAAAATAATATCTATCGCATCTACCTCATCATCTTTAAGCAGTTCTATCGCTTCTTTACCATTAAAGGCACTAAATACCTCCGCTTCCATCTCCTCCAATGTTGAAGTTAATGTAAAGATATTTCTACTATCATCATCAACAATTAATATATTTTTTCCTTTTATTTCATTCTCATCAAAAGAAAAATCTTCATCTTCATCATTAACAAATATAGGTATAGTAGTCGATACTTTAGAAACTTTTAATACTTCCTGCTTTTGTTCTTCTTCTTGTTTAGGCGATTTTACAACACTTTTTCTATTACTCTTTTCATTATTCTCAAAAGCCAAAGTAACAGTAAAAGTAGTTCCTTTACCAAATTCACTCTCTACATTAATAGTACCATCCATTAAATCTATAATTGTTTTTGTTATCGAAAGTCCTAAACCTGTTCCACCAAACTCTCTACTGATACTTCCATCAACTTGCTTAAAGGCTTCAAAAATAGTATCTATCTTATCTGCAGGTATACCGATACCACTATCTTTAACACTAAAGATAATATTAGAACCTTTACTCTCTATACTTAAAGTTACTGAACCCTCTTTAGTAAATTTAAAGGCATTACTTAATAGATTTTTCATCACTTGTGCAAATTTCATCTTATCTGTTAAAAAGCTAGATTTAACACTATCGTGAATGATAAAATTCACTCCCTTTTCTTCTGCTAAAGCTCCGAAAAGTCCTTTCATCTCATCTATTATCTCTGATGTTTGAATAAGTTCTTTATCTAGTTCCATATTTCCAGATTCCACTTTACTTAAATCTAAAATATCATTAATAAGAAGAAGTAAATCGTTACCAGCTTTATTGATAACATCTGATTTTTCAATATCTTTAGCATTTAATGTTTTATTTTTATTTTGAGTTAAAAGTTTTGAAAGTAAAATAATAGAGTTTAAAGGAGTACGTAACTCATGGCTCATATTTGCTAAAAATTCACTTTTATATTTAGAAGCTTTTTCCAACTCCTCTGCTCGTTGGTCTATATCCTCTTTTGCCTTAGCTAATGTTTCATTTTTTATTTTAAGTTCACGAGATTGAAGAGTAAGCTGTTGCTGTTGCTCCTCCATCTGAACATTAGACTCTTGTAACTCTTCACTCTGTACCTGTAACTCTTCAAAAGCACTTTGAGACTTTTCTAAAAGTACCTTTATCTGAGAATTTTGACTTGTTGTATGAAGTGATGATGCAAAGATAAGTGCTGTTTTGGCTAAATAATCTTTATGTATATCACTAAACTCATCATAACTCATTAGTTCTATTACACCAAAAAGTTCATCTTCATATATCAATGGTAAAGCATACACATTTTTAGGATTTGAAACTGTTGTTCCCGTCTGAACTCTAAACTCATCATCTTTTATATTTCTAATTAATATAGGCTCTTTTTCAAGTGCAACTTGACCAACAATACCCTCTCCAAGTTTAAAACTATTAGATAAGCTATCACGTGATATATATGCAAATGATGCAATAAGGTTAAGTTGCTTTTTTTCACTTTCATAATGATATAAAACACCGCTACTTGCACCAACATAACGACTTAAAATAGATATAGCTATACGAGATAGTTCTGTTGTATCACTAACACCTGTCATCTTATCACTAAAGTTTCCAATACCTTCACTAAAATATATCTCATTTTTATTTTGAATACTAGAACTTTCTAACATTGTAGTCATAGTAGTTAAAGCTTTTCCAAGTTCATCATTTTTGGACTTTATCTCAATAGAATTTGTAAAATCTTCATTAGAGATAGCTTCTGCTTGTTTTAAAATATTTTTAAGATATTTTATCATCTGTAAAATAGCATAGCCTAATCTATCCTCTTTCCCTTTTGCCTTATATTTAACATTAAGCTCACCTAAAGAGATAGACTCTGCAACATTTGTGATAGCTTCAAAATATTGAACCATATCTATAAGTGCTAAACCTAAACTATCTTCTGAACTTCTAGCGATAACTGATACATCATAATTTCCAATAGATAAATTTTGAGCAAGATTTGTAATCTCTTTGAGTCGTACCGTCATGTTATTGATAGCAAGACCTAGCTCATCACTTTTACCTAATAATGCTATCTCTCTTTTAAAATTACCTTCTGCAATAGCATTGGCTTGTTTAATAGTTGTTTCAATAGCATCAACAAGTGTAGCCGTTGATTTTACTATCTCTCCAACTTCATCATCTGAACTATAAACTATTTTCTCTTTTTGTATCTTACCTAAAGAGAGTGATTTTAACTGTTCAGTTACTTTAGATAAAGGGTCTGTCATATTTTTAATAAATCTTCTAATAATGACAAAGCTAATAATTAAAACAATAAATAGCATCAAAACAAAAATCAATTTAAACTCATCAAGTTTTGCCAATGCTATATCTTCATCTATAACAGAGATTAGATACCAAAACTTATCTTGTTGTTCTTCCAATGACTGTACTTTATGATAGGAGTAAATTTTCCCATTCTTACTAAATGAGCCTTCCTCTTTATCTTTAATATAATCATTTAAAATAAAATGCTCTGTATTAAAATGAAAACCATGTCTAAGCTGTTTATTCCATCTTTTCGTTTTATCTTGATGATAAAGATAGTTTCCATCAATATCAACTAAAAAATATGAAAATCCCTTTTTATTACTATTATTCATTCTTTTCTCTAAAATATCAAGAACTGAATCTGCATAAACATTTGCTACAAATACACCTAGTAAATCACCATTTGCATCTATTATAGGCGTTGAATATCGAATAACAGGAATAAATGGCTTTTTTATCTTTTTATGTTCCATATTAAGATTCATCTCAGAAACAAAAAATTTACCTTTTTGCAATTTCAATGGAATTTTAAAATATTTTTTCATATTTTTATTTTGTAACTCTTTATCTCTTAATAAAAAAGTTGTATCAGTATATTTATTATATCGAGTACTTACTATCTCTTGTCCATCCAAGCCTATTATTCTTACCTTATAATAAGTTTTTTGAGTATCTAAAAAGTCAACTAAGGCATCTGAAAATATTTTTTTCCATTGGTCAGCTTTTTTAGCCTCCCCCATACTATTCCAAATCATAAAACGTTTCAGTGCATAAAAATTTGTCAAATATAAAACATCTTTAGGAACATTCTCCAATGTTGTTTCGACCTCCAAAGTTAAGCTATTAACACTCTCTTCACTTAACTTATAAGCTGACTCTGTATAAGCTTTTGATGTGCTATCAAACCCATAAAAACCTATCATTCCTATTGAGAGCAACATAGTAATTAAAAATACTATAAATATTTTGTTATAAAGTGACATTGTTCTCATCAACTATCTCCTTTCCAGTTTTTTTATGAGTGCTAATTTTCTTAAATTCCAATTCATTAACTGTTCTATATCTGCAGGTACTTTTTTGCCATATCTTAAAGCAGGAGGAGTGATACTCTCTGAAAGTCCTATATATGCTTTTAAGGGTTGAAGTTCAGCAAGAATCATTCCTGTAATAGTATAAACATCACTAGAAGTTGCATCTTCTTTTACAAATGATGAAAAATCGCTACTTTCAATCCCAACACTACGTTGCAGTTTTTGAAGTTTTTCTAAAACTTTCATAGCTATTTTAATTGAATCTGCTACTGTTACCTTTACTAATCTTGTACTCGGAATAGTGTTATCACTTATATTAAGATAATGTAAAACAAGAGTTAAATCATCATAAATCCTCATAGTTTCTGCAAATACGTATGTAGGAGAGAGTTCTGCACGATTCAATTCATCAAAAGAGGCACTAATATGAAAAAAACTATTATAAACATCAAGAGGAGTTTTATGAATAAAATTTTTAAATTTAAAGATTGGCACATCAATACCCTTTCTCACCTCAAATATTTTTATCTCGGCTAAAATTCTTTGTGTCATACCATATACCATAGCTGGATTTAAGTGTTCAACTGGTTCCATTCCTACTGGTTCGACTCGAGAAAGATTATATGAAGACCTTAACATATTTATTTTAACAAGTATCTCATAAGCCTTTTGCCAACTATTTCTAGGTTTTAACCTTGTCGATACCGTAACATTTTTCAAAATACCCTCATGGTCATGCTTAATATTATAATATTTTAACAGATAATGTATATGGTCTTGAATAAGCATAGCCTGTGTATATACCTCATTTGGAGTAATTGTTTTAGCTGATAAACTTAATGTTAAGAGACTCAATAATATAAATTTTTTCATAGCTATCCTTTGAGGGGATATTTTACTCCTTTAGTATTTAATTATGGATTAAGATATAATTATAAAAAATACCATTCTAAAGGAAAAAACTAAAATGATAGAAGAAAGTATAATGACTGAAGAGACACCAAAACCAAAAAAAAAGTATTATGACTATATAAGTGTAGGAAATCGCACAAAACAAGTTGTATATTTTGTAGAGCAACATGATAAACCTGTACATTTTGACCTACTATTAAAAAATAATACATATACAAATATGGTCGTGATATGTAAAAGTAAAAAAACAGCAGATGAACTTGCTTCTTATTTAGATGACAAAGATATAAAAGCATCTATAATTCATGGTAATCATAGAAAAGAGCAAAGTGAAAAAATAGCCTTAGCTTTTAATGACAATGAGATAGATATTTTAATAACAACAGATATGATTCTTCATACACTTGAACTTAAAAATATCAAAACTGTTTTAAACTATGATTTACCTTTCGCCTTTGAAAGCTATTTTAAAACACTACGTTATGTTGATGAAGTAGGAGAATCTATCTCATTTGTAAATATAGATGATGAGGGTATGTTAGATACTATTGAGTTTGTTATGAAATATGATATTCCTAGAAAAGAGCTTGAAGAGTTTGAACATACACCATTACCAAAAGTAGTAAAAGCTAAGAAGAAAAAGCCTAGACATAAAAAATATAAGAAAGTCAGAAAAGATAATGAGATAGCTACTAAAAATATTTAATAGCTACAATAGCTAATATATTATTCCGTGATTATCACGGAATCTATCTAAAGTAAGTAATATGTTATAAATTTCCATCTTCATCCAACCTAACCTTCAATTTCTGCAAAACCTCCAACTCCTTTTTTTTAGTAAACTTTTTCTCCTCATCTTTCATATCTTTAATCTTCAATTTCATAGATTCTATCTTTTCATCAAGGGAGTTTGAAAGCTTTTCTCTCTTTTGAGATTTTATCTTTTCATCTTGTTCATCTTTACTAAAATATTTTTCTATCTTTTCAAATAACTTTTCAAACTTCATTATACCTCTCCTAACTCTTGAATTTCTCTATCTTCTATCCATAAAATGGTGGCTACATGAATTAATTTTTTAGATATTTCATACGCAAATACACTATCATTTATAAGTGATGTTGCCATTTTTGTCTCTACAAGATTGTTACGTATAAGATTATCTATATGTCCATTTCCTATCATATCTAGTCTATTGAGATTATGTTCTAAGATTTTTATTTTTGCTAAAATATCAAAATCATCACTATCACTGTTTCTTAATGTATGAATTCCATCTAATGTTTTGGCTATATCCTCTCTTAAAAAATTATATTCCTCTCTAATATAGGAGTTTTTACTTTTTATAAATCTATTTATATTAGTTTGTAACACTTTAACATCTTTTATCGCTTCGACTATATCTCTACAAGCAATTTTCAAGGAATATATTTTATGTTTATCTTGGACACTCATACTCTCTTGTGAAATAGTTGCATAGTGTATGATGTCACCATATAAAATTTTAATTTTTTTCTCATAAAAATCATCAATATTTATATCTATCTTCGTCACACTTGATTTGACTATATCCTCTATCTCTTCACTCATCCCTATATACGTATGACGATGCAGAGAAAGAGCATGAGAAAGTACCTCGGTAGAGTTATCATACAGATGGATAATCTCTTTTCTTAACACTAAAAGTGCAACTTCAGAAACCTCAATAACACTACTATCAAGATATTTTGCTCGTGATATATCTTGATGTTCTTGTATAAATAAACCCTCTAAAAATAGAACAAGTTTATGGGTAAATGGAGCAACTGCTAAAACACCTATAATATTAAATATAGTATGAAAAAGAGCAAGTTGCATAGCATAATCATCGTGTACAATACCTATATGCTGAGAAAGATATATTACTAAATCAGCTAATTGATAGAGAAAAACTATCGCTATAAATCCTGTGACCATATTAAAGATAAAATGAGCGACGGCTAATCTTTTTCCATTTGAGTTTGATGCAAGTGAACCTATAACTGCGGTAACCGTTGTTCCTATATTTGCTCCAATAGCAAGTTCTAAAGCATTGAAATATAAAATTTGATTTGTAGCTAATGCAGTGATAATAAGTGCCATAGTCGCACTACTAGATTGTATAACCACGGTTACGACTACACCTATTAAAATATAGACTAAAGCACCTACATAACCATCTATAGCAAATTGAGCTAAATCTAATCCACTTTTCAAAGCATCAAAACCATCTTTCATAAAACTGATACCTAAAAATACAAACCCTAAACCCACTAAGATATTTCCTAAGCCTTGATAGTTTTTTGTTTTATTAAACCTAAATATCACTCCAAAAATAATCATAGGCATCGCAAATTGTGCTATTTTTATCTTTACACCAAAGGCTGATACTATCCATGCAGTTGTGGTTGTTCCTATGTTTGAGCCAAAAATTACCCCTATCGCTCCACTTAATGTTATAAGTTCAGCACTTAAAAATGAGATTATAATTATAGAGATGAGAGAGGAGCTTTGTACTATTGCCGTTGCTAAAAAACCTGTTCCTATCGCTTTAGGAACGGTTGAAGTGCTTGTTTTTAAAATATTTTCAAGCATTCCCCCACTAAAGAGCTTAAAACCATCCTCCATAAAAACCATACCGATTAAAAAGACAGCAACACCTGTAATAATTGTTTTAGCATCACTACTTAAAAATAAAATATATGCAATAAAGAGTAAAAAAAGTGGATAAATACTCCTTTTTAATATACTAGAAGTAATCATTTCACAATAATTCTTTTTATTTCAACTATAAAAAGAATACCAAAAGAGATAAATAAAATCTGCATCCATGTCATAATATCTAAACTTTCACTTTTAAACATCGTTTGCATAAATGGGGTATGCGTATAAGCCACTTGTGCAAGTGCCATAAAACCTGCCCCTAGTAATAAAAATTTATTATTAAATATATCTGTTTTAAATACAGAAATATTTAGCTCTTTACAACTAAAAAGATAAAATAGTTCAATAAAAACAAATATATTTACAGCGATAGTTCTAGCATACTCTTCACTATATCCACTACTTAAAGCATAATTAAACATCGAATAAGATGCTATTAACATATAAAACCCTACAACTATTATCTGAATAATCATACTTTTTGTTAAAATAGACTCTCGTGGATCTCTTGGTTTTCGAAGCATAATATTTTTTTCACCAGATTCGAAAACAAGCATTAAGCCTAAGAAAATTGCAGTAGACATATTTATCCAAAGTATCTGAACTGGTAAAATAGGAAGATTAAATCCTAGAACGATAGCAACTAAAATAACAAGTCCCTCTCCAAGATTAGTAGGTAGTGTCCATGTGATGAACTTGATAAGATTATCAAATACTATACGACCCTCTTTAACTGCATGGGCTATTGAACTAAAATCATCATCACTTAAAATCATATCTGCTGACTCTTTTGCTACCTCTGTACCACCTTTACCCATCGCTATACCTATATCCGCTTGTTTAAGGGCTGGTGCATCATTTACACCATCACCTGTCATCGCGACTATCTCACCTCTTGCTTGAAGTGCATCTACTATACGTAATTTTTGTTCAGGTTCTACTCTTGCAAATACTTTCACAGTTACAACTTTTTCTATAAGCTCAGTATCTGATAATTTTAATAGCTCTTCGCCTCGTAAAACACTATCCTCAAATCTTGCATCTTTATCTACTATCGCCATCATTTTAGCAATAGAAAAAGCTGTTAAGATATGATCACCTGTAATCATTACTATATTTATACCAGCATCTTTAGACTCTTTTACTGCTTGTATCGCTTCAGGACGAGGTGGATCCATCATCGCTTGAAGACCTAAAAATATAAATCCTTTATCTAACTCTCTATCGTTAATTTTATCTCCATTTGTCTCTTTTTGAGCAAGTGCTAGAACCCTTAAACCTTGAGAAGCATAGGTTTCTGCTTGAAATAAGATTTTTTCTCTATCTATCTCGACTAATGTGTCATCTATAAGCTCTTGATTACACATTTTTAAAACTTTCTCAATAGAACCTTTGATATGGATAAGATTTTTACTTGAACTTGTCTCTTTATTTATCGTAGCCATATACTGTCTATCAGATTCAAAAGGTAATATATCTACTCTTGGAAACCCTTTATTAAGTTTATGTTCATCACATCCAGCTTTCATTGCACTTACAAGTAAAGCACCCTCTGTTGGGTCTCCACTAATAGTATGAATACCATCTTTTTCTACTAAATAAGACTCATTACACAGATAGCCCACTCGTAATAATCTTTGAAGAGAGTCATTTACACTATCAACTTTAACACCATCTTCAAATATCTCTCCCTTTGGTTCATATCCATTACCAGTTAATGTGTAGTTTGTATTGGAACAGTATATATCTGTCACACTCATCTTATTTTGAGTAAGTGTTCCTGTTTTGTCTGAACATATAGTAGTTACACTTCCTAAGGTCTCAACTGCTGGGAGTTTTCTTATAATGGCATTTTTCTTTGCCATTCTACTAACCCCTATCGCTAAGGTTATAGTAACAGCAGCAGGAAGCCCCTCTGGAATCGCTCCAACCGCTAAAGCAACAGATGCCATAAAAGTATCTACTGCACTATTATCTCTTAAAATCCCAATTGCAAAGGTAAAAAAAGCAAGTGTTAAAATCAGATAAAGTAAAATTTTTGAAAATGCTGAGATTTTTTTTGTAAGAGGTGTATCCATCGGTGTTGTTTCTTCTATAAGATGAGCAATTTTTCCAAGTTCTGTATGTTCACCCGTTGCAACGACCAAACCTTTAGCTCTACCATACGTCACAAATGTACCTGAATAGGTCATATTTTTTCTATCATTAAGTGTTATATCTTGATGATGTAGTTCTATATTTTTTAAAACTGAAAGAGACTCACCTGTTAGCATAGACTCATCAACTTTTAAATCTTGTGCATATAAAAGTCTCATATCAGCAGGTACTTTTGACCCTGACTCCAGTAAAACTATATCCCCAGGTACTAAATCTTCTGAAGATATAGTTATTTTTGTAGAGTTACGTATAACTATCGCTTCAGTAGTCATCATATTTTTTAAAGACTCTATCGCTTCTTGTGCTTTAAGTTCTTGCATAAAACCTATAATTACATTTATTATAACAACACTAAAAATAACTCCACTATCTACCCATTCATGCAAAAAAGCAGTTACAAGAGAAGCCCCTAGAAGTATATAGATAAGTGCATTATGAAATTGAAGAAGAAACTTTTTAAGGTAAGAATCTTGTTTTTTCTCTTTAAGAGCATTTTTACCAAAAAACTCTTCCCTATGTTTTATCCCGAGTGAACCTAAACCATCACTTACATCACTCTCAAAAAGTTCTACTATCTCTTTGTCCTCTAAACTGTGCCAACTTTGTCCTATTAAATGTTGCATCTTAGACTCCTCTAGTTTGCTAAAGTGTGTATTTCATAAATTATACTCCTTTTTTCCATACTTACTATATAATATATAATGAAATCCAAAATATATATTATTCTGTTAAGTATCAATCTTTTTGCTAACAATGCAATAACATTAAATAGTGAAGAACAAGCGTATTTAAAAAATAAAAAAACTATTACTATGTGTATAGACCCAAATTGGATGCCTTATGAAAAATTTGATGAAAATTCTAAACATATTGGAATGAGTGCTGATTATTTTAATATGTTTAGAGAAAAGTTTAACTTAAAAATAGATGTCATTCAAACAAAAAATTGGGCAGAATCTATACAATTTGCAAAAGATAGAAAATGTGATATTATGTCTTTAGTTATGCAAACACCTGAAAGAAAAAAGTATCTCAATTTTACAACACCCTATTTAAAAATCCCTCTTGTAATAGCTACAAAAATAGATATCGCTTTTATAGATAATATATCTCTTATTCAAGATAAACAGTTAGCTATACCAAAAGGTTATGCATTTATTGAAATATTAAAAACTAAATATCCAAATATTAATATTGTTGAAGTTGAAAATATTGAAGAAGGTTTACAAAAAGTGGAAGATGGTAAAGTGTTTGGGTATATCGGTACACTTGGTAGTATCTCCTATATACTTCAAACATCTTTTGAAGGTAACTTAAAAATTACTGGTAAATTTTATGAAAATTGGGAACTTGGAATTGGAGTTAGAAATGATGATACAATTTTATTAAATATATTTCAAAAAGCTGTCGATAGTATCAGTCTTGAAAATCAACAAGATATTATATATAGATGGATTTCACTCGAACATAAAAGATATTTTGATTATAATCTTTTTATAAACTTTATTTTTGTAGTAGCTTTTATATTCCTTATACTATCTTATAGATATTATCTTATTAAAAAATTGCATAAAGAGATAACGATAAAATTTAAACAAGAGTTAAAAAAATCACAAGAGAAAGATAAAATGCTTTTTCATCAAAATAAACTTGCTTCAATGGGAGAGATGTTGGAAAATATCGCTCATCAATGGAGACAACCTCTCTCTATAATAAACTCTTCTGTCTTAAATATAGATGCAGAACTCCTTAGAAAAGAGATTAAAAACAGTTTTATAGAGGATAAACTTTTAGAGATAGAATCATTAACACAATATATGTCCACAACAATAGATGATTTTAAAAACTTTTTTGATGATAACAAGATAAAAACTTCTTTTTATTTAGAAGATACTATCTCAAAATCTTTATATATTTTAGACGGAGTAATAAGTTTTAATAATATTAATATCATTATTGACCTACACAAGAAACATAAATATTTTGGATATGAAAATGAGTTACAACAAGTAATTTTAATTATACTTAATAATGCCATTGATGCCTTGAACGCTAAAGAGATTACATCACCAACTATAAAAATAGATATAACAAACCTTGAAAATAGCATAGTTATCTCTATTTCTGATAATGCTGGTGGTATAGCTCTTGAAAATATAGATAAAGTTTTTGAACAATATTTTACAACTAAATATCAAAAAAATGGTACAGGATTAGGTTTATCAATATCAAAAATAATTATAGAAAAAAGTTTTAATGGAGAGATAAGTGTGAAAAATAGTGATGTTGGAGCGATATTCTTAATAAAAATAGAGGAAGAAATAACAGATGAGTAATACATTATTACCATATAAACTTTTATTTGTAGAGGATGAGCCTATGCTCAGAAAAAATTATGTACTCTATTTAAGTACTTATTTTAAAAAGGTATATGAAGCAGGTGATGGTAAAGAAGCATTTGAAATATATCAACAAAACAGACCTGATATTATGATTGTTGATATAAATTTACCAAAGATAAATGGCTTAAAATTGATAAAAATGATTAGAGAAAATGATCAAAAAACGAAGATTATAATACTAAGTGCTTTTTTTGATAAAAAATATCTACTACAAGCTACAGAATTAAAATTAACTCGATATCTAGTCAAACCTATCTCAAGAAAAGAGTTAAAAGAAGCACTTGATTTGGCTATAGAAGAGATATCAAAATATGAACTTGTATTAAAAAAAACAATCAATTTAAACAACGGATATAGTTGGGATTGTGAATCTAAAATATTAACATGTAATAGCATAGAAAATATCTCTCTAACAAAGAAAGAAACACTCACATTTGCACTGTTATTATCTCGATTTAACCATCCATTTTCTTATGATGATATTATTAAACAAGTTTGGGATGAAACCTATTATCCAAAAAAAGATGCTTTAAAAACACTTATTAAAAATCTTAGAAAAAAACTCCCTGAAAATATTATACATAATGTACATGGGATAGGGTATAAGGTGTTTTATTAAATACACCCAACTCTATGAATTAGTGAAGACTACTTCATATTCTTTAAAATTTCTATTACAGACCTATTGTTTTTTTCAATAACCTCTATATTCAAAGCTTTTATCTCTCCAAGTACAGTCTCCACAAAAATATCGAACCTATTTTCAAGAGCTTTACTCAAACCAATCTCAATAGTTACAATATCCTCAGGAACAATAGCCAAAATAGTCACATTTGCTTTGGTTTCATACAACTCACAAGCTTCTAACATTGAAACTACCTCAACCTCATGGGCTGTGTTTTTATAACCACCATTTCCAAGAAGTTCATGAGATGGTATTTTAAATATCTCTCCAACTTTTTCATCCATAGAGATAGTGTCAAGTATAAAAACATTGTCATACTCTAAAAAATACTCTATCAGATTAAAACCCAATGTCCCACCATCAAGAAGTTCTAGTTCTGAAGAAAATGAGAAGTTTTGTTTTAGATACTCTACGGCTATAACACCTATACCATCATCTAAAAAGAGTAGATTTCCTACTCCTATAATTATATTTTTTGCCATCTATTTTTAAAGTGTTCTTATATTGTAACGGCTTAACTCTTTTTTATCTGCATCTATAACATGAACTGCACAAGCTAAACAAGGGTCAAAGGAGTGAAGCACTTTTAAAACTTCTAAAGGTTTAGACGTATCTTCTATTTTCAATCCAACAAGAGCCTCTTCATAAGCTCCTCTTACTCCATCTAAATTTTTAGGAGTTGCGTTCCATGTTGTTGGTGCTATAACGGAGAAATTCTCTATTTTTTTATCTTTAATATTTACAAAGTGTGAAAGTGTACCACGAGGCACTTCAAAAAATGCTCTTCCCTTACTCTCTTTAGCTAAAGAATCAAAATCAAACTTCACCCAAGTGTCAGTGTCATAATATTTTATATTTTGAATCAAACGCGATACAAGTTTAAAGATATATTCACAAATATAACTCGTCTCTATTGAGCGTGCTGCATTTCGTCCTACTGCTGTAGATAAGTCCATTAACTCTAAATCTGTATCTTCTAAAAACTCATCTACAAAAGATTTTATAAGAGAGTTCTCTTTTTTATAACTTATAAAAACACGTGCAAGAGGTCCCGTTTCCATAACCTTTCCATCATAACGTGGTGCTTTTATCCATGAGTATTTATCATCATTTTTAGCAGTTTTCAGAGAACCATCTTCATTTAAGTCTGTATATTCTATCTCATTATCTAATGGCTCTTTTGTATACCAAGCTCTATCTATCTCTTCTGTTATTTTACTCTCATCAAAATTTTCTATATTTTCAAAGTCATGATTATAAATAATCCCATCACAAAAAAGTTTTTTATCATCAAACTCATAACCACCAACTGACATAAAATTACCATTAGCTCGACCTACTCCAGCTTTTATCTCATCTCTATATGCGATAGCAAGAAGTTTAGTATCGGGAAGGTAAGCACGGTCTATAAAATCTTTTGCCTCTTTGATAATAAAAAGATAATCATTCAATCTTTGAGGATTTAACATATCTGCAACACTTGTCACACCACCAACAACTATACTTTGAGGATGGGGTGTTTTTCCACCAAAAATAGCTACCGCTTTCGATATATTTGTCTGAAATTTTAATGCTTCAAGATAGTGTGAAATCATTATGAGATTTTGTTCTGGAGTAAGTCTATAATCTTTATGTCCCCAGTACCCATTAGAAAATGGTCCAAGTTTACCAGCCTTTACAAACTTAGAGAGTTTTACCAAAGTAGCTTCATAATGAGTGTGAGAGTTTCTAAATGGCTCATCTGAATATTTTAAAGCTTCTTTAGCTGTTAATTTTGCATCTGCACTTAAAGCAGATGTAACATCTACAAAATCAAGCGAATGAAGATGATAAAAATGCACAACATGGTCTTGAATAAAAAGAGCCATAGCCATTAAATCACGAATAATCTCTGCATTTTTTGGAAGTTCAAGTGAATAAGCATCTTCAACCGAACTTACAGCTGCACGAAAATGAGAATTTGTACAAACACCACAGATACGTCCAGCTAAAAGTCCTGCATCTCTAGGGTCACGGTTTTTTAGTATAACTTCTATACCCCGAAAAAGCTGACCACTTACCCATGCTTCTTGAACTACACCATTTTCATCTACTTCCACTTCAGCTCGTAGATGACCTTCTATACGAGTTATTGGGTCTATTACTATTTTTTTAGTTTTCATTTGTTTCATCCTCCACATACTTACGCTCATTCGCAAATTTATCTACAAAACCTATCTCCGTACAACCCATACAACCATGTCCTGCTTGAACTGGCCAACTTGTTCCTTGATTAAACTTCATGGTTGGGCAGTTCACATTTGCATAGGGACCTTTACATCCCATTTCAAAGAGACAATACCCTTTTTTAGCACCTTCATCTCCCCACTCCTCAACAAACTCGCCAAGTTCATAATGACCTCTACGTTCACAATTATCGTGTACTCTTCCCTCATAAGCCCATAATGGACGGTTGAATTTATCTAGTGCTGGTAACTCTTCAAACATTAAATATGAGAGTAAAGTTCCTACTATATTAGTTGGATTTGTTGGACATCCTGGTAAATTTATAATATCTTTACGATTGAGAGCTTCTGAAACACCAACTGCACCTGTTGGATTTGGAGCGGCGGCAACTATACCACCATCTAAAGCACAACTTCCAACAGCTAAAACTAAAGCTGCATCTTTTGCACACTTTCTCAGTAACTCTATACCTGTTTCACCCTTTGGACCGATACGAAGATATTTTCCATCCATAGCCATAGGTATAGCACCCTCTACTATTAGAATATACTCACCCTTCTGATTTTCTATAATATCTTCTAAAATAGACTCACTTTGGTCTCCACTAGCACTCATAAGTAACTCATGATAATCTAATGAGATATAGTCAAATATTAGATCTTCAATAGATGGATTGGCAGATTTAATAAACGCTTCTGAATTTCCACTACAATCAGCTAATTCCAACCAAACAATAGGCACTTTATTTAAAGATTTAACACCTTTTTCTACTACCTCTTCAAAATTTGGATGCAGTTGCATATTTGCTGTTACCATCGAAATCCAACTATTCACTTCACTCTTTGCTATCTCTAAAGAATCCATTGCAGCTTCTAAGTTTTCACTACTAAGAGAATTTCTTGAATTAACAGAATTATATTTATCTATACGCTTTTGAACTTCTGCAATCTCTTTCTCTCTTTTTATATCCTCTGGTGTTTTTCGTGGCATATTTGGGTCTATGAGATGTTGAGACTCTTTTATAACATCTTGAACCATCACTTTACATCTACCACAAACTCTTCCAGCTTCACTAAAGTTTGAAAGCTCTCCAAATGAAGATATACCAGTTTGAACTACTATATCTACCAAATCTTGATGATAAGTATGCACACAACTACAGATGAGTCGTCCTCTCTCTCCTATAAGTCTATTTTCATAGAGATAGTTTATATCTACCTCTTCACCACTATTTATAAGTGTTTCTATATAACCAACATCTACATTTGAATTAATTCCTATAAATCTTGTAAGCTTATTATCTGTTAAAAAATACTCATCAATACGAGCATCCTCTTTAGAAGATATGAGAACTTTTTCATAATCGGTATTAAATTTTGGAGAATTAACCTCAACCAAGTCAAACTCTCCAACTTTAAGCATATCTATACTAATTTCAAGTTCAAACTCTTTAGGTTCATTTTGAAGTATATGGGATATGGCTGAGTCTGCTTGAGTCGTACACTCTTTTACATGACCCGCTACAAAATTAAACTCTTCTACCTCCGCACACTCTCCAACCGCATAAATATTTTCATCTTGTGTTTGCATATATAGATTTGTTAAAATACCTTTGTTACACTCTAAAGCATCTCTAAAATCTTCGATATTTGGTTTAATACCAACTCCGAAAATAAGAAAAGGATTTTTAATCTCTAATTTTTTAGTTTTAAGGAGTATAATCTCTCTATTTTTAATCTCTTTATCTATTATTTCATCTTCATAAGAGATAGTGATTTTTCCACTATTAAGATAACAATTTTCTATAATTTTTATAGAATCTATTGAGAGATTTTTAGAGTAGAGATGTTTACCTCTTAAAAGCAGTGTAATGTTTGAAACATTTGGCATCTGGTTAAGTGTCTCTAAAAGTTCAAGCCCTATAGGTCCACTTCCCACTATTACAATATTTCTGCCAGTAACACCATTCTTAATACTTTCACAATCATCTGCATTTCTAAAAATAGCACTATTTGAAATATTTTGAATATCAAAGAGAGATATAGGCAAAGAACCCGTAGCGATAATAAGCTTGTCATAAGAGAACATTGCATTATCCGAGTAAACTCGTTTTTTCTCTCTATCTATTTTGTTGATTTTTTGAGAAAGTTCTAATGTGACTGTTGGGTCAAGATGTAGTGAAATATCATCAGTTGTTGAAGTTCCATCGACTAAACGGCAAAGATGAATTCTATCATACGGTTTTTTCTCTTCATCACTTAGAAGTGTTACTTCTAAGGATGAATTTTGTTTTTTCAGGTTGTTGGCTAAATAAACAGCAGCGATTCCGCCACCTACAATTACTACTCTCATAAATAATCCTTATATAATAAACTGTCTTTAATCCATTATATAACTTTTTAGCTTATTTAAAACTACCCTTCTATCTGTTGTGTAGCCATAATTGCAGCCATCACAACAGGGTATGAAGTTGGAGCAGCTGTTAGCATAGGTTGAGTTGCTACTTGCATTGACATAACTTTATATATATCAA